>NZ_FNKA01000002.1:615013-922520 GCF_900101335.1 Quadrisphaera sp. DSM 44207 | reverse complement strand
GTGGGGAGAGCATCGACCTGACCTCCTCCCAGCAGCAGGCGGCGGTGGGCTCCAGCGCGGGCGGCGAGCAGCAGGGCAGCCAGCAGCAGGGCAGCTGACCGGCACCCCTCACACCGCCTCCGGCGGGCGCCGCGCACCGCGTGCGGCACGGCGCCCGCCGGGAGCGGCACCTCGACCCGCTCCGATCCCGCTCCGATCCCGCTCCGATCCCGGCTCCAGGACGGCGGGGCCGGCGCGGGCGCCGGGGGAGCGGGCGCCGGAGACCCAGCCGCAGGAGGCGCCGCTCCCGACGGGGACGGCCGGATCGACTTGACCGGCACCGACCGCGCCCGCACCGCCCGCGGCTGAGCCCCGGCGTCCCGCAGGGGGCCAGAGGTCAGGTCAGGGGATCGACGACCGGGGTGCGCAGGTGCTCGTAGACGACGCTGGTGCGCACGTCGGCCACCTCGCGACGCTGGGTGAGCCGGTCGATGACGAAGGCGTACAGGGCGTCGGTGTCGGGCACGGCGACGTGCAGGAGGAAGTCCTCGGTGCCGGAGACGACGAAGACCCCGACGGTCTCGGGCAGCTGGCGCACCCAGTCGCGGAAGGCCTCGATCACCTCCCGCTTGGGCGGGCGGATGCGCACGGCGATCAGCGCCTGGACCGGGCGGCCGACGGCGGCCAGGTCCACCTCGGCGTGGTAGCCGCGCACCACCCCGCGCCGGCGCAGCGCCCGCACGCGCTCCAGGGCGGTGGACGGCGCCACGCCCACCGCCTCGGCGAGGTCGCGGTTGGTGCGCCGCGCATCGTTCTGCAGGTGGCGCAGCAGCGCCCGGTCCAGTTCGTCCAGCGCCACGGCACGAGCCCTCCTGCCGAAGGATGTTCGAGACGGACGCCGCGGACCCACCGGACCTCCTAGCGTCCAGGCCCATGACCGTACAGATCCCGGGGCCGGTGGGCGTGCGCAGCGCCATCGTCCTGGACCGCCAGCTGCCCGCCGGGCTGGCCGCCAACGCCGCCGCCGTCCTCGCCCTGACCCTCGGGGCCCTGGAGCCGGACCTGCCCGGACCGGACGTCCCCGACGCCGCCGGCGAGGTGCACCCCGGCCTGTTCCCGACCGGGCTGCCCGTGCTGGCCGCGGCGGCCGGCGACCTGGCGCCGCTGCGGGCCCGGGCGCTGCGGGCCGGGGTGCGGGTGGTGGACCTGCCGGCCGTCGGCCAGCAGACCACCGACTACGAGGCCTTCTGCGCCGCCGTGGCCGCCACCGCCGCGGCGGACCTGGCCTACGCCGGCGTGCTGCTGCACGGTCCGGCCAGGGCCGTGCGGTCCCTGACCGGCGGGCTGCCCCTGCTCCGCTGACCGCGTCAGGAGCTGCGCCGACCGCGTCAGGAGCTCAGCTGTCCGGTGCGGGTCAGGGCCGCGGCGACGTCGACCAGCTTGCGGTTGCCGTGCTGGCTCGCCCGCACCAGCAGGGCGAACGCCTGGTCGGCGGTGATCGTGAAGCGCTCCATCAGGATGCCCTTGGCCTGCCCGATCACGTCCCGGCTGCCCAGCGCCGTGCGCAGCTGGTCCTGCTCCTGGGCCCCGACCATCGCCACCGCCGCGTGGGCGGCGAAGAGCAGCGCGACGTGCTCGGACTCCTCGTCGAAGGCGTTCGCCTCCTCGCTGAGCAGGTTCAGCGAACCCAGGTCCCCGCCCTCGCCGTGGACGTACAGCTGGACGGCCAGCATGCTGCCCGCTCCCAGCTGGCGGGCCCGCGCGGCGAAGTCCGGCCAGCGCTCCTCGGCGTCCACGTCGGGGATCCGCGCGGTCTGCCGCTCGAACAGGGTGTCCAGGCACGGGCCCTGCTCGGTCTCGTACTGGGCGTGGTCGACGGCGCGGGGCAGGTCGCTGGTGGAGGCGCGGGTGATCACCTCCCGGCGGCGCTCGATGGAGGACAGGCTCGCGTGCTGGGCGCCGGGCACGGTGGCCACCACCGCCTGCACGATCGCGTCCAGGGTGGCCTGGACGTCGTCCTCCTGCTCCAGGGTCCGGGCCAGGTCCGCGAGCTGGGTGGCGAGGTCGTCCTGGTCGGCGGGCGGGCCCTGGTCGTCGCTCATGGGCGCATCGTCCCTGCTCGCGGGGGCGTCGTCGCCTCGAGCGGCCGCGCCGGCGGCAGGAGGTCGAGGGCGGTCCGGCATGCAGGGTCTTCGACATGCCGGACCTGACCCACCGCGGTGCCCGGGCGCTGCTGGCAGGCTCCCCCAAGGGCACCACCCCGACGGCCGGCCCGCTCGCCGAACCCGCTCAGCCGTCCTCGCCGGACCGGACCGGTCCTCCCCAGCCCTGCTCGACCGAGGCGCGGCACCGGTCGGGCTGGTCCCCCGCGCTGGTGAACAGCGCGGTCAGCAGAGCGGCGCCGTGGTCGAGCGTCCGGCGCGGCAGCGGGCCGTTGGCGACCAGGGAGACCACTCCGTGGCCGAGGGCCCAGCTCTGGATCGCCAGCTCCAGCGGGTCGGTGCCGGCGCGGAAGCGGCCGGCGTCCTGGGCCCGTCGCGCGGCTCGGACCAGGTGCCCCAGGGTCGCGTCGGCGGCCTCGAGGTCCTCGAGGCCGAAGGTGGCGTCGAACATGACTCGGTACAGGTCGGGGTGGTCCAGGGCGTTGCCGAGGTAGGCGGCGACCAGGGCGGTCAGGTCCCGCACCGGGTCCTCGGACGTCGGCACGGTCGTGAACCGGGCCGCCAGGCGGGTGAAGCCCTCCTGCCGCAGGGCCCTCCACACGCCGTCCATGCCGCCGAAGTGGGTGTAGACGGCCATGGTCGACACGCCGGTCCCCGGACCTCCAGGCCCTCACGAGGAGGAACCACCATGGCCGTCACCCTGGTCGACCCCGCAGGACTGCCCACGGTCGACCTCTACCGGCAGGTGTCGGTCGCCACCGGGTCGAGGCTGGTGTTCCTCGCCGGCCAGGTCGCCGTCGACGCCGACGGGAGCAGGGTCGGCGAGGGCGACCTCGCCGCTCAGGTCGAGCAGTGCTACCTCGACGTCGGCACCGCCCTGGCCGAGGTCGGCGCCTCCTTCGACGACGTGGTGAAGCTGACCGTCTACCTCGTCGACTGGGCCCCCGAGAAGATGCCCCTGTTCGTCGAGGAGGAGCCCGGCCTCCTGGTGGAGGTCGAGGCCACCGCGGTCCTCGACTGAACCGGGCGCCTCGCGGCGCGCCGCGCCTAGCGGACGGCGCCGGTGCGCCGCCGCTCGCGGCGCACCGAGGTGAAGGCGCGCACCGCGAGCGCGACGAAGGCCGCGCACAGCAGGAGGTTGAGCAGGCCTGCCACGCGCGCCGTCCCGGCGTTCTCCGAGCCGGCCGCCGGGCTCGCGGCGAGCTGGCCGACGGAGCCCAGGAACCCCAGCAGGGCCACGCCCGCGGCGGCGTGCATCGCGTGCCGGTGCGCCGCCGTCCCCTCGCGGCGCCCGACGACCCCGCACACCACGAGGACCGCGCCGATCACGGCCGGGATGAGCGCGGTCGGGCTCGCGCCCGGCATCGAGCTCAGGTAGGCCCACAGCCCCACGGCCACGAGGGCCGCTCCGATGAGCGCGGCTGTCTTCGGCACGGTCTCCTCCGGGGTGCTGCGGGCGTCGGCTCGGTCGCCGTCCAGTCTGCTGCGCCGCGCGCCGCGGCGCCCGTCCCCCAGGTCGGGCCGTGGTGGAGATCACCGTGGTGGAGGTCACCGTGGTGGAGGTCACCGCGCTGGGCGTCGTCCTCGCCGAGTCGGACGAACGGGGCCCCGTGGACGGCGCGGAAGGGCCCGTTCGTCCGACTCGGCGCGCCTCGCGCCCGAGGACGGGGATCGGCCGGACGAGGGACCCCGGCGCGTCGCCGGGTGCGCGGGCGGACGGGGCCGGGGTGTAGCGTCACCCGCGTCGAACACCCGTTCGACGCGGGCTGCCCTTCCCCCTGGCCCGTCGCAGCCCGGGGGCGGCGCCCAGCGCGCGGACCCCGGCCGGCCCAGGGGGTCCCGCGGTGGTCCAGCCGTTCCCGCACCTGCACGTGGCCTCCGGCGCCTCCCTGCGCCACGGCACCAGCTCGCCGCGCGCGCTGGTGGCCCGCGCCGCCGACCTCGGCCTCGACGTCCTGGCCCTGACCGACCGGGACGGCCTGTACGGCGCCGTCAAGCACGTGGCGGCCTGCGCCGACGCCGGCATCGCGCCCGTGCTGGGCGCGGACCTCGCCGTCGAGCCCTCGGGCCTGCTGGGGGCCGCGTCCGGGGGGCGGGGGAGCGGGCAGCGGCCGCCGCGCGCCGCGCCCGCGCGCGGCGGCGCCGTGGTCGACCCCCGGCTGCCGCGCGTGACGGTGCTGGCCCACGCGGGCGGGCTCGGCCCGGACGGCGCCCTCCTGCCCTCCGGGGCCGGGTACGGGGCGCTGTGCCGCCTGGTCTCCGCCACCCACCTGCGCGGGCGGCGCGGACGGCCGGTGACCACCCTCGGGCTGGTCGGCGAGCACGCGGTCGACCCCGCCTCCGGCGCGCCCGCCCTCACGGTGCTGCTGGGTCCGGCCTCGGAGCTCGGGTGCGCCGTCCTCGCCCGGCGCACCGACCTCGCCCGCGCGGTGCTGGCCCGCTGGTACGACGCGCTGCCGCTCGGCTGCCTCGCCGTCGAGGTCGTCTGCCACGGCGGCCCGCCCGGGAGCCCCGGCAGCGTCGACCACGCCGTCCGCACCCTGGCCCTGGCCCGCGAGGCGGGCCTGCCCGCGGTGCTGACGAACGCCGTCCGGCACGCCGACCCCGACGGCGCCGTCACCGCCGACGTCCTGGACGCCGCGCGCCGCCTCGTGCCGCTGTCCTCCCGCGAGCTCGACCGCACCACCGGGCAGGGCTTCCTCAAGGGCACCGCGCAGATGAGCGCCGTGGCCGAGCGGGTGGCCGCCGCCGCCGGCGCGCCGCGCCCGGGGGAGCGCGGCGGGGCGGGGGACCTGCTGGCCGCCACGCACGCCCTCGCCGCCCGCTGCCGCCTCGACCCCGCCCGCGACCTGGGCCTCGGCTCGGTGCACCTGCCCGAGCCGGAGGTGCTCGGCCTGGCCCCGGGCACCGACGCCGACGCCGTGCTGCGTCAGCGCTGCGAGGCCGCCGTCGCCACCCGCTACCCCGGCGCGGGCGAGCGGCTGCTGCGCGACGTCCGCCGCCGCCTGGAGGAGGAGCTGGCCACGATCGCCGCGCTGCGCTACCCGACGTACTTCCTCACCGTCGCCCAGGTCTGCGACCTCGTGCGCGGCATGGGCGTGCGCGTCGCGGCCCGCGGCTCGGGCGCCGGCAGCCTCGTCAACCACCTGCTCGGCGTCTCCGGCGTCGACCCCCTCGCCCACGGGCTGCTCATGGAGCGCTTCCTGACCACCGCGCGGGCGCAGCTGCCCGACATCGACCTCGACGTCGAGTCCGCCCGGCGCACCGAGGTCTACGAGCGGGTCATCGACCGCTTCGGCGCCGAGCGGGTGGCCGCGGTGTCGGTGACGGACACCTACCGCGTGCGCCACGCCGTGCGCGACGCCGGCGCCGCGCTGGGGATGCTGCCCTCCGAGGTCGACGCGATCGCCAAGTCCTTCCCGCACGTGCGCGCCCGCGACGCCCGCGCCGCGCTCGCCGACCTGCCCGAGCTGCGCGCCTCCGGCCTGGACGCCGAGCGGCTGGACCTGCTCTACGACCTCGTCGAGCGCCTCGACGGCCTGCCGCGCCACACCGCCCTGCACCCGTGCGGGGTGCTGCTCTCCGACGCCACGCTGCTCTCGCGCACCCCCGTGGAGGCCAGCTGGCTCGGCTTCCCGATGAGCCAGTACGACAAGGACGACGTCGAGGTGCTGGGGCTGCTCAAGCTCGACGTGCTCGGCATCCGGATGCAGTCGGCCATGGCGCACGCGGTCGCGGAGGTCGAGCGGGTCGACGGGGTGCGCGTCGACCTCGACGACCGCAGCCGCGTGCCGCTGGACGACGAGGCCGCCTTCCGGCTGGTCCGCTCCACCCGCACCCTCGGCTGCTTCCAGATCGAGTCCCCGGGCCAGCGCGAGCTCATCGGCCGGTTCGCCCCCCAGGACTTCGCCGACCTCGTGGTCGACATCTCCCTGTTCCGGCCCGGGCCCGTGAAGTCCGACATGGTCACCCCGTTCCTCGCCGCCCGGCAGGGGTGGGCGGCGCCGGACTTCCTCCACCCCCGGCTGCGCCCGGCGCTGGAGGAGACCGGCGGCGTGGTCGTCTTCCACGAGCAGGTGCTGCGCATCGTCGCCGAGACCGCCGGGGTGAGCCTGACCCAGGCTGACGAGGTGCGCCGCGCCATGGGCAGCCGCGACGGGCAGGCGGAGGTCGAGGCGTGGTGGCGCCCCCTCGCGCTCGCGCGCGGGTTCGCGCCCGCCGACGTCGACCGCATCTGGGAGGTGCTGCGCGCCTTCGCCTCCTTCGGCTTCTGCAAGGCGCACGCGGCGGCGTTCGCGCTGCCGACCTACCAGTCGGCGTGGCTGAAGGCCCACCACCCGGCGGCGTTCCTCGCCGGGGTGCTCACCCACGACCCCGGCATGTACCCCAAGCGCCTGGTCCTCGACGACGCGCGCACCCTCGGCATCGCCGTGCTGCCCCTCGACGTCAACGCCTCGACCGGCGCCTACCGGGTCGAGCGGGTGGACGCCGCGCACGCCCCGCCCCCGGGAGCCTCCGCGGCCGAGCCGGCGGAGCTGCTGGCCCGGTGGGGGCCGCTGGCCGCCGGGTACCGGCTGGACGCCGCGGTGCCGGACGGGCGCGGGTACGGCATCCGGCTGTCCCTGGCCGACGTCAAGGGCATCTCGGCCGCGGAGGTGGCCCGCGTCGTCGCCGGCCAGCCGTACCACTCCCTCGCCGACTTCTGGAACCGCGCGCGGGCCTCCCGCCCGGTCGTCGAGCGGCTCGTCGTCGCCGGTGCCTTCGACGCCCTGTACGGGATCGGCGCCCGGGCGCCCGTGCGCCGCCGCGGTGCGCTCACCCGGCGCGACCTGCTGCTGCAGGTCGCCGACCTCGACCGCCACGCCCGGGCCACCGCGTCCGGCTCCCGCCCCGCCGGAGCTGCTGCCCGCTCCGCCGCCCCCCGCGCCTGGCCCTCCCCCTCCCGCCGTGATCTTGCACGTCCGGACTCCGCCGGCCCGGACGTGCAAGATCACGAGGAGGTGGGCCGGGACGGGCGGTCGTGGCTCGGCGTGCGCGAGGCGGCCGCGCGGCAGTCGCAGGCCCCCGCACCCGCTGCGAGCGAGCAGCCGGTGCAGCTGGCGCTCGACCTCGGCGACGCCCCCTCCGAGACGACCTCCAGCGGGCTGCCGGAGATGACCGGCGCGGAGCGCGTGCGCGCGGAGCTGGAGGTGCTGGGCCTCGACGCCAGCCAGCACGTCGTCGAGGCCTACGAGCCGCTGCTCGCCGCGCTCGGCGTCACCCGCGGGCGCGACCTGCTGCGCCGCCGCAGCCGCAGCGACCTGCTCGTGGCCGGCGTCAAGGTCGCCACCCAGACCCCGCCGATCCGCTCCGGGCGCCGGATCGTCTTCCTCACCCTCGACGACGCCACCGGCCCGGTCGACGCCACGTTCTTCGAGGACGTCCAGGGCCCCTTCGCGGCGACGGTGTTCGGCTCGTGGCTGCTGCTCGTGCGCGGGGAGCTGCGCCGCACCGGCCCGCGCGGGGTCTCCCTGCGCGCCACCGGCGCCTGGGAGCTGCCCGTGGTCTGGGACGTCTGGCGCGAGGGCGGCCTGGACGCCGTCCAGCAGCTGCTCGCCACCGCCGCGGGTCACGACGAGCGCTCCGTCGCCGGGGCCGCGGCCAGCCGCGCGACCCGCCCGGTGGTCGCCCTCCCGCCCCTGGGTGCGCCGCGGGTGCTCGGCCAGGACCGCGATGACGGCGTCCTGCCGGGCGCGGACGGAGGCCGCAGCGGCCCCCAGCAGCACCGGGGCGCCGCGGCGGCCCAGCGCACCGCGGCGGCCGGACGCGCCGCCGAGCAGGCGGCCGAGCAGGCGGCCGCTCGGGCGCGCCGTCCGCAGCCGGAGGAGGTCGAGGAGTCGCGCGCCGGCGGCATGGGCGGCTCCCGCTCGCGCCGGGTGCTGGTGCACGCCAGCGGCTTCCGCCAGTCGCCGTACGCCGACGTCATGCCCGTCGGGGGGGACGTGCGCGACACCCGCTCGATGGCCGGGGCCGCCGGAGCGGGCCAGGAGCCCCGCCCGGAGCCGCGCCCGGAGCCGGACGAGGACGCCGAGCGCCGGGCCCGCCGCGAGGCCCCCCGCAAGGTGTGGCACTCCAGCTCGGGGAGCTCTGGTCGCTGATGGGGCGGCGCCAGCTGGAGCGCTCCGGGGCGGGCCGCGCTGGCGCGGCCGGCGAGGCGGACCGCGACGACGCGGGCTGCACCGTCCTGCACGTGGACATGGACGCCTTCTACGCCTCCGTCTCGCTGCTCGACCGACCCGAGCTGGTGGGCCGCCCGGTCGTGGTGGGCGGAGGCGGCACCCGCGGGGTGGTCCTGTCCGCGACCTACGAGGCGCGCCGGGTGGGGGTGCACTCGGCGATGCCGGTGGGCCGGGCGCGGCGGCTGTGCCCCGAGGCGGTGGTCCTGGAGCCCGACCACGCCCGCTACGCCGAGGTCTCCCGCGGCGTGATGGCGATCTTCGCCTCGGTCACGCCCGTCGTGGAGCCGCTGAGCCTCGACGAGGCCTTCCTCGACGTCTCCGGCGCCGTGCGCCGCCTCGGGCGACCCGCGCGCATCGCCGAGCTGGTGCGCGACCGCGTCGCCGACGAGCAGGGCGTCACCTGCTCGGTCGGGGTGGCCGCCACCAAGTCCGTCGCCAAGCTGGCCTCGGGCCGGTGCAAGCCCGACGGGATGCTCGTCGTGCCCGCCGCCCGGGCGACGGCCTTCCTGCACCCCCTGCCCGTCGGCGCGCTGTGGGGCGTGGGGGAGCACACCGAGGAGCAGCTGCTGCGCCTGGGCCTGCGCACCGTGGGCGACGTGGCCCACACCCCGGTGCCGACGCTGCGCCGCGCCCTCGGCGACGCCACCGGGACGTCGCTGCACGCCCTCGCGTGGGGGCGCGACCCGCGGCCCGTGGTCCCGGCCGCGCCCGAGCGCAGCACCGGCGCCGAGGAGACCTTCGCCCGCGACGTCAGCGACCCGGACGTGGTGCTGCGGGAGCTGCTGCGCCTGTCCGAGCGCACGGCCGCCCGGCTGCGCTCCGGGGGCCACGTCGGCCGCACCGTGGTGCTCAAGGTCCGCTTCTCCGACTTCACCACGATCACCCGCTCGCGCACGCTGCGCGAGCCCACGGACGTCGGCCGGGAGGTGTACGGCACCGCCGCCGCGCTCTGGCGCTCCCTGGGCCTGCAGCGGGCCCGGATCCGCCTGGTCGGCGTGCGCGTGGAGGGCCTCGCGGACGCCGTCAGCACCCCGCGCCAGCTGGTGCTCGGCGAGCGCCCCGAGGGGTGGCGGGAGGCGGAGCGGGCGGTGGACCGGGCCAGCGCCCGCTTCGGCGCCGGGGCGGTCCGACCGGCGGTCCTCCTGGCGTCACGAAGCAATCACAGGGTGTGACGACCGCCACCCTGCCACCCGGCTTTCCCCACACCTGCGGGCGACCTATCCTGGGGGCACTTCGTAGGCACGACCGCAGGAGGTCGCGGTGCCGCTGTCCGACCACGAGCAGCGCTTGCTCGAGCAGATGGAGCAGCAGCTGCTCTCCGACGACCCCCGCTTCGCCTCCACGATGCGGGGGCCGCGCTCCGTCCCCGCCGCTCGGCGGCGCATCGTCATCGGCGTGGTCGCGGTGCTCGTCGGCCTGGGCGTCCTGGTCCTGGCCGTCGTCCAGAGGAGCCCGTGGATCGGCGCCGGGGCGTTCGTCCTCATGCTCGGCGGGCTCGTGTACGCGCTGTCCGCTCCCACCGCGCGCTCCCGCCCGCTCGGCGTGGTTCGCGGCGGTGCCCGCCCGGCGGCGCACCCCTCCCGCGGCGGCCGCGGCAAGCGCCCGAGCCCCCGCTCTCCCCGCAGCGGCACCTTCATGCAGCGCCTCGAGCAGCGCTGGGAGCGCCGCCGCGACGACCGCTGGGGCTGATCAGCCCCCGACCGAACCCGACCGACGGAGCGGCCCGGAGCACCTCCGGGCCGCTCCGCCGTCTGCGCTCAGCGGCGTCGTCTGCGCCTCCGTCGTCTGCGCCTCAGCGGCGCAGCAGCCGCGTCCTGACCGCGCGAGCGGCGCGGCGCAGGTGCGCCACGCCCGAGGCGGGCAGCACCCGCCACCGCCAGGTCGCCGCGCGGGGTCGGTCGGCGACGATCGCCCCGACCACCGCGCGCACGTCCTGCGCCAGCGCGTCCTCGGCGCGCCCGGCGCCGCGCGCCGGCGCGTAGCGCGAGGCCTCCACCGCGGTCACCAGCCGGCCCAGCGCCTCCTCGCGGCCGTGGCCGGACAGCTGCCGGCCCACCTGGCGGGGCGTCGCCGAGGCCGCCAGCGGCACGCCGAGGTCGCCGACCTGCTCGACGAGGTCCGCCCAGGCGGCCTCCGCGCGCTGCGCGGGCGTGGCCGCCCGCTGCCAGCGGTGCCGGCGCACCACCGAGCGGCTGACCAGGGGCGCGGCCAGGACGCCGGCGACGAGCGCGGCGACCACCGGCACCTGCCACGGCAGCCCGGACGCCGCGGGCGCCGCCGAGGCGTCCGGGACGTCGGCCGCGCCGCCGCCCTCGTCGGCCCGCTGGGGTGCGGGAGCGGGCGCCGCGGCGCTGGGCGCGGCCGCCGCGCTGGGCACGGGCGCCGCCACGGGCGGCACGGTCCACCCCGGCACCGCTCCGCTGCGGGTGCCGGGCGTCGGCTCGAAGCGCACCCACCCGGCCCCGGCGAAGTACAGCTCCGGCCAGGCGTGGGCGTCGCGCAGGGTGATCTCCCACTCGCCGTCGTCGACCTCCTGGCCGGGCAGGAAGCCCACCGCCACGCGCGCGGGGATGCCCAGGGTGCGCGCCATCACCGCCATCGCGGAGGCGTAGTGCGTGCAGTACCCCTCCTTGTCGGCGAGGAAGTCGGCCAGCGCGCTGGAGGTGTCCGGCTCGGGGGCGTCGTGGGTGTAGGTGAAGCCGCCGCCGGAGCGGAAGTAGGTCTGCAGGGCCACGGCGCGCGCGTACGGGTCCTGCTCGTCGCCGGCGACCTCCTGCGCGGTCTGCGCGATCAGCGGCGGCAGGTCCGCGGGCGCGGCGCCGTAGGCGGCCACGACGTCCTCGGGCGCGGGCGGGGCGGTGGCCAGCTGCTCGGCGCTGGGGGTCACCTCCAGGTAGTCGACCACGTACTCCTGGCCGGCCCGGGTGCGCGTGCCGCTGGCACCGAGGACGTTCAGGGTGGCGGGGTCGAAGCGCCAGTCGCCGTCCACGTCGACCCGGGTGGGCGGGTACGGCACCGGCAGCCACTGCTGGCGCAGGGCCTCGACGTCCACCTCGTAGCGGCTGGGCCGGGTGGGCGTGGCCGGGTCCAGGCCCGGCGGGGGCGTCAGCGGGCTCCGCAGGTCCTGCTGCGCCGCGGGCTCCGGCGCCGTCGGCTCCCAGGTGTCGCCGTCGAAGGTGTCGACCGTGACGATCCGCAGCGGCTGGGGGGTGGGCACGTCCGTGCGGTAGCGCAGCACCCGCGCGTCCCGGTCGGCCTCCAGGTCGGCGCGCAGGTCCAGCAGCGGGTCGACGGAGTCCAGCGACCCGCCCCGGCCGCCCCCGCCCGCACCGGCCAGGACGGCGCCGCCGCTGACGGTGGGGACGAGCGCGGGCACGACCACGGCCGCTGCCACGGCCACCGCGGCCGCCGCCCGGGCGGCGCTCGGCCAGGACGGCGCGCTGTCGGCGCCCGCGCCCGCGCGCACCGGCACCCGGCGGCCCCACCGCCCGGTGCGCCCCGGCTCGTCGGAGGCGAGCAGCAGCAGGTACCCGACCGCGGCGAGGACGAACCAGCCCGCGCCGAGGCCCCCGGGCGCGAACACCGCGGCCGTGGAGTGCACGGCCAGCAGCGGCAGGCCGGCGAGGGCGGGGCGCCGCAGGCCCGCGGCGAGCAGGTCCACCAGCACGGCCACCAGGCCCGCGCCCGCGGTCGCGAACAGGCGGATGCCGGGCCCGGGCGCCACGGGCGCGCCCTGCGCCCACACCGCCTCGGCCCCCTCGCCGGCCACGCGGGCCAGCTCGGCCCAGGCCGACGGCCCGGGCAGCAGGCCCAGCACCGCCTGCGCGGGCGCGAACAGCAGCGAGAGCACCACCGCCAGGGCGGCCAGCTGCGCGAGGACGACGAGGCCGGGGTGGGTGGGCGGGCGGGGGAGGGCCTGCGCGCCCGCGCCGACCGCGGCGACCACCACGACGGCCGCGAGGGCCTCGAGCAGCCACGCGGTGCCCGAGATCACCGGGCGCAGGCCCACGGCCACGGCCGCCACCGCCAGGGCGCCGCACGCGCGCGGCCACCACCAGGAGCTCATGCCCGTCCTTCCAGCAGGGAGCGCCACACCCGCGCCACCGGCTCACCGTACGTCGCGGGTACGACGGACCAGCCCCCCGCGGCCAGCGCCGAGCGGGCGCGGGAGGCCTCCGCGCGCGGGTCCCGGTGCCGCGCGGCGGGCCGCCCGGGCCAGGTGCCCGTGTCCGCCAGCACCGCCAGGCCCCGCACGCCGCGTCCCGGCAGCGGCGCCAGCGGCGCGACGTCCGCGCCGTCGACCTGGCCCAGGACGGCCACGACGAGGCTCTCGCCGGTCGTGGGGCCCACCGCTCCCGCGGCCGCGGCCAGCACCTCCGCAGGGCCGGTGCCCACCACCGCGAGGGCGTCGAGCAGGTCCGCCGCGCTGGCGGCCCGGTGCACCTGCCACCCGGCACCGGAGCCCGCGCCGCCGCCCGCCGCGCCCTCGGCCGCCGTCCCGCTGACGACCCGCACCCCGTACCCGGCGGAGGAGAGCAGCACCGCCACCGACGCGGCGGCGCTGACCGCCCACTCGAAGGAGGAGTCCGGGCCGTGCCCGCAGTGCGCCTGCTCGCGCCGGTCGAGCAGCACGGTCGCGCGGCGCGAGCGGGGCTGCTCGTCCTGGCGCACCATCAGCTCCCCGCGCCGGGCGCTCGAGCGCCAGTGCACGCGCCGCAGGTCGTCCCCGGAGCGGTACTCGCGCGTGGTGACGTCGCGGTCCCCGGCGCTGACCAGCGCCCGCCGCGCGGCCTCCCCGGCCCCCGCCCAGCCGGGGTCTCCCGCCAGCGGGGCCAGGGCCTCCACGTGCGGGAGCACCAGGAGCGGCTGCTCGGCGCCGACGTCCCCGGGCACCTCGCACAGGCCGAAGGGGTCCCCGACGCGCACCTGCAGCGGCCCGAGGCGGTGCCGCCCGCGCACGCCGGGCCGCAGCGTGTAGGCGACGGCGGAGCGGGCGCCCGCGGGCAGCCGCTCGAGCGCGAAGCGGGGCGCGGTGCCGAGCGCCGCGGGGCAGCGGTCCTGGGCGAGCACCGCGCCGGTGGTGACCGAGGCGGTGTTCACCAGCTCCAGGCGCACGCGGGTGGAGCCGCCCGCGTGCACCCGCTCGGGCGTCGCGGTGCGCGCGACCCGCAGGCGCGAGCGGCTGCGGGCGGCGACGAGCAGCGCGGCCAGCGGCAGGACGACGAGCAGCACCCCGACGCGCAGCAGGTCGCGCTGGCCCAGGGCCAGGCCGCACGCGGCGGCGCTGGCCCCCGCGGCGAGGAGGCTGTGCCCGCGCAGGGTGAGCCCCCGCACGGCGCCGCGCCGGCTCACCGGCCCGGCGGCGCCGGGACGGGCACCCGCCCCAGCAGCTCCTCCAGCACGCCCGCGGGCGTGCGGCGCGCCAGCTGGGCGTCGGCCGTCAGCACCAGCCGGTGCGCCAGCACGCGCACCAGCAGGTCCTGGACGTCGTCGGGCAGCACGTGGTCGCGCCCGGCCAGCGCCGCCGAGGCCCGGGCGGCCCGCAGCAGGTGCAGGCTCGCCCGCGGGGAGGCGCCGAGGGCGACGTCGGGGTGCTCGCGCGTGGCGCCCACGAGGTCGAGCAGGTACTGCTTGACCGCCGAGGAGGCGTGCACGGCGGCCGCCGTGGCGACCGCGCGCCGGATCCCCTCGGCGTCCGTGACGGCCTCCAGGTGGCCCAGCGGGTCGCTCTCGCCGTGGGTGTCGAGCATCGCCATCTCCGCGGCGGCGGCGGGGTAGCCCATCGAGATCCGGGCCATGAAGCGGTCGCGCTGCGCCTCGGGCAGGGCGTAGGTGCCCTCCATCTCGCTGGGGTTCTGCGTGGCGACGACCATGAACGGCGGCGCCAGCAGGTGCGTGGTGCCGTCGACGGTGACCTGCCGCTCGGCCATGCACTCGAGCAGCGCCGACTGCGTCTTGGGCGAGGCCCGGTTGATCTCGTCGCCGACGACGACGTTGGCGAACACCGGCCCGGGCTCGAACCGGAAGGACTGCACCCGGGCGTCGTAGACGCTGACGCCGGTCAGGTCGCTCGGCAGCAGGTCGGGGGTGAACTGCACCCGCCGCACCGAGCAGCCGCTGGCGCGGGCGAGCGCCTTGGCCAGCAGCGTCTTGCCGACGCCGGGCACGTCCTCGACCAGCAGGTGGCCCTCGGCCAGCAGCACCGTCAGCGCGGTGCGCACGGCCTCGCTCTTGCCCTCCACCACCGACTCCACGGCCGCGCGCACGCGTCCGAGGACGTCGAGCAGCTCGGCGAGCCCGCCGCCGGGGTCGCCCAGCGCGCCGGCGGACCCGCCGGGGAGCCCGCTCTGCAGCCCGCTCGAGAGCCCGCCCCCCAGCCGGCCCTCGAGACCGTCCCCGAGCCCGTCCGAGTACCGCGGCTGCGCGACCGACACAGCGAGGACGCTACGTCACGCGGTGCCGGGGCACGCCGCCCGCGAGCCGCAGCGCGCCCGCGGGCCGCCCCCGGCGGCGCCCGCGGCAGCGCGTGCGGCCACGCAGCGTGACGACGCCGCGCGGCGCCGCGCGGGGCCCTCCCTCCACCCCCACCCCGCTGACCTGCGGCGACGCGTGCGCCGCGGCGCGCCGAGCGCCGACGATCATTGACGGTGGGGGGTTGTGGAGTAATGTGGAGACATGCGGAGCGCGGGAGGTGCTTCCGTCGCGGCGCAGGAGGTGGCGGCCGGTGTTCCTCGGCACCCACACCCCGCGCCTCGACGACAAGGGGCGCCTCATCCTCCCGGCGCGCTTCCGCGAGCAGCTGGCCGACGGCCTGGTGCTCACCCGGGGGCAGGACAGGTGCCTGTACGTGTTCCCGGTGGCGGAGTTCGAACGGATGCACGAGCAGCTGAGGCAGGCCCCGGTGACGAGCAAGCAGGCGCGGGACTACCTGCGGGTGCTGCTGTCCGGGGCCTCCGACGAGGTGCCGGACCGGCAGGGGCGCATCACGGTGCCCCCGGCGCTGCGCTCCTACGCCGGGCTGACGCGCGACTGCGCCGTCATCGGGGCCGGGCCGCGCGTCGAGATCTGGGACGAGCGGGCGTGGAACGCGTACCTGGCCGAGCAGGAGGGCGCGTTCGCCAGCACAGCGGAGGAGGTCGTGCCCGGCCTGTTCTGACCCCCTGACCACGGCCGCCTCAGCAGCGCCCGGCCAGCACGTCCGGCCAGGCCTCCAGCCGCTCCCGCGTCCTGACGCACCTTCCCCGGTGTCAGGCCGCAGCCCGCCCGGGCCGGTGGAGCGGATGGGGACCTGGCCGGACGGGCGTCCGGCGGCGCAGCCCCAGCGGCAGCAGCACCAGCACCGCAGGACCACGCGCCGCCGTCCTCCCGGCGCCGGAGCAGGAGGGAGACCGACGTGACGGGTCCCGTCCGCCACGTGCCCGTCCTGCTCGACCGGTGCGTGGAGCTGCTCGCCCCCGCCCTGCAGCGCCCCGGCTCCGTCGTCGTCGACGCCACCCTCGGCCTCGGGGGCCACAGCGAGGCGCTGCTGCGCCGCTGCCCCGCCGCGCGCCTGGTCGGCGTCGACCGCGACCCGCAGGCCCTGGCCAGCGCCTCCGAGCGCCTCGCCGAGCACGCCGACCGCACGACCCTCGTGCGCGCCGTCTACGACCAGCTGCCCGACGTCCTCGCCGACCTCGGCTTGGACGCCGTGCAGGGCGTGCTCATGGACCTCGGGGTCTCCTCCCTGCAGCTCGACGAGGTCGAGCGCGGCTTCGCCTACGCGCACGACGCGCGCCTGGACATGCGGATGGACCCCACCGGCGGGAGCACCGCCGCCGACGTCCTCAACACCTACCCGGCCCCCGAGCTGGCGCGCGTGCTGCGCGCCTACGGGGAGGAGCGGTTCGCGCGCCGCATCGCCGACGCCGTCGTGCGCGAGCGGGAGCGGCAGCCCTTCGAGCGCAGCGCCCGGCTGGTCGAGCTCGTGCGCGCCGCCGTGCCGGCCGCGACCCGGCGCACCGGGGGCAACCCCGCCAAGCGCACCTTCCAGGCGCTGCGCATCGAGGTCAACCGCGAGCTGGACGCGCTGCGCGCCGCGCTGCCGGCCGCCGTGGGGGCCCTGGCCGTCGGCGGCCGCATCGTCGTCCTCGCCTACCACTCCCTGGAGGACCGCATGGTCAAGCAGGTGCTGGCCGCGGGAGCCGCGAGCACCGCGCCTCCCGGGCTGCCGGTGGAGCTGCCCGAGCACGCGCCGCAGCTGCGGCTGCTCACGCGCGGCGCGGAGCAGGCGCCGGCCGAGGAGGTGGCCGCCAACCCCCGCGCCGCCTCCGTGCGCCTGCGCGCCGCGGAGCGGGTGCGCCCGCCGGCGAGGGCGGCGGCGTGAGCACCTCCGCCGTCCGCGCCCCGGCCCGGCGCGGGACGACGGCGCGCACCCGGGTCCGCCCGCGGCTGCGGCTGCTGGCGCCGCCGCCGTCGGCGCCCTCCCGCCTGCCCGTCGTGCTGGCCTGCGCCGCGGTGATGCTCACGACGCTGCTGACGGTGCTGCTGCTGCACATCCAGCTCTCGCACGGCAGCTACGCCGCCCACGACCTCGTCGCCCAGCACACCGCGCTCGCCGAGCAGGAGCAGGCGCTGCGCGAGGAGCTGGACGCCGTCTCCGCGCCCGGCGCCCTCGCCGAGCGCGCCGGGGACCTCGGCATGGTGCCGTCGTCCGAGCCCGGCTTCGTGCGCCTGGCCGACGGCACCGCCTCCGGCGACCCCAGCCCCGCCCCCGCGCCCGCGGGCCCGTCTCCGGCGCCTCCCGCCGACGGCGCGGGCGCACCCGCCCAGGACGGCGCACCGGCGGACGTCGACGCGCCGGCGGACGTCGACGCGCCCGCCGACGGGCCCGCCGACGCGCCCGCCGACGGGTCCGCGGAGGACGCCGCGGCCCGCTGAGCGCCCCCCGCCCGACCCCACCAGACCCCCCCGCCCGACCCGACGCACCAGGTGGAGGCCCCGTGCCGCAGGCACCGTCCGCACCGCCCCGGCAGGTCCGCACCCCCGCGCGCCCGGCCGGCGCGTCGCGCCAGCGCCCCGCCGCACCCGGCACCACACCGGGCCCGACACCACGCACGGCACCGCGGACGCCGCGCCCCGCGGGACCGCGCGCCGGGCGGATCGAGGGCCGCACCGCCGTGCTGCTGGCGGTGGTGCTCGCCGTCACGCTCGTCTTCACCACCCGCCTGCTGCAGCTGCAGGCCGTCGACGCCCACTCGCTGGCCAGCGCCGCGCTGGGCAACCGGCTCGTGGAGGTCACCACCCCCGCCGTGCGCGGCACGATCACCGACGCCGAGGGCGCCGTCCTCGCCGAGACCGTCGAGCGCCGCGACATCACCGCCGACCCCAAGCTGTTCGTGCCCGACGGCACCCGCACGCCCCTGACCCCGCAGCAGGCCGCCGAGCAGGTCGCGCCGCTGGTCGGGCTGCCGGTCGAGGAGGTGGCGGCGACCCTCACCTACGACGGCCGGAGCCGCTTCGCCTACGTCGCCCAGGGCGTGACGCCGCAGGTGTGGCGCTCGGTGCAGGCCCTGGACATCCCCGGCCTCTACAGCGAGAGGACGGGGCTGCGCACCTACCCGGCCGGGGACGTCGCCGGCAACCTCGTCGGCTTCGTCAGCGGCGACGGCCGCGCGCTCGCCGGCCTGGAGATGGCCCAGGACGACCTGCTCACCGGGACCGACGGGGTCGAGACCTACGAGCGCGGCCACGACGGCCAGCGCATCCCCATGGGCGAGGAGACCGGCACCGCGCCGGTGGACGGCACCGACGTCCGCCTCACCGTCGACCGCGACCTGCAGTGGTACGCCCAGCAGGCGATCGCGGCGAAGGTCGCGGAGACGGGCGCGCAGTGGGGCACGGTCGTCGCGATGAGCCCGCAGGGGGAGGTCCTCGCGCTGGCGGAGGCGCCCAGCCTCGACCCCAACGACCCCGGCGCCTCCGACCCGGAGGACCGCGGCAACCGCGCGCTGCAGGACGTCGTCGAGCCCGGGTCGACCGCCAAGGTGATCACCGCGGCGGCGGCGATCGAGGAGGGCCTCGTCGCGCCGGACACGCGCATGGTGGTCCCATACCGCTACACCACCCCCAACGGGCAGACCTTCCGCGACTCCCACCCGCACGAGGACGAGGAGCGCACGTTCGCGGGCGTGCTCGCGTCGTCGTCCAACACCGGCACGGTGATGGTCGGGGAGCGGCTGACCCCGCAGCAGCGCTACGACTACCTGCGCCGCTTCGGCATGGGCGAGCGCCACCTGGGGATGCCGGGGGAGACCGCGGGCATCCTCACCCCGCCGAGCGAGTGGGACGGCCGCCAGCAGTACACGGTCCTCTTCGGGCAGGGGTACGGCGTGAACGTGCTGCAGGCCGCGCAGGTGTACGCCACGCTCGCCAACGGCGGCGTGCGGATGCCGACCCGCGTGGTCGCCGGCACCACCGCACCGGACGGCACCTACGCGCCCGCCGACCCGGGCGAGGGCACGCGCGTGGTCAGCGAGGAGACCGCGCGCTCGGTCGTGAGCATGCTCGAGGGCGTCGTCAGCGCCGAGGGCACGGGGGCGAGCGCCGCGGTGCCCGGCTTCCGCGTCGCCGGCAAGACGGGCACCGCCCAGGCGGCGGGCGAGGGCGGGTACGCCGGCAACGGCTACACCTCCTCCTTCATCGGCGTGGCCCCGGCCGAGGACCCGCAGGTCGTCGTGGCCGTCACGCTGCAGCGCCCGCAGACCGACTACTACGGCGGCACCGTGGCGGCGCCCGTGTTCTCCGACGTGATGGCGTACGCGCTGGCCCAGCGCGGCGTGGAGCCCAGCAGCACCGAGCCCGACCTGGTGCCCCTGACGTACCCGTGACGGTGACGGCGACGGTGACGGCACCGGTGACCGGGACGGTGACCGGGACGGTGACCGGGAGCGCGACCCGCCCATGACGGCACGCGAGCCCCGTGCGCCCAGGTAGCCTCCGGCACGTGCCGAGCCCAGGGGACCTCGCCGAGGGCGCGCCGAGGCCGCAGGGCGTCCCCGGCCGCACGCTGGCCGACCTCGCGGCGCTGTTGGGCGTCGAGCCGGTCGCGCCCGGCGTCGTCGTCACCGGCGCCACCCTGGACTCGCGCGCCGTGCGCCCGGGCGACCTGTACGCCGCCCTGCCCGGCGCGCACGCCCACGGCGCCGACTTCGCGGCGCAGGCCGCCGCCGGGGGCGCCGTCGCCGCGCTGACCGACCCCGCGGGCGCCGCCCGGGCGGGCGCGGCGGGGCTGCCGGCGCTCGTCGTCCCCGACCCGCGCGCGGTGCTCGGGCGCCTGAGCGCCCGCGTGTACGGCGACCCGGCCGCGCACCTGCTCCTGCTCGGCGTGACGGGCACGAACGGCAAGACCACCACCGCCCACCTGCTCGAGGCGGCGCTGGCCGGCGCCGGGTGGCGCACGGGCCTGGTCGGCACCGTCGGCACCCGCGTCGCCGGCCGCTCCCTGCCGAGCGCGCGCACCACCCCCGAGGCGCCGGAGCTGCACGCCCTGCTGGCCCTCATGCGCGAGCGGGGCGTGCGCGCGTGCGCGATGGAGGTCTCCAGCCACGCCGTCGTCCAGCACCGCGTCGACGGGCTCGTGCTCGACGTCGCCGCCTTCACCAACCTCTCCCAGGACCACCTGGACTTCCACGGGACCATGGACCGCTACTTCGCCGCCAAGGCCGAGCTCTTCACCCCCGACCGCGCCCGCCGGGGGGTCGTCGTCGTCGACGACGCCTGGGGCGCGCGCCTCGCCGAGCGGGCCCGCGCCACCGGCCTGCCGGTCACGACCGTCGCCACGTCCGCCGCGGCCCCCGCGGGCGCCGACTGGCGCGTGCTGCCCGGCTCCGTGCGCCCGCGCCCGGACGCGCAGCCCGGCTCGGCCTTCGCGCTCACCGGCCCGGACGGCGAGGTCGCCGGGCTGACCAGCCCCCTGCCGGGCACCTTCAACGTCGCGAACACGGCGCTCGCCCACGCGGTGCTGCGCGCCGCCGGCGTGGGCGCGCGCGAAGCGGCCGCCGGCCTGGCCGCCGCCGGCGGGGTGCCCGGGCGCATGGAGGTCGTGCCGGGCCCGGGCGGCGGCCCGCGCGGGGTCGTCGACTACGCGCACACCCCGGACGCCGTGGCCGCGGCCCTGGCGGCGCTGCGCCCGAGCACCGCCGGCCCGCTTGTGGTGGTGCTCGGCGCCGGCGGGGACCGCGACCGGGGCAAGCGGGCGGGCATGGGCGCGGCCGCCGCGCGCGGCGCCGACGTCGTGGTGGTCACCGACGACAACCCCCGCTCCGAGGACCCGGCGCTCGTGCGCGCCGCCGTCCTCGCCGGCGCCCGCGAGCACGCCGGCCCCGGCACGGCCGTCCTGGAGGTCCCCGACCGCGCCCGAGCCGTCGAGGCCGCCGTGCGCGCCGCGGTCGAGCGCCGCGGCCCGGGCGGGCCGGGGACCGTGCTCGTCGCCGGCAAGGGCCACGAGCAGGGCCAGGAGGTCGCCGGGCGGGTGCTGCCCTTCGACGACCGCGAGGTGCTGCGCGCGGCCCTGGCCGCCGCGGGCGCCGCGCCCGCCGGCGCCCGGGCCGGGCGGGGGGCGCGCCCGTGATCCCGATCGCCCTGGGCGACGTGGCCGCCGCCACCGGCGGCCGGCTCGCCGGCGGCGCGGACGCCGAGGCGCTCGTGACCTCCGTCGTTCCCGACTCCCGGGCCGCGGCGCCGCAGGCCCTGTTCGTCGCCGTGCCCGGTGAGCACGTCGACGGCCACGACTACGCGCTGCCGGCGATCGGCGCCGGCGCGGTCGCCGTGCTCGCCGAGCGCGAGGTCGGCGTGCCCGCCGTCGTCGTGCCCGGCGCCGTCCGCGACGCCCTCGCGGCGCTGGCGCGCGAGGTGCTCGCGCGCCGCCGCGCCCTCGCCGCGAGCACCGCCGGCCCCTTCGACGTCGTCGCGGTCACCGGCAGCTCGGGCAAGACGAGCACCAAGGACCTCCTGGCGGCCGTCCTCGGCACCGCCGGGCCCACCGTCGCGCCGCCGGGGTCGTTCAACAACGAGCTGGGGGTGCCGCTGACCGCGCTGACCGTCGCGGAGGACACCCGCTTCCTCGTCGTGGAGATGGGCGCGCGCGGCGTCGGGCACATCGCCGCGCTGTGCGCGACCACGGCGCCGCGCGTGGGCGCCGTGCTCAACGTCGGCAGCGCCCACCTCGGGGAGTTCGGCGGCGTGGAGGCGATCGCCCGCGCCAAGGGCGAGCTCGTCGAGGCCCTGCCCGCGGCCGCCGACGGCGGGGTCGCCGTCCTCAACGCCGACGACGCGCGCGTGGCGGCGATGGCGCAGCGCACCCGCGCCGCGGTGCTGCGCTTCGGCGCGGGCGGGCAGGGCGACGTGCGCGCGCAGGACGTGCGCCTGGACGCCCTCGGGCGCGCCTCCTTCACCCTGCTCGCCCCCGACGGGAGCGCGCCGGTCGCGCTGCGCCTGCACGGGGAGCACCACGTCGCCAACGCCCTCGCCGCCGCGGCGGTCGCGCACGCGGTCGGCCTGCCCGTCGCGCAGGTCGCGCAGGCGCTGGGCGCCGCGGGCGCCGCCAGCCGCCACCGCATGGAGGTCACCGAGCGCCCGGACGGCGTCACGGTCGTCAACGACGCCTACAACGCCAACCCGGAGTCGGTGCGCGCCGCGCTGCGCGCGCTCGTCGCCATGGGCGGGCGCGGGCGCACCTGGGCGGTGCTCGGGGAGATGCTGGAGCTGGGGGACGCCGCCACGGCCGAGCACGACGCGGTCGGCCGCCTCGCCGTCCGGCTCGACGTCTCGCGCCTGGTCGCCGTCGGCGCCGGCGCGCGCGCGGTCTACACCGGCGCGCTGCTGGAGGGCTCCTTCGGGGACGAGGCCGCGTGGGTGCCCGACGCCGACGCCGCGGAGGCGCTGCTCGCGGCGGAGCTGCGGCCCGGGGACGTCGTGCTCGTGAAGTCCTCCCACGGCGCCGGACTGCGCCACCTCGGCGACCGGCTCGCCGCCGCGGGGGCGAGCGCATGAGGGCGATCCTCGTCGCGGGAGGGGTCGCGCTCGTCATCTCGCTGTTCGGGACGCCGCTGTACATCCGCTTCCTCGTCCGGCGCGGCTACGGCCAGTTCGTGCGCGACGACGGCCCGACCACCCACCACACCAAGCGCGGCACCCCCACCATGGGCGGCGCGGTGATCATCGCGGCGACCGTGCTCGGGTACGCCCTCGCGCACCTGACGACGTGGAACGGCCCGACCGTCTCGGGCCTGCTCGTGCTCGGGCTCATGGTCGGCCTGGGGTTCGTGGGCTTCCTCGACGACTTCATCAAGATCTCCAAGCAGCGCAGCCTGGGCCTGCGCTCGCTGCCGAAGCTGATCGGGCAGACCCTCGTCGCGCTCGTCTTCGCGGGACTGGCGCTGCAGTTCCCCGACGGCGGCAGCCGCACCCCGGCGTCCACGCACGTGTCCTTCACGCGCGACACCGCCGTGGACTTCGCGCTGGCGGGCACGACGGTCGGCGTGGTGCTGTTCGTGCTGTGGGCGCTGCTGATGATCGCGGCCACGAGCAACGGGGTGAACCTCACCGACGGCCTCGACGGGCTGGCCAGCGGCGCCACCGCGTTCGTCGCCGGCGCGTACGTGCTGATCGGCATCTGGCAGTCCAACCAGAGCTGCGGCATCACCTCGATCGGACCGCAGTGCTACCAGACCCGCGACCCGCGCGACCTCGCCGTCGTGGCCGCCGCCCTGCTCGGCGCCTGCGTGGGCTTCCTGTGGTGGAACGCCTCCCCGGCCAAGATCTTCATGGGGGACACCGGCTCCCTCGCCCTCGGCGGCGCGCTGGCCGGCCTGGCGATCACCAGCCGCACCGAGCTGCTGCTCGTCGTCCTCGGCGGGCTGTTCGTCCTCATCACCCTGTCGGTGGTCATCCAGGTGGGGTCGTTCAAGCTGACGGGGAGGCGGGTCTTCCGCATGGCGCCGCTGCAGCACCACTTCGAGCTGCTGGGGTGGGCCGAGGTGACCATCGTGACCCGGTTCTGGATCATCGCCAGCCTGTTCGTCGCCGTCGGCCTCGGGCTGTTCTACGCGGAGTGGGTGGTCGGGCAGTGAGCGGCGACGTGGGCGAGGGACCGGGCGGGGGACCGGGCGAGGAGCCGGGGGAGCGCTGGGAGGGGCGGCGCGTGGTCGTCACCGGCCTCGGGGTCTCCGGGACGGCGGCGGCCGTCGCGCTGGCCGAGCGCGGCGCGCGCGTGGTCGCCGTCGAGGCGCGCGACGGCGAGGCCGAGCGCGACCGCGCGGGGCTGCTGGAGGTCCTCGGCGGGCGCGCCCTGCTCGGTGCCGGCGCCGCCGCCGCGCTGCCCGCCGTGGACGGCGAGGCGCCCGAGCTCGTGGTGACCTCGCCCGGCTGGCGCCCGGACGCGCCCGCGCTCGTGCAGGCGCAGGCCGCCGGCGTGCCGGTGTGGGGCGAGGTGGAGCTGGCCTGGCGGCTGCGCGGGCCGGGCGCGGCGCCGTGGCTGACCGTCACGGGCACCAACGGCAAGACCACGACCGTGCGGATGCTCGCGGCGATCCTGGCCGCGGCGGGCCTGCGCACCACCGCCGCCGGCAACATCGGCACCCCGCTCGTGGAGGCCGTGCTCGACCCGCGCGGGCACGACGTCCTGGCCGTGGAGCTGTCGAGCTTCCAGCTGCACTGGACCCGCACGGTCTCCCCGCGCGCCAGCGCGTGCCTCAACGTCGCGCCCGACCACCTGGACTGGCACGGGTCGCTGCAGGCGTACGCGGCCGACAAGGGCCGCGTCTACGAGCGCACCGAGGTCGCGTGCGTCTACAGCGCGGAGGACCCGCTGACCGAGCGGCTCGTGCGCGAGGCCGACGTCGTCGAGGGCTGCCGCGCGGTCGGCACGACCCTGGGGGTCCCGGACGTCTCGATGCTCGGCGTCGTCGACGAGGTCTTGTGCGACCGCGCGTTCGTGCAGGAGCGGCGCACCAGCGCGGCGGAGCTGGCGACCCTGGAGGACCTGCGCGAGGCCGCCGGCGGCGTGCTCGCCCCGCACACCGTCCACGACGCCCTGAGCGCCGCGGCGCTGGCGCGCGCGCACGGCGTGCCGCCCGTCGCCGTGCGCGACGGCCTGCGCGCCACCGGCCCGGGCGAGCACCGCATCGCCGTGGTCGCCCGGGCCGGCGGCGTGACCTGGGTGGACGACTCCAAGGCGACGAACCCGCACGCGGCGGCGGCGTCGCTGGCCGGCGCGGAGCGGGCGGTGTGGGTCGCCGGCGGGCTCGCCAAGGGCGCCGCCTACGACGACCTGGTGGCCCGGCACGCGCAGCGCCTGCGCGCCGTCGTGCTCATCGGCGCCGACCGCGCCCCGCTGCGCGAGGCCCTGGCCCGCCGCGCGCCGGGGGTGCCCGTGGTCGAGGTCGCCGTCGAGGGCGGCGCCGAGGGCCGCGCCGGGAGCGGTGCGGCCGTGATGGCCGAGGCGGTGCGGGCCGCCGCGGCGGCGGCCCGGCCCGGCGACACCGTGCTCCTGGCGCCCGCGAGCGCCTCGATGGACCAGTTCGCGTCCTACGCCGAGCGCGGGGACGCCTTCGCGGCGGCCGTGCGCGCCCACCTGGGCGGCGCGCGGGACGGAGGTGCGTGAGATGGCCCTGACCCGTCCTCCCGGGCCGCGCGCGGCGTCGGGCGCGGCGCCGGGCGCGGCGCCGTCATCCCGGCCCGCGGCCGGCGCCCGCCCCGCGGCGGCCCGGCCCGCCGGCGCGCCCGCGGGCGAGCGGGGCCGGCGCCTGCGCGCGGCCGCCGACGCCCTGCTCGGTGGCCCGCTGCCCGGCCGCCTCGCCCGCTGGGACACCCCGACCACCACGTACACCGTGCTGCAGGGCGCCGTCCTGCTGCTCGTGGGCGTCGGCCTGGTGATGGTGCTGTCGAGCTCGAGCGTGGAGTCCCTCGCCGACAGCGGCAGCTCCTACGCCGTGGGCGCCGGGCAGGCGGTCTTCGCCGCCGTCGGCCTGGTGGCGATGGCGGTGGCCGCGCGCGTGCCCGTCGGCGTGTGGCGCCGCGCGGCCCCGGCGGCCGTGGTCGCCGCCGTGGCGCTGCAGGCCCTGGTCTTCGTGCCCGGCATCGGCTACGGCGTCTACGGCAACCGCAACTGGATCCTCGTCGGCGGGTTCAGCGCCCAGCCGTCCGAGGTCGGCAAGGTTGCGCTCGTGCTGTGGTGCGCGGCGGTGCTCGCGCGCAAGCGGCGCTCGCTGCACCGCCTCGCGCAGTGGGCCGTGCCCGTGGGCCTCGGGGCGGGACCGGTGATCGGGCTGGTCCTGCTCGGGCGCGACCTCGGCACCGTGCTCGTGCTGCTCGTCCTCGTCGCCGGGGCCGTGTTCGTCGCCGGCGTGCCGCTGCGCTTCTTCCTGCTCGCCGTGCCCGTCGGCGCGGCGGCCGTGGCCGCCTTCGTGCTGACGAGCAGCAACCGCATGGGCCGCGTGGCGGAGTTCCTCTCGGAGGGCACCGACGCCCAGGGCCTGGGCTACCAGACCCAGCACGGGCTGTGGGCGCTGGCCTCCGGCGGCTGGACCGGCCTCGGCCTCGGCGGCAGCCGGCAGAAGTGGAACTGGCTGCCCGAGGCCCACAACGACTTCATCTTCGCGATCATCGGCGAGGAGCTGGGCCTGCTCGGCGCCGTCGCCGTCCTGGCCCTGTTCGTGGTGCTGGCGTGGTCGTGCGCCCGCGTGGTGCGGCGCAGCGAGGACCCGTTCGTGCAGGTCCTCGTCGGCGCGGTCGTCGCGTGGGTGATCGGCCAGATGGCGATCAACGTGGCCGTCGTCCTCGGTCTGCTGCCCGTCATCGGGGTGCCCCTGCCGCTGATCTCCGCGGGCGGCTCCGCGCTGGTGTGCACGCTGTTCGCGCTCGGGATCGTGCAGGCGTGCGCCCGCAGCCTGCCCGGCGCCCGGGCCGGGCTGCGCCGCCGGCGGCGGCTGCTGCGCCGCTCCGTGCGCGGCGCGGTGGGGCGCTCGGTGCAGCGCTCCCTGGCCGTGGTGCCCCTGCCGCGGAGCGCCCGGTGAGCGCGGCCGCGGGCGGCGGCGCTACCGGCGGCGCGGGCGGCGCGGACGGCGCGGGCGGGCGGCGCCCGCTGTCCGTGCTGCTGGCGGGCGGCGGCACCGCCGGGCACGTCTCCCCGCTGCTCGCCCTCGCCGACGCCCTGTGCCGGCGCGACGAGCGCACCGCCGTGCTCGCGCTCGGCACCGCCGAGGGCCTGGAGTCGCGCCTGGTGCCCGCGCGCGGGCACCGGCTCGCGCTGGTGCCGCGCGCGCCCCTGCCGCGGCGGCCCTCCGGTGACGTGCTGCGCCTGCCGGGGCGGCTGCGCTCGGCCGTGCGCGCCGCCGAGGAGGCCCTGGACGCCGTCGGCCCGGACGGCGCGGACGTCGTCGTCGGCTTCGGCGGGTACGTGGCGACGCCGGCGTACCTGGCGGCGCGCCGGCGCGGGGTGCCCGTCGTCGTCCACGAGCAGAACGCCCGCCCGGGGCTGGCCAACCGCCTCGGCGCGCGGCTGACCCGGCACGTGGCCGTCACCTTCGACGGCACGCCGCTGCCGGGCGCGGTGACCACCGGCATGCCGCTGCGCCCGGAGGTCGCGCACCTGGACCGCGCCGCCCTGCGCGAGGAGGCGCGCACCCGCTTCGGACTGGATCAGCAGGCGCCCGTGCTGCTCGTCACGGGCGGCTCGCTGGGAGCCCAGCGGCTGAACACCGCGGTGTCCGCGGCGGCGGCGGACCTGGTGGCCGCCGGCGTGCAGGTGCTGCACCTGACCGGTGCCGGCAAGGCCGTCGCGCCCGCCGGGCTGCCGCCGGAGGGCGCGGGCCGCGCCGTCTACCGGGGCCTGGAGTTCACCGACCGGATGGACCTCGCCTACGCCGCGGCCGACCTCGCGCTGTGCCGGTCGGGCGCGGGCACGGTGTGCGAGCTGACGGCCGTGGGCCTGCCCGCGGTCTACGTGCCGCTGCCCATCGGCAACGGCGAGCAGCGCCTGAACGCCCTGCCGGTCGTCGCCGCCGGCGGCGGCCTCGTCGTCGAGGACGCCGCCCTGACCGCCACCTGGGTCGGCGGGCCGCTGCTCGACCTCGCGCTCGACCCCGGCCGCCTGGCGGCCATGGCGGCGGCCTCGGCGGCGGCGGGGGTGCGGGACGGCGACGAGCGGCTCGCGGACCTCGTCGAGCGCGCCGCGCAGGAGCGGGGCGCGCAGGAGCGGGGCGCGCAGGAGCGGGGCGCGCGGTGAGCCCCCGCTTCGACCTCGACGCGCCCGTGCCGCCCGCCGAGGAGCTGGGGGCCGTGCACTTCGTCGGCGTCGGCGGGGTCGGCATGTCCGGCGTCGCGCGCGTGATGCTGGCGCGGGGGCTGCGGGTGTCGGGCAGCGACGCCAAGGACGTGCCCGTGCTCGCGGCGCTGCGGGCCCTGGGCGGGCGGGTCGCGGTCGGCTTCGACCCGGCGCGCCTCGACGGCGTGAGCACCGTGGTCGCGGGCTCGGCGATCCGGGAGTCCAACCCCGAGCTGGCCGCGGCCCGCGAGCGCGGCCTGCGGGTGCTGCACCGCTCCCAGGCGCTGCAGGCGGTCATGCACGGGCGCCGGGTGGTGGCCGTGGCCGGCACGAACGGCAAGACCACCACCACGTCGATGCTCACGGTGGTCCTCCAGCACGCCGGGGCCGACCCCTCCTTCGCCGTCGGCGGCGAGCTCGTCGGGGCGGGCACCAACGCCCACGAGGGCACCGGCGACGTGTTCGTGGCCGAGGCCGACGAGAGCGACTCCTCCTTCCTCGTCTACTCCCCGCACGTGGCGGTGGTGACCAACGTGCAGCCGGACCACCTGGACCACTACGGCACCGTCGACGCCCTCGAGGCCGCCTTCGCCGCCTTCGTCGACCGCGTCGTGCCGGGCGGGGTCCTCGTCGCCTGCGCCGACGACCGCGGCTCGGCCGCCCTGGCCGCCCGGGCGCGGGCGCGGGGGGCGCGCGCGGTCACCGTCGGCTCCTCCCTGGACGCCGACGTGCGCCTGGGCGGCGTGCGCTCCGAGGGCGCGCGCACCTCCTTCGACCTCACCGACCTCACCGACCGCACCGACCCCACCGACCGCGCGGGCGGGACGGGCGCGAGCGGCGCCGCGCCCGTGCGGGTGCGGCTGCGGGTGCCCGGGTGGCACAACGTCCTCGACGCCGCCGCGGCCTACGCCGCGGCGACGACCCTCGGGGTCGCTCCCGCCCTGGCGGTCGAGGGGCTCGAGGCGTTCACGGGCACGCGCCGCCGCTTCGAGGCCCGCGGCGAGGCGGGCGGGGTGCGCGTCTACGACGACTACGCGCACAACCCGGCCAAGGTGGCGGCCGCCGTCGGCACCGCGCGCGAGGTCGCCGGCGCCGGGCGGCTGCTCGTCGTCTTCCAGCCGCACCTGTACAGCCGCACGCTGGACTTCGCGGAGGACTTCGCCCGGGCGCTGTCGGTCGCCGACGAGGTCTTCGTCATGGACGTCTACGCCGCCCGCGAGGACCCGGTGCCCGGGGTGACGGGCGCGCTGGTCGCCGACCGCGTGGACCTGCCCCCGGAGCGGGTGCGCTACGTGGAGTCCTGGTCGGCCGTCGCGCCCGCCGTGGCCGCCGCCGCGCGGCCGGGGGACCTCGTGCTCACCGTGGGCGCGGGCGACGTGACGATGGTCGCGGGGGAGGTCCTCAGCCTCCTGGCCGAGCAGCACCCCGTGGCCGGCTCGGGAGTCCCCCGGTGACGCGCCGCCCCGCCGCGCCCGTGCCGCGCCGCGCGCCCGCCGACCCGCGCGCCCGCGAGCGGGCCGCCGCCGCGCGACCCGCCTCCGAGCGCCCGGCGCCCGAGCGCCCGGCGCCCGAGCGCCCCGCTCCCGAGCGCCCCGCCCCCGAGCCGCCTCCTCCGCGGGAGCCGCTGCCGCCCGCGCCCGAGCCGCGCGCCGCCGGGCCGCGCGCCGTCCGGCGCCGCCGCCGGCGTCCCGGCACCCGCTCCGTCGTGGCGGTGCTGTCGGTGCTGGCGCTGGTCGGCGCGCTGGTCTGGGTCCTGCTCGGGACGCCCGTGACGGCGCTGCGCGAGGTCGTCGTCACGGGCACCGCGCGCACGGACCCGGCGGCCGTCGAGGCCGCCGCGCAGAGCCAGCTGGGGCGCCCGCTGCTGCGCGTGGACGAGGACGCCGTGCGCGCGGGCACCGCCGACCTGCCGTTCGTCGCGGACCTGCAGGTGCACCGGCGCTGGCTGCACGGCGTCGAGCTGGTCGTCACCGAGCGGGTGGCGGTCGCCGCGGTGCAGGCCGACGGGGGCTACGACGTCCTCGACGCCGCCGGGGACGTCATCACCACCGGCCCGGGCCTGCTCGAGGACGTGCCCCTCGTCGACGTCGACGTCGCCGCCGCGGGCACCGGAGCGCTGCGCGCCGCCGGGGAGGTCGCGCGCGGCCTGCCCGGCGAGCTGCGCGCGGAGGTGGCGCGGGTCAGCGCCTCCAGCGCGGACGACGTGCGCCTCGACCTGCGCGACGGCGCGACCGTGCGCTGGGGGAGCGCGGAGGCCCCGGAGCTGAAGGCGGACGTCCTGCTGGTGCTGCGCGAGCGGAGGGCCCAGGCCTACGACGTCAGCGCGCCCGCGGCGCCCGCGACGTCCGGGGAGGCGCCGCAGCCCTCCAGTGACGCTCCGTGACGAACAGGCGCGCAGCAGGCGCCGGGCGACGTCGTCCACCGGCGCCCGCGCGCCCCCGCCGCAGCAGGTCACGGCCTGCCTGGCGCATCCCGGACGGGTCGGGGCGTGGTGAGTTGTGGTGAGACCCTCCGCGCGCCTAGCGTGGTCGGGAGCACAGCAGGTGACATAACTATCACCCTCAACCTGAGGGTGAGACTCAGGCGGAGGCGCGCTGCGTCCGCGCCACCAGACCGGGGTCCCGCCGAGACCGGGACCCGACGAGCAGCGAGAGCGGGAGACCGGTGACAGCACCGCAGAACTACCTGGCGGTCATCAAGGTGGTCGGCGTCGGCGGTGGTGGCGTCAACGCCGTCAACCGGATGATCGAGGTCGGCCTGAAGGGCGTCGAGTTCATCGCCGTGAACACCGACGCCCAGGCGCTGCTCATGAGCGACGCGGACGTCAAGCTCGACGTCGGCCGGGAGCTGACCCGCGGTCTCGGCGCCGGTGCCGACCCGGAGGTGGGGCGCAAGGCCGCCGAGGACCACGCCGAGGAGATCGAGGAGGTCCTGCGCGGGGCGGACATGGTCTTCGTCACCGCCGGCGAGGGCGGCGGCACCGGCACGGGCGGGGCGCCGGTCGTCGCGCGCATCGCGCGCGGCCTGGGCGCCCTGACGATCGGCGTGGTCACCCGCCCGTTCACCTTCGAGGGGCGCCGGCGCGCCACCAGCGCCGAGTCGGGCATCTCCGAGCTGCGCGACCAGGTGGACACCCTCATCGTCATCCCCAACGACCGCCTGCTCTCGATCAGCGACCGCAACGTCAGCGTCCTGGACGCGTTCAAGTCCGCCGACCAGGTGCTGCTCTCCGGCGTCCAGGGCATCACCGACCTGATCACCACGCCGGGCCTGATCAACCTCGACTTCGCCGACGTGAAGTCCGTGATGAGCAACGCCGGCAGCGCCCTGATGGGCATCGGCTCCGCGCGCGGGGAGGACCGCTCGGTGCAGGCCGCGGAGCTGGCGATCTCCTCGCCGCTGCTGGAGGCCAGCATCGACGGCGCCCACGGGGTGCTGCTGTCGATCCAGGGCGGGTCCGACCTCGGCCTGTTCGAGATCAACGAGGCCGCGCGGATGGTGCAGGAGGCCGCGCACCCCGAGGCGAACATCATCTTCGGCGCCGTCATCGACGACGCCCTGGGCGACGAGGTGCGGGTCACCGTGATCGCCGCCGGCTTCGACGGCGGCTCTCCCCAGGCCCGTCGCGACGAGCGGCGCGCCGCGGGCCCGGCGCCGACGCCCGTGGAGCTGCCCGCCTCCCCGCCGCCGGTCGCCGCCCGCCCGGCGAGCCAGGCGCAGCCGGTCGGGGCGGCCGGCGGCGCCCGCGAGCGCGGCGGCTACGAGTACGGGCAGTACGCGGCGCCCGAGCGCGTCGACTGGCGCACCGCGGGCGCCGAGCCCGTGCCGTCCGCCCTCGACGACGGCGCCCCGAGCCCCTCGCCCGCCCCCGGCTACCTGCCGGGCCAGTACCCCTCGGAGGTGCAGCTGCCTGCCGAGCGCGAGCCGGTGCGCACCCGCTACGGGCGCGCCGTGGACGGGGACGACCTGGACGTCCCCGACTTCCTCAAGTAGCCCGCGGCGAGTGGTCCTCACCACCCGGCGTCAGCTGGACGGCGCCTGCGGGCGCGCCCTGGTGGCGCTGACCGGGCGCTGGGGCGGCGCCAGCAGCGGGGGCCGGCTGAACCTCGGCGACCACGTCGGGGACGACCCGGCCGCCGTCGCCGCCAACCGGGCGCGCGTGGCCGCAGCGCTCGACCTGCCCGCCTCCCGCGTGCTGTACGCGCGGCAGGTGCACGGAGCCGCGGTGGCCGTCGCCGACGGCCCGTGGCCGGGGCCGCCGCCGGAGGCCGACGCCGTCGTGACCGACCGGCCGGGCCTCGCCCTCGGCGTGCTCGTCGCCGACTGCGTGCCCGTGCTGCTGGCCGACGCGGACGCCGGCGTGGTCGGCGTCGCCCACGCCGGCCGGCGCGGCATGGACGCCGGGGTGGTCGCCGCGGCGGTGCGGGCCGTGCGCGACCTCGGCGGCCGCGCCCCGCGCGCCCTGCTCGGGCCGTCGATCTGCGCCCGCTGCTACGGCGTGCCCGCGCAGCTGCGCGACGAGGTGGCCGCGCGCTCCCCGGTGGCGGCCTCGGTGACCTGGCGCGGCGAGCCCTCCCTCGACGTCGCGGCCGGGGTCCTGGCGCAGCTGGCCGCGCTCGGGGTGCCCGCCGAGCAGCTGCCCGGGTGCACGGCCGAGAGCCCCGACCTCTCCTCGGCGCGCCGGGACGGTGCGGGCGCGGCCCGCACCGCCGGGCTGGTGCGCTGGGAGCCGCGCGCGTGAGCGAGCGGCGCGCCGAGCTGGCCGCCGGCCTGGGCGCCGTCCGCGAGCGCCTGGCGGCCGCCGCGACCGCCGCCGGCCGCGACCCGCGGCGGGTGGTCCTCGTCGTCGTCACGAAGACCTTCCCCGCCTCGGACGTGCGCCTGCTCGCCGGGCTCGGGGTCGCGGACGCGGGGGAGAGCCGCGAGCCGGAGGCGTCCGCCAAGGCCGCCGCGTGCGCGGACCTGCCCCTGCGCTGGCACCAGGTGGGCCGGGTGCAGACGAACAAGGCGGCCGCCGTCGCCGCGTGGGCCGACGTCGTGCACTCGGTCGACCGCTCCCGGCTGGCCGGCGCCCTCTCGCGCGCGGCCGCGCGGACCGGGCGCGAGCTCGGCTGCTTCGTGCAGGTCAGCCTGGACGGCGACCCGGCCCGCGGCGGCGTCGCGGCGCAGGACCTGCCCGCCCTGGTCGACGAGGTCGCCGCCGCGCCGGGGCTGCGCCTGGAGGGCCTCATGGCGGTCGCGCCGACAGGGGAGGACCCGGCGCGCGCCTTCGAGCGGCTGGCCCGCCTGGGCGAGCGCGTGCGCGCGGACCACCCCGGCGCGGGGGGGCTGAGCGCGGGCATGAGCGAGGACCTGGAGGCCGCGGTGGCGGTCGGCGCGACACACGTCAGGGTCGGGCGCGCCGTCCTGGGCAGCCGCCCGGCCGTGCAGTAGCGTTGGGGCTACGGATGCTGGTGTGATTGGTGTGACATCCGACGGGCACGGAGGAGCGAACATGGCTGGGGCGCTGCGCAAGACGATGGTGTACCTGGGGCTGGCCGAGGACGACCCTCGCTACCAGGAGCTGCACGACGTCCCGGACGGGGAGTGGGTCGAGGTGGACGAGCAGGTCGAGGTCGTCGAGCAGCGCCACGCCGAGGTCACCCCGATCACCCGCGACCGGCCGGTGGCGCGCCTGGTCAGCGGCCCGGCCACGACGGACCTGCGGCGGATCACCACGATCCACCCCCGCACGTACAACGAGGCCAAGAGCATCGGCGAGAGCTTCCGCGGCGGCGTGCCCGTGATCATGAACCTGACCGACATGTCGGACGCCGACGCCAAGCGCCTCGTCGACTTCTCCGCCGGCCTGGTCTTCGGCCTGCACGGGTCCATCGAGCGCGTGACGAACAAGGTCTTCCTGCTCTCCCCGGCCCACGTGGAGGTCACCGGCGAGGCGCCGGTCGCCTCCGCGACGCTGTTCAACCAGTCCTGACCTCCCCGCTCCCGCGCCGCCGCCCCCGCGGTCCCGGTCCCCACCCGGGCGCGGGGGCTGGGAGGATCGCCCCGTGAGCGCCGTCCTCTCCCTGCTGTACTTCGTCGTCCTGGCCTTCTTCGTCCTGCTGATCGGCCGCCTGGTGCTGGAGTGGGTGCAGGTCTTCGCCCGCGACTGGCGCCCGCGCGGCGTGGCGCTCGTGATCGCGGAGGTCGTCTACACCGTCACCGACCCGCCGCTGAGGGCGCTGCGCCGGGTGATCCGGCCGATCCGCATCGGCAGCGTCCAGCTCGACCTCGCCTTCCTCGTCCTCGCCCTGGGCTGCTCCCTCCTCATGAGCGTGCTGGGCAGCGCGGCCCGGAGCGCGGCCGCCTGAGCGCCCGCCCGGGCGCCCGTGCGGGCACCGCCCGGGCACCGTCCGGGCCCGGCGCGCCCTTCCCCATGTCCGCCCCTCGGCGGCTCCCGTCCGCTACGGTGGCTCCTGACGTGATCGCGAACCCGGCGCGGATCACCGCCAGGACTCCATGAGGTGACGCAGATGGCGTTGACGCCTGAAGACGTGGTCAACAAGCGCTTCCAGCCCACCAAGTTCCGCGAGGGCTACGACCAGGACGAGGTCGACGACTTCCTCGACGAGGTGGTCGGGGAGCTGCGTCGCCTGACGACCGAGAACGAGCAGCTGCAGCAGAAGCTCGTCGCGTGCGAGCGCCGCGTCACCGAGCTCGGCCGCGCCGGCGCCGCGGCCGCCGTGCCCGCCCAGGAGCGGCCGCCCGTGGTCGAGCGCCAGGCCCCGCCCGTCGTGGCCGCCGTGCCCGCGTCCGCGGCGGCGCCCGCCAGCGGGCCCGAGGCCGCCACCGGCATGCTCGCCCTGGCGCAGAAGCTGCATGACGACTTCGTGCGCAGCGGCGAGGAGCAGCGCGACAAGATCGTCGGCGAGGCGAAGGACCACGCGACGCGCCTGGTGCGCGAGGCGGAGGAGAAGCAGCGCCAGACCCTCGGCAGCCTGGAGCAGGAGCGCTCGCTGCTGGAGCGCAAGATCGACGAGCTGCGGGCCTTCGAGCGCGACTACCGCAACCGCATGAAGTCCTACCTGGAGTCCCAGCTGCGCGACCTGGAGAGCCGGGGCGCGGCGCTGCCGGGCCGCCCGGCGCAGCCGGCCGCGCAGGAGGCCGCCTACCCGTTCGGCGGTGGAGCGGGCTGAGCGCTCCCGCGCCGGACGCGTCGCAGCCGGCAGCGGCCCTCCAGGGCCGCCGCCGGCTCCTCGCGCTCCTCGCGGCCACCGCCGTCGCGGTGTACCTGATCGACCAGGTCACCAAGGTCCTCGCCGTCGCCCTGCTCGAGCCGGGCCGGGTCGTGCCCGTCCTGGAGCCCGTCCTGCAGCTGCGCCTCGTGCGCAACCCCGGCGCGGCGTTCTCCTTCGCCACCGGCGCGACCTGGGTCTTCACCGTGATCGCGGTCGTGGTCGTCGTCGCGGTCCTGCGCGTGGCGCGCCGCCTCGGCAGCCGGGGCTGGGCCGTCGCCCTCGGGCTCGTGCTGGCCGGGGCCGCCGGCAACCTCACCGACCGGCTGCTGCGCGCGCCCGGGTTCGCGCGCGGCCACGTCGTCGACTTCCTCGAGCTGCCGAACTGGCCCGTCTTCAACGTCGCCGACTCCGCCATCTGCACGGCCGCCGTCCTCGTCGTCGTCCTGGCCCTGCGCGGCACCGACGTCGACGGCCGCCGCGAGGCCCGGGCGCCCGCCCAGGACGCGGGCGGCGCGGAGGGCGCGGGGGACGCCGCGAGGAGGCCCCGTGCCTGAGCGCCGCTCCCTGCCCGTTCCCGACGGGCTCGACGGCGAGCGCGTGGACGCCGGGCTCTCGCGCATGCTCGGCCTGTCCCGCTCGCGCGCGGCGGAGGTCGCCGCCGCCGGCGGGGTGCTCCTGGACGGCGCGCCCGCCGGCAAGTCCGACCGCCTGCGCGCCGGCGCGTGGCTGGAGGTGCAGCTGCCCGACCCGCCGGCCGCGCCGGCGGTGGTCGCGCAGCCCGTGCCCGGCCTGCGCGTCGTCCACGACGACGACGACCTCGTCGTCGTCGACAAGCCCGTCGGCGTGGCCGCCCACCCCAGCCCGGGGTGGGCGGGCCCGACCGTGGTGGGGGGCCTGGCCGCCGCGGGGTACCGCATCGCCACGTCCGGGGCCGCCGAGCGCCAGGGCGTGGTGCACCGCCTGGACGTCGGCACCTCCGGGCTGATGGTGGTCGCCAAGACCGAGCGCGCGTACTCCCTGCTCAAGCAGGCGTTCCGGGAGCGCACCGTCGACAAGACCTACCACGCGGTGGTGCAGGGGCACCCGGACCCGTCGTCCGGCACCGTGGACGCGCCCATCGGGCGCCACCCGGGCGCCGACTGGAAGTGGGCGGTGGTCTCGACCGCCGCGGGCGGCAAGGAGAGCGTGACGCACTACGAGACGCTCGAGGCGTTCCCGGCCGCGAGCCTGCTGCAGGTGCACCTGGAGACCGGCCGCACCCACCAGATCCGCGTGCACTTCTCCGCGCTGCGCCACCCCTGCGTCGGGGACCTGGTGTACGGGGCCGACCCGGTGCTCGCGGCCCGGCTGGGGCTGACCCGCCAGTGGCTGCACGCGGTCGGCCTCGCCTTCGTCCACCCCGGCACGGGGGAGCGGGTCGCCTTCCGCAGCGACCACCCGCAGGACCTGGCGACCGCGCTGGAGAGGCTGTCGGCCGGCTCCTGAGGGCCTGCCGCAGCGGCCCGGCCGGCCCAGGAGGTCGCGCGGCGTCCGGCGCGCCGTCGGTGGCGCGACCTAGACTCGGCGGCGCCGCCGGGAGCGTCCGTACCGACGGCGGGAAGGATCCCTCGCATGCCCTCCGGCGCCGCCGACTCCTTCGTCCACCTGCACGTGCACACCGAGTACTCGATGCTGGACGGCGCGGCGCGGGTGGACGAGCTGTTCGCCGAGGCGGCGCGCATGGGCATGCCGGCCGTCGCGACCACCGACCACGGGTTCGTCTTCGGCGCCTACGACTTCTGGCGCACGGCGCAGAAGCACGGGGTCAAGCCCATCGTGGGCCTCGAGGCCTACCTGACGCCGGGCACGGCGCGCGGGGACCGCTCGCGCGTGCGCTGGGGCGACCCGGGCGCCGGGCGCGACGACGTCTCCGGCGGCGGCGCCTACACGCACATGACGATGCTGGCCGAGACGACGGCCGGCATGCACAACCTCTTCCGCCTCGCCTCGCTCGCGAGCCTGGAGGGGCACTTCTACAAGCCGCGCATGGACCGCGAGATCCTCTCCCGGTACGCCTCCGGCCTCATCGCCACGACCGGCTGCCCCTCGGGGGAGGTGCAGACGCGCCTGCGCCTGGGCCAGTACGAGCAGGCGCGGGCGGCCGCGGCGGAGTTCCGCGACATCTTCGGCGCCGGCAACTTCTACTGCGAGCTGATGGACCACGGCCTCGACATCGAGCGCCGCGTCCAGACCGACCTGCTGCGCCTGGCGCGCGACCTCGGCCTGCCGCTCGTGGCGACGAACGACCTGCACTACACCCGCCCCGAGCACTCCACCGGCCACGCGGCGCTGCTGTGCGTGCAGTCCGGCTCCACCCTGGCCGACCCGAACCGCTTCAAGTTCGACGCCGACGAGTTCTACCTCAAGTCCCCCGCCGAGATGCGGCAGCTGTGGCGCGAGCTGCCGGAGGCCTGCGACAGCACCCTGGCCATCGCCGAGCGGTGCGAGGTGGGGTTCACCGAGGGCATGGGCACCTACATGCCCCGCTTCCCCGTGCCGGAGGGGGAGAGCGAGACCTCCTGGTTCGTCAAGGAGGTCGAGCGCGGCCTGCAGATGCGCTTCAAGGGCGCCGTGCCGGAGGAGTCCCGGCGCGTCGCCGAGTACGAGACCGGCGTCATCACGCAGATGGGCTTCGCCGGCTACTTCCTCGTCGTCGCCGACTTCATCCGCTGGGCCAAGCGCAACGGCATCCGCGTCGGCCCCGGCCGCGGCTCCGGCGCGGGCTCGATCGCCGCGTACGCCCTGGAGATCACCGACCTCGACCCGCAGCGCCACGGCCTGATCTTCGAGCGCTTCCTCAACCCCGACCGCGTCTCGATGCCCGACTTCGACGTCGACTTCGACGAGCGCCGCCGCGGCGAGGTGATCAGGTACGTCACCGAGAAGTACGGCGAGGACCGCGTCGCCCAGATCGTCACCTACGGCACCATCAAGGCCAAGCAGGCCGTCAAGGACGCCTCCCGCGTGCTCGGCCACCCCTTCGCCATGGGCGACCGCATCACCAAGGCGATGCCGCCGACGGTCATGGGCAAGGACGTGCCGCTGTCGAAGATCTTCGACCCCGAGCACCCGCGCTACACCGAGGGCGGGGAGTTCCGCGCCCTGCACGACGCCGACGCCGAGGTCGCGAAGGTCGTCGAGACCGCCCGCCAGCTCGAGGGCCTCAAGCGCCAGTGGGGCGTGCACGCCGCCGGCGTGATCATGTCGAGCGAGCCCCTCATCGACCTGATCCCCATCATGCGCCGGGAGCAGGACGGCCAGGTCATCACGCAGTTCGACTACCCCAGCTGCGAGGCGCTCGGCCTGATCAAGATGGACTTCCTCGGCCTGAGGAACCTGACGATCATGGACGACGCGCTGCGCAACGTCGAGCGCAACCGCGGCGAGAGCATCGTCCTCGAGGAGCTCGAGCTCGACGACCGGGCGACGTACGAGCTGCTGGCCCGCGGGGAGACCCTCGGGGTCTTCCAGTTCGACGGCGGGCCCATGCGCTCCCTGCTGCGCCTGATGCGACCGGACGACTTCGAGGACATCTCCGCCGTCGGCGCCCTGTACCGGCCGGGCCCGATGGGCGCCGGCTCGCACACCAACTACGCGCTGCGCAAGAACGGCCAGCAGCCGGTCACCCCGATCCACCCGGAGCTCGAGGAGCCGCTGGCCGACGTCCTGGGCACCACGCACGGCCTGATCGTGTACCAGGAGCAGGTCATGGCCATCGCCCAGAAGGTCGCCGGCTACACCCTGGGCCAGGCGGACCTGCTGCGCCGGGCGATGGGCAAGAAGAAGAAGTCCGAGCTGGACAAGCAGTTCGAGGTCTTCTCCGGCGGCATGCGCGAGCGCGGGTACTCCGACGCCGCCGTGACGACGCTGTGGAACATCCTGCTGCCCTTCTCCGACTACGCGTTCAACAAGGCCCACTCGGCCGCCTACGGCGTCGTCTCCTACTGGACGGCGTACCTGAAGGCGCACTACCCGGCCGAGTACATGGCCGCGGTGCTCACGAGCGTGCGCGACGACAAGGACAAGTCGGCGCTGTACCTGAACGAGTGCCGGCGCATGCGCATCACGGTGCTGCCCCCCGACGTGAACTCCTCGATCGCCACCTACGCCGCCGTCGGCCCCGACATCCGCTTCGGCCTGGCGGCGGTGCGCAACGTGGGGGAGAACGTCGTCGACGCGATCGTGGCCGCCCGCGAGTCCAAGGGCGCCTTCACCTCCTTCCAGGACTTCCTCGAGAAGGTCCCGGCGGTGGTGTGCAACAAGCGCACGGTGGAGTCCCTCGTCAAGGCCGGGGCCTTCGACTCCCTGGGCCACACCCGCCGCCAGCTGCTGGAGGCGCACGAGCGCGCGGTGGACTCCGTCATCGACCTCAAGCGCAACGAGGCGATCGGCCAGTACGACCTCTTCGCCGGCATCGGCGGCGGGGACGACGGCGCGCCCAGCGGCGGCGGCCTGGACGTGCGGCTGCTGGACCTGCCGGAGTGGGAGAAGCACGAGCTGCTCGCGCGCGAGCGGGAGATGCTCGGCCTGTACGTCAGCGACCACCCGCTCTTCGGGCTCGAGCACGTGCTCTCGGACGCGGCCGACTGCTCCATCGCCTCCCTGGTCGCGGACGACGCGCGCCCGGACGGCAGCTTCGTCACCGTCGCCGGGCTGGTCACCGGCCTGCAGCGCAAGATGACCAAGCAGGGCAAGCAGTGGGCGATCGCCACGGTGGAGGACCTCGAGGGCGCCGTGGAGGTGCTCTTCTTCCCGCAGACCTACGAGGCCTTCGCCCACCAGCTCGCGCCCGACGTGGTCGTCTCGGTGCGGGGCCGGCTCAGCCGCCGCGACGACGTGCCCAGCCTGCACGCGCAGGAGCTGACCCTGCCGGACACCTCCGTCAGCACCGACGGGCCGGTCGTCATCGTGCTGCCTGAGTCGCGCGTCAACACCGCCATCGCCGACCGGCTCGCGGAGGTGCTGCGCGACCACAAGGGGCTGACCGAGGTGCACCTGCGCCTGGTGCAGCCGCAGAAGTCGCTGACGATGCGCCTGGACGACGCGCTGCGGGTGACGCCGTCGCCGTCGCTGTTCGGCGACCTCAAGGCGCTGCTGGGGCCGAGCTGCCTGGTGTGAGCCGGCCCGGGCGGGTTGCGGGCGCGCTGCGGCGCGCCGTGCCGGTGCTGGGCCCGGTCCTGGGCCCGGTCCTGGGCCCGGTGCTGGGTCCGGTGCTGCTCGCCGTGCCCGTCGGCGCCGCCTGGGCCGTGCTCGCGCCGACCGCGCCGGTGGTGCAGGTCGCCCCGGACCTGCTGTACGCGCCGTCGGCGCCGGAGCTGGCGGCCGCCCACGACGGCTCGCTGGCCCTGCTCGGGCTCGGCGCGGGCCTGCTCTGCGGCACGGCCGCCGTGCTGGCGCCCGGGTCCTCCCCGGCGCGCCGCAGCGCGGCGGTGGTGCTCGCCTGCGCGCTCGGGTCGCTGCTGGCGTGGGGCCTGGGCGTCGCGCTCGGCCCGCCGCCCGTGGCCGAGCAGCTGGCCGCGGCGCCGGACGCCGTCCCCACCAGCCCGCTGCGCCTGTCCAGCCCCGGCGTCGTGCTCCTGTGGCCGCTCGCGGCGGCCGCCGCCGCCACCGCCGGCCACCTGGCCGCGGCGTGGCAGCACAGCGGCCCTCAACCGGTCGAGGGGCCGGTCGAGGGGCCCGCCGCTGGCGGCTCGACCGTCGGCCCGCCCGCACCGGGTCCGGTCCCGGCGGACCCGCCCGCCGCGGACACCGGGGCGACCAGCGCGCCGGTCAGCCGCACGAGGTCCTGAGGCGCCAGCTCCACGTCCAGCCCGCGCCGTCCGGCGCTGACGAGCACCCCGGCGTGCTCCAGCGCCGCGGCGTCCACCACGGTGCGCAGCCTGCGGCGCTGAGCCAGGGGGCTGATGCCGCCGACGACGCAGCCGGTGGCCCGCTCGGCGGCCGCCGGATCCGCCATCGCCGCGCGCCGGCCCCCGACGGCGGCGGCCAGCGCCTTCAGGTCCAGGCGGGCGGCCACCGGCAGCACCGCGACCACCAGCTCGCCGTCCACCGCCGCCAGCAGCGTCTTCAGCACCCGGCGCGGGTCCACCCGAAGCGCCGCGGCCGCTTCCTGCCCGTCGCCGAGGCCGCGGGCCACGGCCGCGGCGTCGTGATCGTAGGCGCGCACGACGTGCGCCACCCCCGCGCGGGCCAGGACGGCGGTCGCCGGTGTCGCCGCGCCACCCCTCGAACTCGCCACCCCTCGACCCGCCCCGGCCCTGCGCCCCGGCCCTGCGACCCGGCCGGTCAGTTCGGGTCCGGCTCGGTGGTGGTGAGGTCCTGCGCCGGCAGGGAGCGCAGCGCCTCGACGAGCGCGAGCTCGCGGTGCAGCAGGCGCCGCTCCTCGCGCAGGCGGGAGGCCGTGTCGGGCACCTCGAGCAGGGCCTGGCGCTGCGGGACGTCCAGGACCATGCCGGCGACCACGAGGTAGGACAGCACCGCCGGGTCGGACGGGACGCCGCCCGGCACGCCGGTGGCGGTGATGCCCAGGCGCTGGCGGTACGCCGTCCAGCGCGCGGCCACGGCGGCGGCCAGGGCGGCCAGGTCGCTGCCGTCGCCCTCCGCCTCGGGCAGCGGGGTGACGAGCCCGGTCAGGTACGGGGTCCCGGCGTCCTCGTCGAGGCCGTCCAGGCGGAACCGCACGGCCCCGGAGGTGAGCAGCTCGTAGCGGCCCTCGTCGGTCTCGGTCACCGAGCGGACCACCGCGGTGCACCCGACCCGGTGCAGCGCGGCGAGGTCGTGCGGCCGCCCGGACTCCCGCCCGCTGCGCAGCGCGACCACGCCGAAGGTGCGCTCGTCCTCCGGGCGCGCCAGCAGGTGCTCGACGAGGGTGAGGTAGCGCGGCTCGAAGACCGTCAGCGGCAGCACGAGCCCCGGCACCAGCACCGCGTGCAGCGGGAAGAGGGGGAGTCGCTCCGGAGCAGCTGCGGGCACCGCCGCAGCCTAGGTGCGCCAGCTGTGCTCGGGCTCGTAGCCGAGCACGCGGCGAGCCTTCTCGATCGAGAGCAGCGTCTCGTGCTCGCCGACCTGCCGGGTCAGCGGCACGCCCGGGAAGACCTCGGCGAGCAGCTCGGCGCTCGACCGGCCCATCACGGTGTCGGCCGCGGCGATGATGAACACGTCCGCGCCCGGAGCGTCGAGCTCCAGGGCCCGGCGCACCGCCTGGGCGCCGTCGCGGGCGTCGATGTAGCCCCACAGGTTCCACTTGCGGGTGCTCGGGTCCGCGTCGAAGCCGGGGAAGGCCGCGTACTCGTGCGGCTCCATGACGTTGGAGAACCGCAGCCCGATGATCTTCAGGTCGGGCTCCCAGCGGCAGAACTGCCGCGCCATCTCCTCGCCGAGGTCCTTCGACAGCGAGTACGAGGTCTCCGGCCGCGGCGCGCACTCCTCGTCGACGGGCGCGTACGGCGGGGGGACGTCGAAGGGGAGCCCGAGGACGGTCTCGCTGGAGGCCCACACGACGTTGCTCACACCCGCTGCCCGAGCGGCGGCGAAGACGTTGTAGGTGCTCAGGGTGTTGGTGGCGAAGGTCGTCGCGTCGGGCAGGAGGCCGGGCGCCGGGATCGCCGCCAGGTGCACGACGGCGTCCACGGCGCCGGGGCCGCGGTGGTGCTCGTCGACGCCCAGCAGCACCTCGAGGGCCTGGCCGGGGTCGGTCAGGTCGGCGCGCAGGAAGCGGCCGACCGGCTCCGCTGGGGGCGCGAGGTCGACGTCGAGGACGTCGTGCCCGTGCTCGACGAGGTCGCGCACCACGGCGCGCCCGAGCTTCCCGCTGCCACCCGTCACGACGATCTTCACGTCCCCACCCAACCCGCTGCGCGCCGCGCGCGCCACCGCTGCCCCGACCCCGCCCGCTCCGGCGCACTGCGCGGGCGGAGTGCGCTCACGGGCCGGAGGACCCCCGCAGGGGGAGTCGGTCAGGCGTCGTCGCGGAGGGCGGCGGCGAGCGCCTCGACCAGGTGCAGCGGACGGCGCCCGGCGAGGTCGGAGGTCTGCGTGCGGCAGGAGAAGCCGTCGGCGAGCACGGGCGTGGCTGGGTCGGCGGCGCGCAGCGCGGGCAGCAGCTGGTGCTCGGCGACCTTCTGGGAGACCTCGAAGTGCCCGCGCTCGGCGCCGAAGTTGCCCGCCAGGCCGCAGCAGCCGGCGAGCACCTGCGCGTCGACCCCCGCCCGGGCCATGAGCGCGCGGTCGGCGTCGAAGCCCATCACCGCGTGCTGGTGGCAGTGCGGCTGCACCACGGCCGGCCCGTCGAGGCGCGGCGGCTGCCACTCGGGCCGGTGCTCGGCGATCAGCTCCGCGACCGTGCGCACCCGCCCGTGCAGGGCGCGCGCCCGCGGGTCGTCGGGCAGCAGCTCCGCGGCGTCGTCGCGCAGCAGCGCGGTGCAGCTCGGCTCCAGCCCCACGACCGGCACCGCAGCGCCGTCCGCGCCGTCCGCGCCGTCGACGCCGTCCGCGCCGTCGGCGCCGTCGTCCAGCCCCGCCACCGCGCCGTCGATCGCGTCGAGGGTGCGCCGCAGCTGGGCCTTCGCGCCGTCCAGCTGGCCGGTGGACACCCACGTCAGCCCGCAGCACACCTTCCCGACCGGCAGGCGCACCGAGAACCCGAGGTGCTCGAGCAGCTCCACCGCCGCCCGCCCGACCTGCGGGTCGAAGGCGTCGGTGAACGTGTCGACCCACAGCACCACCGGCTGCCCGGTCTCCTCCACGCCGTCGCGGCGCCGCTGGGCGGCGCGGGCCTCGAACCAGGCGCGGAAGGTCTGCTCCGCGAAGCGCGGCAGCGGCCGGCGCTGGTCGACGCCGCCGACCGCGCGGGCCAGGCGCGCGAGCACCGGCACGCCGGTCAGGGCGTTGACCAGCCGCGGCGCGTGCGCGGCCAGGCGCGCCCAGCGCGGCAGCCACCCGAGCAGGTAGTGGTTCACCGGGCGCAGCCGCCCGGCGTAGTGGTGGTGCAGGAACTCCGCCTTGTACGTGGCCATGTCGACGCCGGCCGGGCAGTCCACGGCGCACCCCTTGCAGGACAGGCACAGGTCGAGCGCCTCGTGCACCTCCTCCGAGCGCCACCCGTCGGTGACCAGGGTGCCGTTGGCCATCTCCTGCAGCAGGCGGGCGCGTCCGCGCGTGGAGTCCTTCTCGTCGCCCGTGGCCAGGTAGGAGGGGCACATCACACCGCCGGCGCCGGAGGTGTCGGCGCGGCACTTGCCCACCCCGACGCAGCGGTGCACGGCGGTGGTGAGGTCACCGCCGTCGTGGGAGTAGGCGAACTGCAGCGGCTGCGGCGGGCGCGTCCCGGGGAGCCCGATCTCGACGGCGGCGCGCGCGGCCGGCACCCGCAGGTCGGCCTCCAGCGGCCGCGGCCGCACGATCACGCCGGGGTTCAGGACGTCGTCGGGGTCGAAGACGGCCTTGACCTCCCCGAACGCGGCGAGCGCGTCCGCGGGGTACATCAGCGGCAGCAGCGCCCCGCGAGCGCGCCCGTCGCCGTGCTCGCCCGACAGCGACCCGCCGTGCGCGGCCACGAGCGAGGCGGCCGCCCGCAGGAAGTCCCCGGTGCGGGCGGCGCCGCCGTCCGCGGCGAGCGGGAAGTCGATGCGCACGTGGATGCAGCCGTCGCCGAAGTGCCCGTAGGACAGGCCGTCGAGGCGGTGCGCGCGCATCAGCGCCTCGAAGTCGCGCAGGTAGGCGCCCAGGCGCTGCGGCGGCACCGCGGCGTCCTCCCAGCCCGGCCAGGCCGGGCGGCCCTCGGGGGAGCGCCCGGCGAGCCCGGCGCCGTCCTCGCGGATGCGCCACAGCGCCCGCGCCTGCGCCGCGGTGGGGATCACCACCGAGTCCAGGGCCCCGGAGGAGGCCACCAGGCGGCGGGCGGCGGCGAGGGAGGCCGCGGCGTCCTCGCCGCCGACCTCCACGAACAGCCAGCCGTCGCCGCCGGGCAGCCCGGCGACGGCGCCGCCGCGGGCGCGCACGACCTCCACCAGGCGCCGGTCGATGCCCTCGACCGCCAGCGGGCGGTGCTCCAGCAGCGCCGGGGTGGCGTCCGCCGCGCTCGCCGTGTCGGGGTAGCCGAGGACGACGAAGGTCGTCGACGCCGCCTCGCGCACGAGCCGCACGCGCGCGGCCGTCATCACCGCGAGCGTGCCCTCCGAGCCGGTCAGCAGCCGGGCCAGGTTCGTGCCGCCGTCGCCGGCCGGGCCCCCGCCCTCGGGCAGCAGGTGCTCCAGGGCGTAGCCGGAGACCTGCCGGCCGAAGGTGGCGAAGCGCGTGCGCAGGGTGGCCAGGTGCGCGCGGGCCACGGCGTCGAGGTCGGCGACCAGCTGCGCCGGCGGGGCGTCGGTGGAGAAGCGGCGGCCGGTGCCGTCGAGGACGTCGAGGCCGAGCACGTTGTGGCTCGTGCGCCCGTACGCCAGCGCGTGGGAGCCGCACGCGTCGTTGCCGATCATGCCGCCGAGCGTGCACCGCGCGTGGGTGCTCGGGTCGGGCCCGAACCGCAGCCCGTGCGGGTGCGCCGCGCGCTGCAGGTCGTCGAGGACCACCCCGGGCTGCACCAGCGCCGTCTGCGAGGTCGGGTCGACCTCGAGCACCCGGCCCATGGAGCGGGAGAAGTCGAGCACCACGCCCGTGCCGACCGCGTTGCCGGCCACGGAGGTGCCCGCCCCGCGGGAGGTCAGCGGCACCCCGAGGGCCCGGCAGGTCGCCAGCGCCGCCTCGACGTCGTCCGCGTCGCGGGGGAAGACCACCGCGCTGGGCACGACGCGGTAGTTGGAGGCGTCGGAGGTGTACTCCGCGCGCCGGCGCCGGGAGGCGTCCACGCGCTGCGCCCCGCCGGGCCCGAGGGCGCCCGCCAGCGCCCGCGCCAGCTCCTCGCGCGGCACCTGCGGAACGGGCGCGGAGGACGGCGCCGGGGCGAGCGCGGGCGGGGAGGCGGTCACGCGCACCAGTGTGCACAGGCGGTGCGACAGCGCCGCCGCCCTACCCTGGGGGCCGTGATGCGACGACTGGACCTGCGCGGGCAGCGGCTCGACGCCCGCGAGCTGCGCGGCACCCTGCCGCGGGCGGCCCTGGACGTCGAGGCCGCGGTCGCCGCCGTCCGCCCGATCGCCGAGGACGTGCGCACCCGCGGCGCCGCCGCGCTGCGGGAGCTGGGGGAGCGCTTCGACGGCGTGCGGGTGGAGGCGCTGCGGGTGCCGGCGCCCGCCCTGGCCGACGCCCTGGCGCGCCTGGACCCGGCCGTGCGCGCGGCGCTGGAGGAGTCCGTGCGCCGCGCCCGCCTCGTGCACCGCGACCAGCGCCGCGCCGACGTCACCACGCGCGTGGTGCCCGGCGGCACCGTCACCGAGCGCTTCGTGCCCGTCCAGCGCGTGGGGCTGTACGCGCCCGGGGGCCTGGCGGTCTACCCCAGCAGCGTGGTGATGAACGTCGTCCCCGCCCAGGAGGCGGGGGTGGAGTCCCTGGCGGTGGCCAGCCCGCCGCAGCGCGACCACGGCGGCCTGCCGCACCCGACGATCCTCGCCGCGTGCGCCCTGCTCGGGGTCGAGGAGGTCTACGCCGTCGGCGGCGCCCAGGCGGTGGCGATGTTCGCCCACGGCGCCCGGGAGACCGACGGCCCGCACGCCGGGGCCCTGGTGTGCGCGCCGGTGGACGTCGTCACCGGCCCCGGCAACGTCTACGTCGCCGCCGCCAAGCGCCTGCTGCGCGGGCTGGTGGGCATCGACTCCGAGGCGGGCCCGACGGAGATCGCCGTCCTCGCCGACGCCACCGCCGACCCCGCGCTCGTGGCCGCCGACCTCGTCAGCCAGGCCGAGCACGACGTGCTGGCCGCGGCCGTCCTCGTCACCGACGCCCCCGGCCTGGCCGACGCCGTCGACGCCGAGCTGGCGGTGCGCGTCGCCGCCACCAAGCACGCCGAGCGGGTGCGCACGGCGCTGACGGGCGAGCAGTCCGTCGTCGTCCTCGTCGACGACGTCGAGGCGGGCCTGGCCGTCGTCGACGGGTACGGCGCGGAGCACCTGGAGGTGCAGACCGCCGACGCCGCCGCGGTCGCCGCCCGGGTGCGCAGCGCCGGCGCGATCTTCGTCGGCCCGTCCTCGCCGGTCTCGCTCGGCGACTACTGCGCCGGCTCCAACCACGTGCTGCCCACGGGCGGCACCTGCGCGCACACCGCGGGCCTGAGCGTGCAGACGTTCCTGCGCGGCATCCACGTCGTGGACTACTCCGCGGACGCGCTGCGCGAGGTCGCCGCCCACGTCGTGGCCCTCGCGAACGCCGAGGACCTGCCCGCGCACGGCGAGGCGGTCACGGCGCGCTTCTCGCGCTGACCCGCGGAACGGGCCGCGTCGCGGCAGGTCACGGGCGCGTCCGCGGCGGGTGACGGCGGGCGGCGAGGGCCCGCGGACCTGGGATGCTGTCGCGGCGCAACGACGCGTCCCCCCGCCGCCCGCCCGATGAAGGACCGCCATGGCCGACGCGCCCACGACCATCTCCACCGAGCCCGACGTCCCCCGCCCGCCCCGCAACGGGCTGGACCGCTACTTCTCCATCTCCGCGCGCGGCTCGAGCGTGCAGCGGGAGGTGCGCGGCGGCCTGGCGACGTTCTTCACGATGGCCTACATCGTCGTCCTCAACCCCCTCATCGTCGGCACCGCGCCCGACGCCGGCGGCCAGGTGCTCGGCGTGCCGACCGTGGCCGCCGCCACCGCCCTGGTCGCCGGGGTCCTGACGATCCTCATGGGCGTGGTCGGGCGCTACCCGTTCGCCATCGCCGCGGGCCTGGGCATCAACGCGTTCCTCGCCTTCGGCATCGCCTCGCAGATGGACTGGGCCGACGCCATGGGCCTCGTGGTCCTCGAGGGCCTCGTCATCACCGTCCTCGTCCTCACCGGCTTCCGCACCGCGGTCTTCCACGCCATCCCCGCGCAGCTGAAGACCGCCATCAGCGTCGGCATCGGCCTGTTCATCGCGCTCATCGGCTTCGTCGACGCCGGGTTCGTGCGCACGCCCGCCGGCGCCGCCGTGCCGCTGGAGCTCGGCGTGGGCGGCAACCTGCAGGGCTGGCCCACCACCGTCTTCGTCGTCGGGCTGCTCCTGACCGCCGTCCTCGTCGCCCGGCGCGTCAAGGGCGCGATCCTGCTCGGCATCGTCGGCACGACGCTGCTCGCGGTGCTCGTCGAGGCCTTCGCGGACGTCGGCCCGCGCGTCGGCGCGGACGGCGCGACCGACCCCGTCGGCTGGAGCCTCGTCGTCCCGCAGCTGCCCGAGCAGCTGTTCAGCGCCCCCGACCTGTCGCTGCTGGGGCGGTTCAGCCTCTTCGGCTCCTTCGCCGAGGTGGGCGTCGTCGCGGCCCTGCTGCTCGTCTTCACGCTCATGCTCGCCGACTTCTTCGACACCATGGGCACCGTCGTCGGCGTCGGCGCGGAGGCCGGCCTGCTCGACGAGCGCGGGCGCCTGCCCGGCGTGGACCGCGTCCTGCTCGTCGACTCCGTGGCGGCCGTCGCCGGCGGCGCCGGCTCCACGTCGTCGAACACCACGTACATCGAGTCCGCCGCGGGCGTCGGGGAGGGCGCGCGCACCGGCCTGGCCAGCGTGGTCACCGGCGTGCTGTTCCTGCTCGCGATGTTCTTCACGCCGCTGGTGCAGGTCGTGCCCTTCGAGGCGGCCACGCCCGCGCTCGTCATCGTCGGCTTCCTCATGATCACGCAGGTGCGCACGATCGACTTCACCGACTTCACCATCGCCATCCCGGCGTTCCTGACGATCGTCGTCATGCCGTTCACGTACTCCATCACCAACGGCATCGGGGCCGGCTTCGTCTCCTACGCCGTCATCCAGGCCGTCTCCGGCCGGGCGCGCACCGTGCACCCGCTGCTGTGGCTCGTCGCGGGGCTGTTCGTCGTCTACTTCGCCATCGCCCCGATCGAGGCGCTGCTCGGCGTGGTCTGAGTGCGCCTCTTCGTCGCGCTGGTGCCGCCGGCGTCCGCCCTCGACGCGCTCGAGGCGGACGTCGCCCGCGCCCGCGAGCGCGTTCCGCACCTGCGCTGGACCCCGCGCTCGCGCTGGCACCTCACCCTCGCCTTCTACGGGGAGGTGCCGGACCGCCTGCTCGGCGACCTGTCCGCCCGCGTGACCCGCGCGGCCGCCCGGCACGACCCGCTGGCGCTGGCGCTGCAGGGCGCGGGCCGCTTCGGCAGCCGGGTGCTGTGGGTCGGCGTGCGCGGGGACGTCACCGGCGCCGCGCGGCTGGCCGCCTCCTGCGCGGCGTCCGGACGGCGCGCGGGCCTGCCCGTCGAGGACCGCCCCTACCGGCCGCACCTGACCGTGGCCCGGGCGGGCGACCGGCGCCCCGGCGCCGGTGCGGTCGACCTGCGCCCGGCGGTCGAGGCGCTCGGGCAGCACGCCGGGCCCGCGTGGACGGCGTCCGCGGTGGACCTGGTGCGCAGCCGCCCGGGCCCGCAGCCGTCCTACGAGACGCTGCTGAGCGCACCCCTGGGCGGGTGAGGCCGCCGTCGCGCTGTGGTCCCCGGACCAGCGGGCCGGGCGCTCAGGCGCCGACGTCGTGCACGTGGTGGACGACGTCGTGCAGCACGTACTGCGCGAGCGTCGCCACCGTGAACTCCGAGCCGTTGCTGCGCCGCCCTCGCCGGGACCACTGCTCGCCGCGGACGCCGTCCAGCACCGCGGTCGTACCCGCCGCGGCCGCGCGCAGCTCCTCGGCCACGCGCGCCGGGTCCTGCTCGGCGTAGCGCTGCTCCAGCGCCGTCGCGTCCTGGTCCCAGTTCGCGAACAGCGGGTCGTCCTGGCTCAGCAGCAGGTGCAGCCGGGTGGTCGTGGTCGTGAACACGTCGCGCACGTGGGCGCCGTACTCCAGCGGGGACCACGTGCCGGGCGCGGGCCGCCGGCGGACGCCGGGACGGGCGAGGACGGCGGGCCACGGAGCTGCCGCCGCGCGCAGCGCCCCGGCGACCCGCTCGGGCGCGAGCGCGCCGACGTCCGCGCCGCACTCGGGGCAGGCGCGCTGCAGCACCCACGTCCAGTCCTTGCCGTCCGGGACGACGGGGTCCGGGACGACGGGGTCCGGGACGACGGGGTCCGGCACGGGCGCGGGTCCGCTCACGAGGGCTCTCCCGGGGGTGGAGGGAACAGGGGTCGAGGGCGAGCGGCGGCTCAGGCGATGCGGTCCTTCGCGCGCCCGGACACGACGGTCCAGCCGACGACGGTGCGCTCGGCGACGAAGCCCGCGCGCACGAACGGGTCCTGCTCCAGCAGCTCCTCGACCTCGGCGGCCGAGCCGGCCCGGAAGACCAGCACCGCGCCGTTCGCGTCGGTCGGGCCCGAGAGCACCAGCTGCTCGAGGGAGGCGAGGAACTCGCGGTGGGAGGGGCGCGCGGCGTCCCGCCCGGCGGTGTCGTCGGTGTAGGCGTAGGTGGCGACGAAGTGCGGCACGGGACCTCCCGGGTCGGTGGCGGACGACGCCATGGTGCCGCCCCGGGCCGCGCGGCGGCGCTCGGCCTCGGGCGCGCCCTGCCCGAGGAGGGCCGGCCTCAGCCGTCCGCGGCGGGCAGGCGCAGGGCGTGGACGACGAGCTGCCTGCCCTCGCGGACCCCGCGCGCCGCCTCGCGCATGCCCAGGCGGCGCATCACCGCCAGCGACGCCGCGTTCGCCGGCGCGGTGATCGAGATCAGCCGGCGCAGCCCGTGGTCGCGGTGCGCCGACGCCACCCACGCCCGCGCCGCCTCCGTCGCGAGCCCCGCGCCCCACGCCGTGCGGGCCAGGCGCCACCCGATCTCGACGTCCTCGGGGAACCAGCGCTGGCGGTGCAGGCCGACGAACCCGACGAACGCCCCGTCGTCGAGCCGCTCCACGGCCGCGAGCCCGAACCCGTGCACCTCGAAGCACGCGTCGCCGTAGCGGGCCACGGCGTCCGAGGCCGCCCGGTCCAGGGGCGCGGGGAAGTGCCGCATCACCTCCGGGTCGGCGCTCATCGCCGCGAACGGGTCCAGGTCGGCCTCGCGCCAGCGGCGCAGCAGCAGCCGCTGCGTGCGCAGCACGGGCTCCCCGGCCCCGAGCGCGTGGTGCTCGGCGAGCTCGCGGGCGCGGGCGGCAGCGGCGGCACCGGTCACGCCGCGATCATCCCTCGTAGACTGCCGCCCCGTGAGCGAGCCCACCCCGGGAGCCCTGGCGGACCTGCCGCTGCGCGAGGACCTGCGCGGCCGCAGCCCGTACGGCGCCCCGCAGCTCGACGTGCCCGTGCGCCTGAACACCAACGAGAACAGCCACCCGGTGCCGCCCGCCGTCGTCGAGGCGATCGTCGAGGCGGTGCGCGCGGAGGCGGGGCAGCTGAACCGCTATCCCGACCGCGAGGCGGTGGCCCTGCGCGCGGACCTCGCCCGCCACCTCGGCCACGGCCTGACCGCCGAGCGGGTGTGGGCGGCCAACGGCTCCAACGAGGTCCTCCAGCAGCTGCTGCAGGCCTTCGGCGGGCCGGGCCGCACCGCGCTGGGGTTCACGCCGTCGTACTCGATGCACCCGATCCTCGCCACCGGCACCGGCACCGCGTGGGTCGACGGGCGGCGCGACCCGGACTTCGGGCTCGACCCGTGGCGCGTGGCCGACCAGGTGCGCGAGCTCGCCCCGGACGTCGTCTTCCTCACCTCCCCGAACAACCCCACCGGGACGGCGCTGCCGCTGGACGTCGTCGAGACCGCGTACGAGCAGGCGCGCGGGATCGTCGTCGTCGACGAGGCCTACGCCGAGTTCGCCCGCCCCGGCACGCCGTCCGCCCTCACGCTGCTGCCGGGCCGCCCGCGCCTGGTCGTCACGCGCACGATGAGCAAGGCCTTCACCCTCGCCGGCGCGCGGGTCGGCTACCTGGCCGCGGACGCCGCCGTCGTCGACGCCCTGCACCTGGTGCGCCTGCCGTACCACCTCTCGGCGCTGACCCAGGCCGCCGCGCGCGCCGCCCTGGCCCACGCCGACCAGCTGCTGGCGACCGTGGACGCCGTCAAGGCCCAGCGCGACCGGATCGTCGCGGCCCTGCCGGGGCTGGGGCTGACCCCGGTGCCGAGCGACGCCAACTTCGTCCTCGTCGGCGGCCTGGACGACGCCCGCGCCGTCTGGGAGGGGCTGCTGGAGCGCGGCGTCCTCGTGCGCGACGTCGGGATCCCGCACCACCTGCGCGTGACCGCCGGCACCGCCGAGGAGACCACCGCCTTCCTCGGCGCCCTCGCCGAGGTGCTCGCCGCCGGCGGCGGAGCACCGGCCACCCCGACCACCGCGGCCACCCCGGCCAGCAGGAGCACGAGCGGGCAGGAGCAGCCGGCATGAGCCGCACCGCCAGGATCGAGCGCACGACGAGCGAGTCGAGCGTGCTGCTCGAGCTCGACCTCGACGGCACCGGCCGCAGCGAGGTCAGCACGGGCGTCGGCTTCTACGACCACATGCTCACCGCGCTGGCCAAGCACTCCCTGCTCGACCTGACCGTGCGGGCCACCGGTGACGTGCAGGTCGACGCCCACCACACGGTCGAGGACGTCGCCATCGTCCTCGGCCAGGCGCTGCGGCAGGCGCTGGGCGACAAGAGCGGCATCCGCCGCTTCGGCGACGCCACCGTGCCGCTCGACGAGGCGCTCGCGCACGCCGTCGTCGACGTCTCCGGGCGCCCCTACTGCGTGCACACCGGGGAGCCCGCGGGCCAGGAGCTCGCGCTCATCGGCGGCGGCGCGGGCGGCGTGCCGTACACGGGGTCGCTGACCCGGCACGTGTTCGAGTCGATCGCGCACCACGCCCACGTCGCGCTGCACGTGCGCGTGCTCGGCGGCCGCGACCCGCACCACGTCGTCGAGGCGCAGTTCAAGGCCGTGGCCCGCGCCCTGCGCGCCGCCGTCGAGGCCGACCCGCGCGTGAGCGGCGTGCCCTCCACCAAGGGCGCGCTCTGACCAGCGGCCCGGACGGCGGCCCGGACGGCGCGTCGGAGGACGCCCCGACCGGTGGGCTCGTGCGCTCGGGCCTGCTCCTGCCGATCGCCTCGGCCGCGCAGGCGGCGGCGCTCGCGGCGTCCCTGGGGATGTCCGCGGACGCCGTCCCGTGCTCGCGCGGCGCGCTCGTGCTGCCGCGCTCGGGCGCGCTGGAGGAGCAGCAGGTCCAGCGCGCCTCCCGCACCCTGCGCTCGGCCGACGTCCTCGCCCTGCGCCTGGCCGACGAGCGCGTCGCGGTGGAGCGCTGGCGCGCCGGTCGCCTGGTCGACACCCCGGCGTACGGTCTCGTCGGCGGCGTGGACGGCGACGCCGAGCGCGTGCTGCTCGGGTGGCTGCCGGTGCAGGAGGCCGCCGGGGTCGCGAGCACGGACGGCGTGGACCAGCGCACCGCCGCCCGCGCCGCCCTGGCCGCCGCCGTGGGGCCGGTGACGACCTGGCAGGTCGTCCTCGCGAGCGCGCTCGTCGTCATCGCCGTCCTGCTCTCCGCCGCCGCCGTCGCCGACGTCGTCCTCGGCGAGCGCGGTGTGTGGAGCTGGGTGCAGGCCGTCGCCTGGCCGCTCGTGGCGCTGTTCTGGAGCGCGAGCCTGCGCGGCCTGCTCCGGCGCCGCCGCGCGGAGCGCTCGTGAGCGCCGACCGAGCGCTGACGTCCGCCCCGCCCCCCGCGTGATCGTGGGCGCGGGAGGGAAGGGCGCTCGAGGTGGCACCAGGTGGGGTCTGGAGCCCTCGCAGACCCCGTCTGGTGCCACCTCGAGCGCCGCGGGCGGGCGGGGTGGCGCGCCGGAGCCGGTCCGTACCCTGGAGGCATGCGCACCGCCCCGAAGGTCGTCGTCCTCGACTACGGCTTCGGCAACGTCCGCTCGGCCGTGCGGGCCCTGGAGCGGGTCGGTGCGGACGTCGAGCTGACGGCCGACCGCCGGTCGGCCAGCGAGGCCGACGGCCTGGTCGTGCCGGGGGTCGGCGCCTTCGAGGCCTGCGTCGAGGGCATCGAGGGGGTGCGGGGCCACGAGGTGATCGGGCGCCGCCTCGCGGGCGGGCGCCCGGTGCTCGGCATCTGCGTCGGCATGCAGGTGATGTTCGAGGACGGCGTCGAGCACGACCGGCCCGCGAAGGGGCTGGGGGAGTGGCCCGGCACCGTCGAGCGCCTGGCCGCCCCCGTCGTCCCGCACATGGGCTGGAACACCGTGCAGGTGCCGCAGGGCTCGACCCTGTTCGCCGGCGTCGAGGAGGAGCGGTTCTACTTCGTGCACTCCTACGGCGTGCAGCGCTGGGAGCTGGAGGACGACGTCGCCGAGGACGGCTCGCTGCGCCGCCGCCCTCCGCTCGTCACGTGGTCGCAGCACGGCGGCCGCTTCGTCGCCGCGGTGGAGAACGGGCCGCTGTCGGCCACGCAGTTCCACCCCGAGAAGTCCGGCGACGCCGGCGCGGCCCTGCTGCGCAACTGGGTGCGCTCGCTGTGACCCGGCTCACCCGGCTGGCCCGGCGCCGCGCCAGCCCCGCGCCGTGGCGCTGACCCTGCTCGCCGTCGCGGTCGGCGGCGTCCTGCTCGGCGGCGCGCTGTCCCTGCGCGGCCAGCGCGCGCCGCTGCCGCTGGTGCTCCTCGTCGCCGTCCTGGCGCTCGGGTGCTTCGTGCTCGCTGCGATGATCGCCCCGTGAGCGAGAGCACCCCGCCGGCGTCCGCCGCCCCCCGCCTGCAGCTGCTGCCCGCCGTCGACGTCGCCGACGGGCGGGCGGTGCGCCTCGTGCAGGGCGAGGCGGGCAGCGAGACGTCGTACGGCTCGCCGCTGGACGCCGCGCTGGCCTGGCAGGAGGGCGGGGCGGAGTGGATCCACCTCGTCGACCTCGATGCCGCCTTCGGGCGCGGGTCCAACGCCGACCTGCTCGCCGAGGTCGTCGGCCGCCTCGACGTCGCCGTCGAGCTGTCCGGCGGCATCCGCGACGACGCGTCGCTGCAGCGCGCGCTGGCCACCGGCTGCCGCCGGGTCAACCTCGGCACCGCGGCCCTGGAGGACCCGGCCTGGACGGCGCGCGCGATCGCCGAGCACGGCGACCGGATCGCCGTGGGCCTCGACGTGCGCGGCACCACGCTCGCCGCGCGCGGCTGGACCCGCGAGGGCGGCGACCTGTGGGAGGTGCTCGCCCGCCTGGACCGCGACGGGTGCTCCCGCTACGTCGTCACCGACGTCACCAAGGACGGCACCCTGCGCGGCCCGAACACCGACCTGCTGCAGCAGGTGTGCGCCGCGACGCGCGCGCCCGTGGTCGCCTCGGGCGGCATCTCCTCCCTGGCCGACCTGGAGGCGCTGCGCGCGCTCGTGCCCACCGGCGTCGAGGGCGCCATCGTCGGCAAGGCCCTGTACGCGGGCGCCTTCACGCTGCCGCAGGCGCTCGACGTCGCCGGCCGCCCGTGACCGCCGCGCCCGGAGGGGTCAGGTGAGGGCCGGGACGCCGGACGGCGACTCCGCGGGCGTGCCGTGGGCCGGCCGCACCCTCACCCCGACGCCCTTCGCCGGGGACGACGGGCAGCCGGACCGGGCGCTCGCCGCGGCACTGGCCGCCTCGCCCCTCGACCCGGTCGCCGTGCTCGAGGCGCTGCGCGGCGCGCGCGTGTTCGTCCCCGTCGTGGCCCTCGCGGGCGGCACGGACGACCGCACCGGGGGCGACACCGGCGCCGACATGGCCCTGCCGAGCCTGCGCGCCCCCGACGGGCGCACGGCCCTGCCGGTCTTCTCCGGCGTCGCGGCGCTGGCCCGCTGGGACGCCACCGCCCGCCCCGTGCCGGTGCAGGCCCGGCGCGCCGCCGTCTCCGCCGTCGAGGAGGGCCACCAGCTGCTCGTCCTCGACGCCGCCGGCCCGGGCACCGCCGTCCTGCCGCGCCCGGCGCTGTGGGCGCTGGCGCAGGACCTGCCCTGGACGCCGTCCCCGCGCGACCCGCAGGTGCTCGCCGCCGTCGAGCGGGCCCTGCTCGCCGCCCTGCCCCCGGTGCGGGCGGTGCGCTGCGAGCCCGGGCGCCGCGCCGAGCTGCGCGTCGTCCTCGTCCTCGACGCCGGGCTCGACGCGCGCGGGCTCGAGGCGCTCGTGCGCTCGGCGTCCGCGGCGCTGGCGGCCGACGAGGTCGTCGCCGAGCGCGTGGACTCCCTCGAGCTCGCCCCGGAGGCCGCGGGCGCCGCCTGAGGCGCCGCCCGCACCACCCCGGCGACCGCACGCCGGGCGACGGCCCCCGGCGACCGCCCGCTGGCCACCGCCCCCGGAGCGATCGGGTCGCGTGCGACACGCCGCGCCGCCTCCCGCGCTCGCGGCCCTGCAGCGGCGATGGTGTCCGGGTCGCCGAAGGCGGCAGTCAGCGCTGCACGCCGACGTGCTCGACCGGGCCGGCGCCTGCAGCGACTCCTACGGGAACGAGGGTCGTGCATGTTCGGCAAGTCCTTGGTCGCAGACATGATCACCAGGAGCGCGGAGACACCCAGCGACCGCCGCCGCTTCCTGCGCAGCGCCGGCCTGATGGGCCTCGGGGTCCTCGGTGCCGGCGTCGCCGGCACCGCGACCGCCGCGTCGGCCGCCGCGGCCGCGAACGGCCTCGACGACGACGGCGTCAGCGACGCGACCGTCCTCAACTTCGCGCTCAACCTCGAGTACCTGGAGGCGGAGTTCTACTCCTACGCCGCCTTCGGGCACGGCCTGGAGAACGCCCTGACCACCGGCACCGGCACGCGCGGCGGGGTCAAGGGCGGGCGGCGGGTGCCGTTCGAGAGCCGCGTCATCAAGCAGTACGCCGAGGAGATCGCCGGCGACGAGCTGGCGCACGTGAAGTTCCTGCGCACCAACCTCGGCTCCGCGGCGGTCTCCCGCCCCGCGATCGACCTGCAGGACAGCTTCACCGCCGCCGCCCGCGCCGCGGGCCTGATCAAGGCGGGGGAGGCGTTCGACCCCTACGCGAACGAGAACAACTTCCTCCTCGCCGCCTTCCTCTTCGAGGACGTCGGCGTCACCGCCTACAAGGGCGCCAGCCCGCTCATCGACAACGACGTCTACCTCGAGGCGGCCGCCGGCATCCTCGCCGTCGAGGCCTACCACGCGGGGCTCGTCCGCGGCGTCCTGTACGAGCGCGAGCTCGGCGCCGCGACCCGGGCGATCTCCGACGCCCGCGACTCCCTGGACGGCACCAGCGACCTGGACCAGGGCGCCACCAGCGGTCCCGCGCGCACCAACCGGGCGAACATCGTGCCGACCGACGCCAGCGGCGTGGCCTTCAGCCGCAGCCCCGGCCAGGTGCTCAACGTCGTCTACCTCAACCCCGGCAAGGTCGACAAGGGCGGCTTCTTCCCCGCCGGCGTCAACGGCGACGTCAGGGTCAGCGGTTGAGCCGCCCCGCCCCCTCCCGCCCCCTCCCACCCGCTCAGGAGCCCTCTGTGACCTCGACCCCCTCCCGGCGGCGCGCCGCCCGCCTCGGCCTCGCCGTCCTGGCGGGCGCCGGTTGCCTCGGCGCCGTCGCCGCGCCGGCCCAGGCGGCCGCCGGCTTCGACTTCAGCACCCGCGTCGCGGGCGAGACCCGCGTCGACACCGCCGTGGCGGCGTCCGAGGCGCTCTACCCGGACGGCGTGCCCGCCACGGACGTCGTCCTCGTCAACCGCGACGCCCTCGTCGACGGCCTGACCGCCTCCTACGTGGCCGGCCTGAAGAACGCCCCCATCCTCTACACGGACGTCGACAGCGTGCCGGCGGCGACCGAGCGGGAGATGGACCGCCTCGGCGCGGAGAACGTGTGGATCATCGGCGGGACCGCGATGGTCTCCCAGCACCAGGAGGACGCGCTGGAGGCGGACCGCTCCGTCATCCGCTTCTGGGGCGAGGACCGCTACGCCACGGCCGCCGCGGTCGCCCGTGCCGGCGAGTTCGCTCCCGAGGAGGTCTACATCGCCTCGGGCACCGCCTACGCCGACGCGCTGGCCGCGGGCCCGGTGGCGTACGCCCGCACCTACCCGATCCTGCTGACCAGGGTCGACGGCGTGCCGGGCGCGACGGCGAAGGCGCTGGAGGACCTGGGCACGCAGACGCGCACCGTGCTCGGCGGCACGGCCGTCGTCTCCGAGAGCACCTACGCCGCGCTGAAGGGCACGGCCCGCCTCGGCGGGGCGAACCGGCAGGAGACGGCCGCACTGGTGGCCGACGACGCGATCGCGGACGAGCACTTCACCCGCTCCAACGCCGCGCTCGTCTCCGCCGGCGACGTGCCGGCCGACGCGCTGGTGGCGGCCCCCGCCGCCGGGGCCACCGGCACGCCGCTGCTGTTCATCGAGTCCAAGGACGAGCTCGGCGCGGCGACGTCGGGGTACCTGATGAAGCACGCCGCGGACCTGACCGGGCGCAGCTGGGTCTTCGGCGGCACCGCCGTGGTCCCGCAGAAGGTGGTCGAGCAGGCGAAGGCGGCCGCGCAGGGCTGACCGCGGCTGCGACGCCGGGCGCAGCGGCCCGGCACGACGGACGGCGCCGGCCACCGAGGACAGGGTCCTCGGTGGCCGGCGCCGTCCGTGCGCCGCGCGCTCACAGCCCCGGGACGCGCCCGTCGCGGAAGGCGACGAACAGCCGGGAGTCGTCGCGCACGAGCTGGCCGCAGGAGAGGCCGACGTCGACCAAGTCGACGAAGCCGTCGTCCCCGCCGGGGCTGGCGTCGACGACGTCGCTGACCGCCTCCTCGGTCTAGAAGCGCACCAGGGCCTGGTCGCTGCCCTCGTCCGAGACGCAGTGGATCTTCGCGGTGGCCCGGCCGAGGAGGTCGAGGACGCCCGCGACCTCGTCGGGCTCGGTCAGCGCCGACCAGTCCAGGTCCGCCTCGTGGAGGGAGACCTCGGCGACCACCCAGCCCTGCCCGCGCAGGGTGGTGTGCGTCCAGCAGCGTCGCCACGAGGGTCTCGGTGCGCTGGTCGGCGGTGAGGTCGCGGATGGTGTCGACGACGTCGCTCATCGGCGCAGCCTAGGAGCCTGCGCCTTCCCGCGGTGATCTTGCACGCCCGGTTCGCGGTCGGACGCCCGGCGACCGGCAGGACCACCACGCAGCAGGCCCGGCGACGACGGTCCCTCGGCGGGATGTCTTCACAGCCCGCTGGATGCGCCTCGACGAGGCAGGCTCGAGAAGGCTGCCGGCTGCGCCGTGACACCCTCTACGTGCAGCTGGACCGACGTCCCCGCCACGACCGCGGGGGTGATCCGATGCACCAGGGCGGAGCTGCATGTTCCCCGCGCACGCGGGGCTTTCCTGCTCGGCGCAGACCAACATGCACCAAGGGGGAGGGAGAGGGGGACTTCAGTCCCTATCCAGGGAGGCGGGAGTCTGCTTTGCTGCGCTGAGTGACCGGACGTATCGCAACGGTACGGATCAGGTCCGACAGTGGCTTGCGGTCGTCTGGAGGCGGCGATGGAGCTGAGCACAGCAGCGCAGAGCGTGTGGGCCAAGTCCAGCCCCGAGGACGACGCATGGCTGTCACTGCCCCAGCACCTCCATGATTCCGCGGCGGTGGCTGGCCTCCTCTGGGACCGGTGGCTCCCCACGGCAGTGCGCTACGAGATCACTCAGGCCCTCCCCGGTGGTGACGCGGACGGTCGGCTGCTCCTGACGTGGCTCGCCGGAGTCCATGACATCGGCAAGGCGACTCCGGCGTTCGCTGTCCAAGTCGAGAAGCAGGCTCCGTACCTGACCGCACGCATGAGGGCGGCGGGGTTGGACATGCCTCCCGTCCTAGCCGACCGGGCGCTCCTGCGTCACGACATGGCAGGTCAGCTCGTGCTCACCCGGTGGTTGCAGGCGTCAGGGTGGAGTCGGCGCGTCGCGAGCACGTACGCGGTCATCGTGGGTGGCCACCACGGCTCCCCGCCCGAGCGCGGACACTTGCAGGCGGCTGCCGAGCGCAGCAGCCTCATCGGCCGCGACGCATGGGTCTCGGTGCAGGACGAGCTGCTCGACCACATGACGAGGCTGACCTGCGTGGCCGACCGACTACCGGTGTGGTCGCAGACGCCGTTGCCCTATCCCGCTCAGGTGCTCCTCAGCGCGGCCGTCATCGTGGCGGACTGGCTCGCCAGCAACCGCGACCTCTTTCCGTACGGCGAGCACCGGTCCTCCCTCGAGCGGGCTGCCGCTGCATGGACTGACCTGGACCTGCCGGCGCAGTGGCACCCGGAGGCGCCACCCGAGGACGACGACCACCTGTTCTCCGACCGCTTCGACCTCCCGGCGGGTGCGAGCCTGCGACCGGTGCAGCGCGCCGCGGTGGTCGCCGCTCGCAACGCCGAGGTACCGGGACTGCTCGTGATCGAGGACCGGATGGGGGTGGGCAAGACCGAGGCGGCCCTCGCCGCGGCGGAGGTCTTCGCCCATCGCGTCGGCGCCGGAGGGGTCTTCGTGGCCCTGCCCACCATGGCGACGTCCGACGCGATGTTCAGCAGGGTGCGTCGGTGGGTGCAGCGCCTGCCCGTCGAAGGCCCGGACGCCGACCTCACCCTGTTCCTGGCGCACGGCAAGGCGGCGCTCAACTCCGAGGCGCAGGAGTTGTGGCGCACCGGCGGTCCTGCCGCGGTGGCACCGGACGAGGACTCGAGCGGCGGCGGAGGCCACCAGCGGGCCACGGCCATCGCCCACGCCTGGCTGCGCGGCCGGAAGAAGGGACCGCTGTCGTCCTTCGTGGTCGGCACCATCGACCAGGTCCTGTTCGCCGCCCTGCGCAGCCGCCACCTGGCGCTGCGCCACCTGGCGCTCGTGAGCAAGGTCGTCGTCATCGACGAGGTCCACGCCGTCGACGTCTTCATGGGCAGCTACCTGCATCGGGTCCTGCACTGGCTGGGCGCCTACGGCGTGCCGACCGTGGTGCTCTCGGCCACCCTGCCAGCTGCCCAGCGCCGCGCCCTCGTCGCCGCCTACGACCGGGGCCGCACGGTCGCTGGTCGCGGTCCACGAGTGGCGGAGGCGGCCTACGACGTGCTCGACGGGGACGTCGGGTACCCGGTCATCACGGCGTCCACCGGAGGCGTGCCGCAGGTCGAGGTGCCTCGGGACGGCGCCCGCACGCAGCGAGTCCGGTTGCAGAGGCTCGCCGACGACGACGAGTCGCTCCTGGCGGTCTTGACCGAGGCCCTCGCTGGCGGCGGGTGCGCAGCGGTCGTCCGCAACACCGTCGGTCGCGCTCAGGCCACGTACGACCTGCTGCGTGAGCGGCTGGACTGCGAAGTGCTCCTGCTGCACTCCCGGTTCATCGCCGTCGACCGCGCCACCCGCGAGCGGGAGCTCCTGCAGCGCCTGGGCCCGCCGCAGACGGTGGCGGCCGCCGGTCGACGGCGCCCGGAGCGCGTCGTCGTCGTGGGCACCCAGGTGATCGAGCAGTCCCTCGATGTCGACCTCGACCTCATGGTGACCGACCTCGCCCCGGTGGATCTCGTGCTGCAGCGCCTCGGGCGGCTGCACCGGCACGAGCGAGGACAGGACCAGAGCGAGCGGCCAGCGTCCGTGCGGCAGCCTCGGTGCCTCGTGACCGGCGTGTCCGACTGGACGGCGCGACCACCGGTGCTCGTGCGCGGCTCCGAGACCGTGTACCACCGCGCGCCGCTCCTGAGGTCCCTCGCCGTGCTCGAGGACCGCTTCGAGCGAGGACACCTCGACCTCCCCGGTGACATCGCGCCGCTCGTCCAGGCGGCCTACGCCCAGGACCTCGTGCCCCCGGACGGATGGGAGCAGGTCTACGCCGACGCTGAAGCTCGACGAGTCGAGCGCGAGGCGGATCAGGACAGAAGGGCGCGCGAGTTCCAGCTCGGTCCGGTGAAGAGGACGGGTGAGTCGCTGGTCGGGTGGCTGCAGGGGTCCGCCGGGGAGACGGACGACACCCCGCAGGGCCAGGGGCAGGTCCGCGACAGCGAGGACGGCATCGAGGTCGTCGTCGTCCACCGGGTGGACGGCGTTGTGCGGCTCCTGCCGTGGACGACCGACCACGCCGGTCAGGCGATCCCCACCGAGTTCCGACCCGGCGACGACGTCGCGCGCGCGGCGGCGACCTGCACGCTGCGGCTGCCGGTCCACCTGTCCAACGGCCGTCACGCGGACGCGGTGATCAGGGCCCTGGAGAAGACCTGGTACCCGGGATGGCAGGACTCGCACTGGCTGTCCGGCCAGCTCGTCCTGGAGCTGGACGCCGACCTGTCGGCTGAGCTGCCAGGCCACCGGCTGGAGTACCACCGCGACCGCGGACTGCTCGTGACGACCACCGGTGAGGAGCGCTGATGTCCCACGCGACGGCTGACGGCACGACGTTCGACCTGCGCACGCAGCCGTGGCTGCTCGTGCGGACCCTGGCCGGGGACCTCGAGGGGGTCTCGCTCCTGGACGCCTTCGTGCGGGCCCGCGAGCTGCAGGGGCTTACCGGTGAGGTGCCCACGCAGGGCGTCGCCCTGTACCGCCTGCTGCTCGCCCTCCTGCACCGGGCGGTGCCGTGGGACCGGGACGACCCGGTCGCCCACTGGGCTGCGGCCTGGAACGGGGAGGTCGATCTCGCCGAGCACGTCCGGGCCCACCTCGAGGGGCACGCCGAGCGCTTCGACCTGCTCTCGCCCACGACGCCCTTCTTCCAGGTCGCCGACCTGCGCACGGCCAAGGACGGGGCCTCGGGCCTGACGTCCCTGATCGCCGATGTGCCGAACAACGCCCAGTACTTCACCACGCGCGCCGGGCGGAGCCTGCGGAGCATCGGCCTCGCGGAGGCAGCGCGCTGGCTGGTGCACGCCCAGGCCTTCGACCCCTCCGGCATCAAGTCCGGCGCCGTGGGGGACCCACGGGTCAAGGGCGGCAAGGGCTACCCGATCGGCACTGGGTGGTCCGGCCAGCTCGGCGGCCTGCTGGTCGAGGGGGCCGACCTGCTCGAGACCCTGCTCCTGAACCTCGTCCTGGTCGACCGCGACGAGCAGCCGTGGTCCGCGAGCGACACCGCGGTGTGGGAGCGAGCGCCCCACGGCCCGGCGGTGGAAGCCGAGGGCCGCCATCCCGGTGGTCCCGCCGACCTGCTGACCTGGCAGAGCCGGCGCATCCGCCTGCTGCGGGACGGCGACGCGGTCACCGGAGTGCTCATCGCCAACGGCGACCCGTTGCGGCCTCAGAACCAGCACCTGCTGGAGACGATGACCGCCTGGCGGCGCAGCGAGGCGCAGGAGAGGACCGTCAAGAAGTCACCGGTCTACATGCCCCGGACTCACCAACCCGAGCGGGCCCTGTGGCGAGGACTGCCCGCTCTGCTACCGCAGACGGAACGAGGCGGCACGCCCGGTGACGCGTCACGGGACCTCGCGCCAGCGGTGCTGGACTGGCTCGCTCTCCTGCGCGACAAGGAGCACCTGTCCGATCGCTACAGCGTGCGCACTCGCGCCATCGGTGTCCGGTACGGCAGCAACAGCTCGGTCATCGACGAGATCGTGGACGACGCGCTGCTCGTCCACGCCGTCCTGCTCGGCCACGAGGGACGGGAGCTGCGGCGCGCCGCCATCGACGCTGTCGGCGCCGCGGACGCTGCCGCCCTCGCACTCGCGAACCTCGCCGGCAACCTCGCAGCGGCCGCCGGAGGTGAGCCTGAGGGGCCGCGCGACCGGGCGAGGGAGCAGGCGTACTTCGTCCTCGACGCCCCCTACCGGCTCTGGCTCGCTTCCCTGGAGCCGAGCGTGGATCCGCAGCAGCGACGCGAGGCCTGGGAGCGGTTCGTGTGGCACGCGGTGCGCGTCATCGGTGACGAGCTCCTCGCTGACGCCGGCTCGCCGGCGTGGGTCGGCCGCGAGGTGCGCGGACACCACGTCACCTCGGCCCTGGCCGAGGCCTGGTTCCTCGCGGCCCTGCGCAGAGCGCTCGTGCTCGCGGCCGGACCGAGCTCCGCACACGCCGACGCCGCCGGCGACGAGATCGTCGAGGAGAGGAGCACCCGATGAGCACGGTGAGGCCGCCAGCGGCTGCAGGAGCGCCTCCCGGCAGCAGGGACGAGCAGCTGGAGCGGTACGTCGGCGCTCGCGTGGCCGCCCTGCAGGCCGGGTACCGGGCCGACCGGTCCGCCGCGGTGGGAGCACTGGCCCGCCTGCGCCGGGCCGTGACCACGGACCCTGGCGCCGACCCCGCTGTGTGGGCCGAGACCCTGGCCGGCCTGCCCGAGCCGCTGATGGGTCGCGGCGACGAGCCGTCCGCCTACGAGCGGGCAGCCCACTCGGCGATCACGGTGTTCGCGCTCCACCAGCAGTCCCAGACCACCGACATGCACCGTGCCGATCAGGGCGTGGGCTCCGCCGTCCGGCAGCTCGGTCAGCGCACGGGGGCGGACGAAGCGGTGCGGCGGCGGTTCCACGCGCTGGGCACCGCGTCGTCGTTCGCGGAGGCCCTGCACCACCTGCGGGGTCTGGTGACCCAGTTCCGCGCCGCTGGCATCCCCCTGGACTACGGCCGCCTCGCCCGAGACCTGCGCCGGCTCCAGGACCCGCGCACCGCCGACCGCGTCCGTCTGGCCTGGGGACGGGACTACCACCGGGCGACGCGCCCCGAAGACCTCGACGCCTCGACCACGACAGGAGAGCAGTGATGCCGCGCACCTTCCTCGACGTCCACGTGCTGCAGACCGTGCCCCCGAGCAACCTCAACCGCGACGACACCGGCAGCCCCAAGACCGCCTACTACGGCGGGGTCCGTCGGGCCCGCGTCTCCAGCCAGGCGTGGAAGCGTGCCACCCGCAAGGCCTTCGACGAGCTGCTGGACCGCGACCAGCTCGGCGTTCGCACCAAGCGCGTGGTCGAGCTCGTGACCGAGGAGATCGTGGCGTTGTCGCCCGACCTGGACGAGCCGCAGAAGCATGCTGTCGCAGTCCTCAACGCCGCCATGCCGAAGCTCGAGCTGAAGAGGCCCGAGAGGAAGCGCAAGGACAGCGATGACGCGAAGGACGAAGTGGCGCAGTCAAGCTACTTGATCTTCCTCAGCCGGCGACAGGTGCAGAACTTGGCACGCTTGGCGGTGGAGGCCGCAGGATCCGGCACGAAGGTCAGTGCTAGCGCCGCCAAGGCCGCTGCGGACTCCAGCCACAGCGTCGACGTGGCGCTGTTCGGTCGGATGGTCGCTGACGCCACGGACATCAACGTGGACGCCGCCGCGCAGGTGGCCCACGCCATCAGCGTCCACGCCGTCGACAACGAGTTCGACTACTTCACGGCCGTGGACGATCGAGCGCCGGAGGACAACGCCGGGGCGGGCATGATCGGCACGGTGGAGTTCAACTCCTCGACCCTGTACCGGTACGCGACCGTCGACGTCGACGCCCTGCGCAGGAGCCTCGCCGGTGCGGACGGTGACGCGGACGCCACGTCAGCAGCCGTCGAGGCGTTCCTCCGCGCTTTCGTCACGAGCATGCCGACCGGCAAGCAGAACACGTTCGCCCACCGCACCCTGCCTGATGCGGTGCTGGTGCAGGTCCGCGAGAAGCAGCCCGTGAACCTGGTGGGTGCCTTCGAGGACGCTGTCCGCGCGGGTGAGGCCGGCGGCCGGCTCGCGCAGGCCGCCGCTCGACTGGCGCAGCACAGCCGCGATGTCGACGACGCCTACGGCGGTGCGCCCGTGGCCAGCTGGGTCGTGCGAGTGGGCACGGCGACCGAACCGCTGGAGGCACTGGGAGAGGTCGTCGGGATCGACGACCTCGTGACAGCGGTCGGCGACCAGGTGCGCGACCGCGCCGGGGCAGCCGTATGAGCGTCCTGCTCCTGCGCCTGGCGGCGCCGCTGCAGTCGTGGGGGGCCGCCAGCCGGTTCGTCCGTCGCGAGACGCGTCACGAGCCGACCAAGAGCGGCGTCCTCGGCCTGCTGGCTGCTGCCGAGGGCCGTCGACGGACCGACCCGGTCGAGGACCTGGCGCGCACCTCCTTCGGTGTGCGGGTGGATCAGCCCGGCCGCCTCGTCCGCGACTTCCAGACCGCGCGCAGCCTGGACGGCACACGCACGATGCCCCTGTCCTACCGCTTCTACCTCGCGGACGCCGTCTTCCTCGCCGGAGTGGAAGGGGGTCCGTCACTGCTGCACGGGCTCGACGAAGCGCTGCGAGCGCCAGTGTTCCCGCTGTTCCTGGGCCGGCGATCCTGTCCCCCCTCGGGGCAGGTCAGCCTGGGCGTCCGCGAGGGCGGCCTGCAGGAGGTGCTGCAGGGTGAGCCGTGGCAGGCGGCGCTGTGGTGGCGGAAGCGCCAGGGGCCCCGGCTAGACCTGCCGATCGTCCGCGACGCTGCGGACCCGGCGGAGCCCGGTGACCTCGTCCGCGACCAGCCGATCAGCTACGACCCCGAGCGCAGGGAGTACGGATGGCGCACCGTCGTCCACGGTGAGCCGGCACGGATCACGAACACGGACGCCGCTCCGGGGGCCCGCTCCCGGGTGGATTTCCTCGCTGCGCTCGGAGGCGCGTGATGTACCTGACGCGGTTCGCGATCAACCCAGCTCGTCGAGGGAGCTGGACGCTGCTGGCCTCCCCGCAGGCCATGCACGCAGCCGTCCTGGCCGCCTTCCCTCCGGGAGCGGCGTCCGGTGCCGCCCAGGACGGCAGGGTCCTCTGGAGAGTCGACCGAGGAGAGCAGCACAGGGCGGACCTGTACCTGGCCAGCCCGACCCAACCCGACCTGACGCACCTGGTGGAGCAGGCGGGGTGGCCCGCGACGCAGACGTGGCAGACCCGTGACTACCGACCGCTGCTGTACCGGGTGCAGGCCGGCCAGCGGTGGGTCTTCCGCCTCACGGCCAACCCCGTCCACAGCGCCAGGGTCCGGGACGGCGAAGACACCAAGCCGCTGGCGCACGTCACCGCCGCGCAGCAGCAGCAGTGGTTGATCGACCGCACCGAGCGTCTGGGGTTCCACGTCGCCGCAGGAGCACGAGGCGAGCCCGGCGTCGTCGTCCGCGACCGGCGGACGGCGCGCTTCACGCGGCAGGGCAAGACGGTCACCGTGGCCATGGCGACCTTCGACGGCGTTCTGGAAGTCCTCGACCCTGACGCCCTGAGGACTGCACTGGTCCGCGGCGTCGGCCGGGCCAAGGGCTACGGATGCGGCCTGCTCACGCTGGCTCCTGTGCCATGAAGCCGGTACCGGGCACGCCGCCGCCGAAGCTCAACGAGCTCGTCCGCGCGGAGGACCGACTCAGCTTCCTGTACCTGGAGCGGTGCGTCGTCCACCGGGACGCCAACGCCATCACCGCCACCGATGAGCGCGGGACGGTCCACGTGCCAGCGGCGTCTCTCGGCGCGCTGCTGCTGGGACCCGGCACCAGCGTCAGCCACCAGGCGATGGTCCTCCTGGCGGAGAGCGGGTCCACAGCGGTGTGGGTGGGGGAGCGGGGTGTCCGCTACTACGCGCACGGCCGCTCCCTCGCCCGGTCGTCCCGGCTCCTGGAGGCGCAGGCGGCAGCGGTGACGAACCAGTCCTCGCGCTTGCGCGTCGCTCGTGACATGTACGCCATGCGCTTCCCGGACGAGGACGTGTCGGCGTTGACCATGCAGCAGCTGCGGGGGCGTGAAGGGGCCCGGGTGCGCCGGCTCTACCGGGAGCACGCCGCGCGGACCGGGGTCGAGTGGCAGCGTCGGGACTACGACGTGGCGGACTTCGCCTCCGGTGACGCGGTGAACCAGGCCTTGTCGGCCGCGACCACGTGCCTGTACGGCATCGTCCACGCCGTCGTCGTGGCCCTCGGGTGCTCACCCGGGCTCGGCTTCGTGCACACCGGGCACGTCCGCTCCTTCGTCTTCGACATCGCCGACCTGTACAAGGCCGAGGTCGCCGTCCCGGTGGCCTTCGACGTCGCAGTCCGCGAGACCGAGGACCTGCCTGCCGAGACGCGCCGCGCCGTCCGCGACGCTGTGCACGACGGCGCGATCCTGAGCCGGTGCGCGCGCGACATCCGCAGCCTCCTCCTGCCGGGTGAGGAGCCTGACGAGGTTCAACCGGACATCGACGTGGTGCAGCTGTGGGACGGCGCCCGCGGGCGCGTCGCAGGCGGCGCCAGCTACGGGGACGACGAACCGTGGTGGTGATCGTCCTCACGGCATGCCCAGCCGGCCTGCGCGGTCACCTGACGCGCTGGCTCCTCGAGATCGGTCCGGGGGTCTTCGTCGGTGTCCTCACCTCGCGGGTCAGGGACCTGATGTGGGACCGCGTGGTGGAGCTCGCCAAGGACGGGCGGGCGATCATGGTCTATGCCACGCGGGGAGAGCAGCGCCTCGCCTTCAAGGTGCACCGGCACGAGTGGGAGCCCGTCGACGTGGACGGCGTCTACCTCATGCGCCGCCCGGCCGACGAGTCCGCGAGGCCCGCCGATGCAAGGCCGGGATGGAGCAGGACGAGCCGCTACCGTCGTGCTCGACGTTGACGCGTGCATTGAGAAGTGATGCCGACCTGGCCCCTCGGTCAGTGTCGTTGCAGCTCAGCAAGAGTGCTCCCCGCGTACGCGGGGATGAGCCGTACTGGATCACCAAGGCCAAGACCGAGGGCAAGTGCTCCCCGCGTACGCGGGGATGAGCCCAAGGCCGAGCCGCGGGTCTCCCAGCCGGGCACGTGCTCCCCGCGTACGCGGGGATGAGCCCCTCTGCGGGCAGGGAGGGCTGATGCGCGCGTAGTGCTCCCCGCGTACGCGGGGATGAGCCCCACCTCATCGCCGGGCAGATGAACGCCGTGCTGTGCTCCCCGCGTACGCGGGGATGAGCCCAGGGCCAGCGTCGGGACGCCGTCGAACTTCCCGTGCTCCCCGCGTACGCGGGGATGAGCCCGGTGCCCTCATCGACAACTTCAACAAGCTCGCGTGCTCCCCGCGTACGCGGGGATGAGCCCTTCGACGTCGCCCGCGCGCACGCCGAGGGCCTGTGCTCCCCGCGTACGCGGGGATGAGCCCGTGTCACCGTGGGAGCGAACAAGCGTCTCATCGTGCTCCCCGCGTACGCGGGGATGAGCCCGCCGCCGTGCACATGATGCAGCGCCACGGCCGGTGCTCCCCGCGTACGCGGGGATGAGCCCGCCCGGAAGCTGTTCGCGGCGAGCTGCCCGTCGTGCTCCCCGCGTACGCGGGGATGAGCCCGCCGCGTTCCGAGCACTGGCAGGAATCACCCGGTGCTCCCCGCGTACGCGGGGATGAGCCCCGTGCCGAACGAAGCAGCCGCCGCACGAGCAGGTGCTCCCCGCGTACGCGGGGATGAGCCCATCCTCGCCTCGATGCGCTACGCGCTCAAGCGGTGCTCCCCGCGTACGCGGGGATGAGCCCGTCCCCGCGCTCTTGTCCACCGCCCATGCGGCGTGCTCCCCGCGTACGCGAGGATGAGCCCGTCCCCGCGCTCTTGTCCACCGCCCATGCGGCGTGCTCCCCGCGTACGCGGGGATGAGCCCTGGAACGGCTCGTAGACCTTCTCGCGGTCGATGTGCTCCCCGCGTACGCGGGGATGAGCCTGCACAGCGTCTTGTTCTCGGCCTTGGCCTTGTGTGCTCCCCGCGTACGCGGGGATGAGCCCAGCGCCCACGTCTCCTCGCTGCAGCGCCGCACGTGCTCCCCGCGTACGCGGGGATGAGCCCTCGAGCTCGCCGACCCAGGTCAGGTACGCCAGGTGCTCCCCGCGTACGCGGGGATGAGCCCCTGCGCCGCATCGTGGACCTGGCCGCGGCACAGTGCTCCCCGCGTACGCGGGGATGAGCCCGTGATCTTCTCGTCCTCGTCGCCGAGGATCGAGTGCTCCCCGCGTACGCGGGGATGAGCCCTGGACCGGGATCGTGGCGTACTCGCTGCCCTTGTGCTCCCCGCGTACGCGGGGATGAGCCGCCCACGCCCGTGCTGCCCGGGCGGAGCAGGACGTGCTCCCCGCGTACGCGGGGATGAGCCCGCCGTCCTCGTCAACCCGAACCTGCCCACCCCGTGCTCCCCGCGTACGCGGGGATGAGCCCCTGTCCCTCGCCGAGTACGACGACCTCCTCGACGTGCTCCCCGCGTACGCGGGGATGAGCCCCATGCCCCGGTCGCAGCGACGTAGACGCCGTTGTGCTCCCCGCGTACGCGGGGATGAGCCCGGATCAGCCAGTCCAGGGCCAGGTAGGAGCGGGTGCTCCCCGCGTACGCGGGGATGAGCCGTCGCGGTGCTTGCTGGGGTCGCCGTCGGTGCAGTGCTCCCTGCGTACGCGGGGATGAGCCCTACGACCCCGCCACCGCGGTGCAGCGCTCCGCGTGCTCCCCGCGTACGCGGGGATGAGCCCTTCAACAAGCTCGCCGACGCCTTCGGCACCAAGTGCTCCCCGCGTACGCGGGGATGAGCCCATCCTCGGCAACGCCTACGCCTACAACATCGAGTGCTCCCCGCGTACGCGGGGATGAGCCTAATGAGAACGTGAGAGCCAACGCGACGCTCGAGTGCTCCCCGCGTACGCGGGGATGAGCCCAGCACCCTGTCCTCCGGGATCTCCGGGGTGCTGTGCTCCCCGCGTACGCGGGGATGAGCCCGGGATGTGGTGACGTGCCCGCCTCGGCTCGTCGTGCTCCCCGCGTACGCGGGGATGAGCCCGGGGACGCCGTCGAGCTCGAGTGCTGGGGCGCGTGCTCCCCGCGTACGCGGGGATGAGCCCGCAGCGCCCACTACGACCTCGGCACCTTCCACGTGCTCCCCGCGTACGCGGGGATGAGCCCAGGTCCGCCTCAGCCAGGCGCGTCGCGGCGATGTGCTCCCCGCGTACGCGGGGATGAGCCCACGGTGACCTGGAAGTCACGGGCGCCGCCCACGTGCTCCCCGCGTACGCGGGGATGAGCCCGGGAGGCAGCCGCTCGGCTGCCGGCGGAGGGGGTGCTCCCCGCGTACGCGGGGATGAGCCGGCGTGCCCGTTGCCGGTCAGGGACTGGCCCGTGTGCTCCCCGCGTACGCGGGGATGAGCCCAGCTGGCCCAGGCGGGGGTCGTGGAAGTCCTGGTGCTCCCCGCGTACGCGGGGATGAGCCCCGGACCCACCGGCCCTGCCGGTCCTGCTGGCGGTGCTCCCCGCGTACGCGGGGATGAGCCGTCCTCCACCTGCAGCCGCTCGGAGAGGGCGTCGTGCTCCCCGCGTACGCGGGGATGAGCCCTCCTGGGACCTGCTCGGGCAGCTCGCCGAGGGGTGCTCCCCGCGTACGCGGGGATGAGCCCAGCTCCGCGGCGCGCAGCCTTGTGGCCTGCACGTGCTCCCCGCGTACGCGGGGATGAGCCCTCACCGTGCTCAGTGCGGATGGTCGCGCTCATGTGCTCCCCGCGTACGCGGGGATGAGCCCCGTAGTGCCCGGCGGCGCGGGTGGGCACCTAGGTGCTCCCCGCGTACGCGGGGATGAGCCGGACAAGGCGCTGCTGCTGTCGATGGTTGAGCAGGTGCTCCCCGCGTACGCGGGGATGAGCCCGACGTCATGACCACGATCTTCGTCGGCCCCACGTGCTCCCCGCGTACGCGGGGATGAGCCCTCCCCGTCCAAGTCGTTCGCCTGCCATACCCGGTGCTCCCCGCATACGCGGGGATGAGCCCCTCACCGAGGAGGTCGCCCAGCTCGAGGGCAAGTGCTCCCCGCGTACGCGGGGATGAGCCCTGCGGCCCTACGGACCCGGTGGCGCCGACATCGTGCTCCCCGCGTACGCGGGGATGAGCCCCGGTAGCGATCACCCGATGGTCCTCGTCCACGGTGCTCCCCGCGTACGCGGGGATGAGCCCGGGTCCTCGGATTACCCGGCTGCCGGCTCGGAGTGCTCCCCGCGTACGCGGGGATGAGCCCCACCGGATGACCTCCTGCTCATCCTGGATCTTGTGCTCCCCGCGTACGCGGGGATGAGCCCCCGAACCTGCTCACCCCGCGCCGCCTGGTTGGGTGCTCCCCGCGTACGCGGGGATGAGCCCGCGCTGCTATACGCGCGCGCCTCCGTGAAAGGGTGCTCCCCGCGTACGCGGGGATGAGCCGCCGGTGAAGCCGCGGTCGCGGGCGAGGTTGGAGTGCTCCCCGCGTACGCGGGGATGAGCCGTTCGCGTCCGTGGCGAACGCCCACTGCAGGCCGTGCTCCCCGCGTACACGGGGATGAGCCCTCCTCCGCACTGCCCATCACTTACGGCCCGCCGTGCTCCCCGCGTACGCGGGGATGAGCCCCTGGGTCTCAAGTCGGCGCCGCCTCGGGCCGAGTGCTCCCCGCGTACGCGGGGATGAGCCCTACAACGAGCCGAACGGGAGCGCGTTGTTGTTGTGCTCCCCGCGTACGCGGGGATGAGCCCGCAAACACCCGCGCCACGGGGCAGTGGGGCAAGTGCTCCCCGCGTACGCGGGGATGAGCCGTCGAGGTGCTTCTCGGCGAGCACCTGCGCGACGTGCTCCCCGCGTACGCGGGGATGAGCCCACGGCCCATCCGGCGAGGACGGGGACGCCGTTGTGCTCCCCGCGTACGCGGGGATGAGCCCCTCCTCATCGCCGCATGCATGGCGGCGCCCTTGTGCTCCCCGCGTACGCGGGGATGAGCCCAGCCACCCGTCGGCGGCGGCGATCGCGGCGCGGTGCTCCCCGCGTACGCGGGGATGAGCCGGCTGCCGAGGCCCGCCGCAACCTCGCCTGGGGGTGCTCCCCGCGTACGCGGGGATGAGCCCGATCCGGTTCGCGCCCCACCCGGACTCCAGGGGTGCTCCCCGCGTACGCGGGGATGAGCCCATGGACACGGTGGTCATGCGGCCGGCTCCTCGGTGCTCCCCGCGTACGCGGGGATGAGCCCTGGTCCGGCCTCGGCGGGAAGTGGGCACCCTCGTGCTCCCCGCGTACGCGGGGATGAGCCCGCGCCGAGGGCGCGGGCAGCGGAGGCCGCGGCGTGCTCCCCGCGTACGCGGGGATGAGCCGCCGCGAGGCGGTGGTTGGCGATGACCTCCGCGGTGCTCCCCGCGTACGCGGGGATGAGCCCCGGATCAACGCCGCGCGCGCCTCCAGCGCTCGGTGCTCCCCGCGTACGCGGGGATGAGGGACCTCGCGCACGTGCTGCTGGCCGAGGGCAGCGGTGCTCCCCGCGTACGCGGGGATGAGCCCACCGCCGACACGTGGGTCCTGGAGGGTCCGGCGTGCTCCCCGCGTACGCGGGGATGAGCCCAGGCTGTCCCCGGGCAGGTCGACGGAAGAGACGTGCTCCCCGCGTACGCGGGGATGAGCCCATCCACGGCTGCGCCTGCTTCCGCTTGCGCAGGTGCTCCCCGCGTACGCGGGGATGAGCCCGAGCGGGACGGCCGGATGAGGATCTTCAACCGGTGCTCCCCGCGTACGCGGGGATGAGCCCCAGATCAGCGCGCCGACCGCGGCGGCGATCGCGTGCTCCCCGCGTACGCGGGGATGAGCCCGCTGGTGTGGCGTCGGTGACCCCGGCGCGGCTGTGCTCCCCGCGTACGCGGGGATGAGCCGCGCAGCTCGGAGGTGGTGCCCATGTCCACGACGTGCTCCCCGCGTACGCGGGGATGAGCCCGATGCAGGTCAATCGCGCTGGCCAGCGCGAACGTGCTCCCCGCGTACGCGGGGATGAGCCCCTCGGCGCGGTCGCCGATGGCCTGTCCCAGGTGTGCTCCCCGCGTACGCGGGGATGAGCCCTCCCCTTCGACGTAGGCGCTCCAGGACGGGTAGTGCTCCCCGCGTACGCGGGGATGAGCCCCTGCCGGTCGGGCTGCGGCTGGACCGCGCGCAGTGCTCCCCGCGTACGCGGGGATGAGCCCCGCACCGGCACGGCCGGGGCGGGGCCGGCGTCGTGCTCCCCGCGTACGCGGGGATGAGCCCAAGCCCGCGCCCATCGGCGCGCCGTCCGCCGCGTGCTCCCCGCGTACGCGGGGATGAGCCGGCGTCGGAGTCCTCCGCGGCGACCCCCCGGTGTGCTCCCCGCGTACGCGGGGATGAGCCTCCGAGCGATCTGAGCGCTCTTGTCGGCAGAGCGTGCTCCCCGCGTACGCGGGGATGAGCCCTGGGTCATGGTGCGGGTCCCCTCGGCAGTGGCGTGCTCCCCGCGTACGCGGGGATGAGCCGGCCGGGGACAGGGGCGGGTCGGGCTGGTCGAGGTGCTCCCCGCGTACGCGGGGATGAGCCGTCCACCGGCAGGCTCCCCAAGCCCGGCAGCCAGGTGCTCCCCGCGTACGCGGGGATGAGCCGCGGTAGCTGACCACGTCCCCGGCCCACGGCGCGTGCTCTCCGCGTACGCGGGGATGGGCGGTGCCATGACTGTGCCGCCTGCTCAAGGCAGCGCGCTGCCCGCGTACGCGGGGATGAGCCCGGGATCAACTGTTGGCGGGTCGGGGTGTCCTAGTGCTCCCCGCGTACGCGGGGATGAGCCCTGCACGATCGCCTGCGCGAAGTCCGTGGCGGAGTGCTCCCCGCGTACGCGGGGATGAGCCCTCGTCGAGCACTTCCGCGCCGACCACCGGCCCGTGCTCCCCGCGTACGCGGGGATGAGCCCGACGTCGACCCCTTGTCCCCGCTCAGGTTCGGGTGCTCCCCGCGTACGCGGGGATGAGCCCAGGTAGCCGAGGCCGACCATGCCGACCTTGCGGTGCTCCCCGCGTACGCGGGGATGAGCCCTCGACGCTGCTCGTGTTGCCGCGCGGGCTGTAGTGCTCCCCGCGTACGCGGGGATGAGCCCTCTTGAGCGGCTTGCCGTTCACGGAGCGGTAGTGCTCCCCGCGTACGCGGGGATGAGCCGGCGTCGAGGCCGGCCTCCTCGGGGAGGGCGGCGTGCTCCCCGCGTACGCGGGGATGAGCCCGCCGGCATCGGGGACGGCGCACCCGCCTACGGGTGCTCCCCGCGTACGCGGGGATGAGCCCGACACGCAGCAGCCGCGGCCCTGCCAGCAGGGGTGCTCCCCGCGTACGCGGGGATGAGCCCGGCGGCACGGTCCGGGCCCGCGGCGGCAACGCCGTGCTCCCCGCGTACGCGGGGATGAGCCGCCGGCCAGGAGGCGGTCCACGGCGTCCCCGAAGTGCTCCCCGCGTACGCGGGGATGAGCCCGGCCGGACGCTGAAGGACTGGACCGCCGGCTGGTGCTCCCCGCGTACGCGGGGATGAGCCCCCCTTGTAGGAGTTGCGTTGTACGAGGGGGTAGTGCTCCCCGCGTACGCGGGGATGAGCCCAAGCACAAGCCCGGTTGGGTTCTGTGGTTCCAGTGCTCCCCGCGTACGCGGGGATGAGCCGATGTTCATCTCACCGGTCTGGCGGATGAAGAAGTGCTCCCCGCGTACGCGGGGATGAGCCGGAGAGCGTGCTGCGCCAGCTGGCGCGTCTGACGTGCTCCCCGCGTACGCGGGGATGAGCCCGGCCCGATAAATCAACCGACAGGAGACCCTTCGTGCTCCCCGCGTACGCGGGGATGAGCCGCGGCCGATCCGCTCGGCGCGCCGGCGGACGCCGTGCTCCCCGCGTACGCGGGGATGAGCCGTCCCTGGAGCAGGCCGCGCGGATGAAGGGCGGGTGCTCCCCGCGTACGCGGGGATGAGCCCTAGTGGGCTCGCTCGCTCACTCGTCGATCGTGGTGCTCCCCGCGTACGCGGGGATGAGCCGACCGGGGCGAGGACGTTGGTCCACAGCCAGCGGTGCTCCCCGCGTACGCGGGGATGAGCCCGCCACCCTGACCCCGGCGCCCTCGAGTCCGAGGTGCTCCCCGCGTACGCGGGGATGAGCCCTTGGAGCCGTTGGCGACGACGATGTACAGCGCGTGCTCCCCGCGTACGCGGGGATGAGCCGGCGGGGTCCTTCAGCCGGGTGGCGTCCCGGGAGTGCTCCCCGCGTACGCGGGGATGAGCCCCCCCGGAACGCGCACATCTGGCTCGGCGGGGGGTGCTCCCCGCGTACGCGGGGATGAGCCGGGGTCACGCACCCATCCGGCGGCCTGCAGGTGGTGCTCCCCGCGTACGCGGGGATGAGCCCACCGCCGGAATCAAGGTGCGCCACCTCGGGTAGTGCTGCCCGCGTACGCGGGGATGAGCCCCTCGCCCACGCCGAGGACCGGGTCGACCTCCCGTGCTCCCCGCGTACGCGGGGATGAGCCCTCCCCGATCTCGCAGCTGGTGACGACGACCTCGTGCTCCCCGCGTACGCGGGGATGAGCCCACCGCCGGGATCAAGGTGCGCCACCTCGGGTAGTGCTCCCCGCGTACGCGGGGATGAGCCCGTGACCCTGGCCTCCCCGGGCACCACCCTCGAGTGCTCCCCGCGTACGCGGGGATGAGCCCGCGACCAGGGTCCCGTTCTCCTCCAACCATCCGTGCTCCCCGCGTACGCGGGGATGAGCCCTCCACCGCCCACAGCACGTTGGCGGGGGCGTCGTGCTCCCTGCGTACGCGGGGATGAGCCCGTGGCGAGGTCGTCGGCGTGGACGTAGACGACGTGCTCCCCGCGTACGCGGGGATGAGCCCCGCAGGGTGCACTCCTCGGCGTCGACCACGGCGTGCTCCCCGCGTACGCGGGGATGAGCCCGTGCAGCGGGCTCGGAAGGCGGCCTCGGGGATGTGCTCCCCGCGTACGCGGGGATGAGCCCAAGGCGCGGATGGGCCATGCCCACGCACGCCAGGTGCTCCCCGCGTACGCGGGGATGAGCCGCGGTAGCTGACCACGTCCCCGGCCCACGGCGCGTGCTCTCCGCGTACGCGGGGATGGGCGGTGCCATGACTGTGCCGCCTGCTCAAGGCAGCGCGCTGCCCGCGTAGGCGGTGCTCGTGTACCTAAGCGCGTGTGATGGCGAGCGTTCAGGTCAGGCCGGCAGCGGTTCCAGCGCTGCGAGCACGGCGGCCTGCACGCGCGGGTCGCTGAGCACCCGGAAGTGGCCCACCGCGCCGGGGATGCACACGTTGGTGGCCCCGGGCAGGTGGCTGCCGCCGGGGATGTTCGGGTCGACCTCGCTGAAGACGGACGTGATCGAGCCGTTGACGCCCGTGCTCGACGCCAGCTCCACCAGCAGCGGACCCCCTGGTGCGAACACGCGCAGGGTGCGTCCGGGCAGGAACCGGGCGTAGCGCGAGCCGGAGAAGGGCGTGTTGACCGCGACCAGGTGGCGCAGCGCGCCGTCGCCGTTGTGGTGCACCAGCAGGTGCTTGCCGATCAGGCCGCCCTTGCTGTGGGCGACGAGGGCCGCGCCGGTCAGGCCCTGGTCGTCGACGAAGCGCCGCACGGCCTGCGCCATGGCGGGCACCTCACCGGTGTTGTGGCCGAGCGCCTCCACCACGTGCACCGGGTGCCCGGCCGTGAACAGCGCCTCGGTCAGCGGCTCCAGGAACCGCCACGACTCGTAGACGCCCGGGACGAGGACGACGGGCAGGCGGTGCGGCCCGGGGCCCGGCGGCGTGCGGTACCGCTCGGCGGACTGTCCGCGCGCCAGGCCCACCGCCTGCCGCCGCACGGCGTAGACCCAGTCGGCGAGGAACCACCACGCGATCGAGGCGGCCCGCACGACGCGCCGGCTCACGCCCGCACCAGCTCCAGGCACGCCCGCGCCACCTCCTGCGGGTGGCTCCACTGGATGCCGTGGCGCCCGCCGTCCAGCTGCGCGGCGCGCCCGAGCGGGGCCCGCCGCGCCAGGTGCTCCGTCCAGTGCCGCGGCGCGATCGGGTCGTGGGCCCCGCGCAGGACCAGCACCGGCACGGCCGCCGCGGGCAGGACCTCCTCGATGCGGTCGGCGAGCATGTGCGCCGCGGTCGCCAGGTAGCGCCGGGGGCCGCAGCGCAGGTACTCGCGCACGAGCACGGCGTTGAAGGCGACCGGCTCGGCGGCGCTGTCGCGCAGCAGCCGCAGGGCCTGGCGCGGCGCCGAGCGCGCGCGCTCGTCGACGGTCGGCCCGATCAGGACGGCTCCGGCGGCCAGGTGCGGGTGCCCGCGCACCAGGTGCGCCACCACCTGGCAGCCCATCGAGTGGCCCACGAGCAGCGCGCCCCGCACGCCGAGGGGCTCCAGGGCCCGCCGCACCGCGCCGGCGTGCTCGGGAACGCTCAGCGAGAGCGGCCCCGGTGCGCCGCCGAAGCCGGGCAGGTCGACGGCGAGCACCCGCGCGCGCGTGGACAGCTCGCGCGCCAGCGGCGCGAAGTAGCGCCGGGAGACGCCGATGCCGTGCACGAGGACGACGGTCGGCCCGTCGGACCGGCCGCCGGCGACCACGCGCGCGACCGGCGCGGCCGCTCCGGCAGCGGGGGCGGCGGTGCTCAGCTGACCGGGCCCGTCAGCTTCTCGCCGGGCCCCTGGCCGGGGGCGTCGGGAAAGGGGGAGGCCTCGCGGAAGGCCAGCTGCAGCGTGCGCAGGCCGTCGCGCAGGGCCCGGGCGTGCTGGTTCCCGACCTCCGGGGCCGCCGCCGTGACGAGGCCCGCGAGCGCCGTGATGAGGATCCGCGCCTCCCCGAGGTCGAGGTGGCCGGCCTCCTGGGCGTCCTCGGCGAGCCCGCACTTGACCGCCGCCGCGCTCATCAGGTGCACCGCGGCGGTCGTGATGACCTCCACCGCCGCGACGTCGGCGATGTCGCGGGCGGCGTCCTCGGCGCCCTCGGGCTCGGGAATGGGAACGTGCGTGCTCACGCTGCTACTGTTGCAGAACGACCGACCAGTGCTGCTGTCGCCCGACCGGGACGACGCCGCACCGGTGCGCGAAGCGGAGGCCAGCCTCCCACCCGTCGCGGCCCCCGGGCCGTCGGGTTCCGGTCCGCCGCAGCGCCCCTCGCGGGGCGCTGCGGGCGCCTCCCCGGGCGCCGTCGAACGACGGCGCCGGAGGTCCGGGTCTGGCCTGCTCGCCGAGCGCTCGCGGGTGGGGGCCCCCTCCACCCCGCGGTGGTCCCGAGGACACCGTGAAGGAGCTCTTCCATCAGCGAACCGCGCATCAACGACCGCATCCGCGTCCCCGAGGTGCGGCTGGTCGGTCCCAACGGCGAGCAGGTCGGCATCGTGCGCGTCGAGGACGCGCTGCGGCTGGCCCAGGAGGCCGACCTCGACCTCGTCGAGGTGGCGCCGCAGGCCAAGCCCCCGGTCTGCAAGCTCATGGACTACGGCAAGTTCAAGTACGAGTCCGCGATCAAGGACCGCGAGGCCCGCAAGAACCAGGCCAACACCGTCCTGAAGACCGTCCGGCTGCGCCTGAAGATCGATCCGCACGACTACGAGACCAAGCGCGGGATGGCGCAGAAGTTCCTCGAGTCGGGGGACAAGGTCAAGGTCATGATCATGTTCCGCGGTCGCGAGCAGTCCCGCCCGGAGATGGGCTACCGGCTGCTGCAGCGCTTCGCCGGCGACGTGGACGAGCTCGGGTCGATCGAGTCGAACCCGCAGCAGGACGGCCGCAACATGGTCATGGTCATCGGTCCGCACCGCCGCAAGGCCGAGGTCAAGGCCGGCGCGAAGGCCGAGCAGCGGCGTCGCCGCGACAGCGCCGGCGGGCACCGGGTGCAGGAGGAGGCGGCGGGCCAGCTCGCCGACGAGGCCCGCGCCGCGGCCGCCGACGCGCAGGAGGCGGACACCCCCGCCCAGCAGCCCGCTCAGCCCGCTCCGGTCGCTGCGCAGCCCGCTCCGGCCGCTCCGGCCGCCCAGCCCGCTCCGCAGCCGGCCCAGCAGGCGCCCCGGCCGGGCCAGCCCGCACGACCGGCACCGGCGCCCACCCCGGCGCCCGCCGCCCGACCGGCCCGGCCCGCGCCGGCTCCGGCCGCGCGACCGGCCCCGTCCGCGCGGCCGGCCCAGCCGGCCCAGGCGCCGGTCCCGCAGCCGCCGGCCCGCACCACCGCCGCGCCCGCCCAGCCCGCTCCGCGGCCGGCCGCCCCCCGGCCCGGTCCGGCGCGACCCGGGCCGCGGCAGGGAGCACCGGGGCGCACCGCGCAGGTCTGACCCTGCGCGGGCCGGGCCCTGCGCGGCCCGGTCCTGCCCAGCACGCCCGCCCGGGAGCACCCTCCCCGGGCGGTCCACCGCAGCACGGCTGCCGGGCCTCGCCCGGCGCCAGGAAGAGGACGAGGCAGCCATGCCGAAGATGAAGACCCACAGCGGCGCCAAGAAGCGCTTCAAGATCAGCGGCTCCGGCAAGGTCGTGCGCGAGCGCACCAACCTGCGCCACCTGCTCGAGGGCAAGTCGAGCCGGCGCGTGCGGCGCCTGCAGGTCGACGCGGTGGCCGCGCCCGCGGACGCCAAGAAGATCAAGCGGCTGCTCGCCAAGTGAGCCCCCGCGGCGCCGCTCCCGGCGCCGCGCCCCGACGACAGCACGACCAGAGGAGCACCACGTGGCACGCGTGAAGCGGGCGGTCAACGCCCAGAAGAAGCGCCGCACCACCCTGGAGCGCGCCAGCGGCTACCGCGGCCAGCGCTCGCGGCTGTACCGCAAGGCCAAGGAGCAGGTCACCCACTCGCTCGTCTACGCCTACCGCGACCGGCGCGCCCGCAAGGGCGACTTCCGCCGCCTGTGGATCCAGCGGATCAACGCCGCCGCCCGCGCGAACGGCATCACCTACAACCGCTTCGTCCAGGGCCTGAAGGCCGCGGGGGTCGAGGTCGACCGCCGCATGCTGGCCGAGCTCGCCGTCAACGACGCCGCGGCCTTCTCCGCGCTCGTGGAGACCGCCCGCGCGGCGCTGCCGGCCCAGCCGGTGGCGCAGGCGCAGGGCTCGGCGGCCTGAGCCCCGCCGGCACCGCTCCTGCCGTGCCGGGCGTCCCGGGAGGCGACGCGCTGTCCAACCCCCGCTCCGAGCGGGTCCGGGCGGTGCGGGCGCTGGCCGGGCGCTCGGCACGGCTGCGTTCGGGCACCTTCCTCGCCGAGGGCCCCCAGGCCGTGCGCGAGGCCGTCCTGGAGGCGGCGCGGCTCAGGGCAGGAGGTGGCGCCGACGCCGGTGCGGCGCTGGTGCGCTGCGTGTACGCGACGGACGACGGCGCGTCCCGGCACCGCGACGTGATCGGCGCGGCGCTCGCCGCCGGCGTGCCGGTGCGCCGGTGCACCGAGGAGGTCCTCGCCGCCATGGCCGACACGCTCACGCCCCAGGGCCTGCTCGCGGTGTGCGCGCTCGTCAGCCGGCCGCTGCCGGACGCGCTCTCGCCCGCCCCGGCCCTGGTCGCCGTCCTGTCCCAGGTGCGCGACCCCGGCAACGCCGGCACGGTGCTGCGCGCCGCCGACGCCGCCGGCGCGGGCGCCGTCGTCCTCACCCGGGGCAGCGTCGACGTGCACAACCCCAAGTGCGTGCGCTCCACCGCCGGCAGCCTCTTCCACCTCGGCGTCGTCGAGGACGCCGACCCGGCCGCCGCCGTGGCCGCGCTGCGCGCCGCGGGCCTGGTCGTCCTCGCCGCCGACGGCGGGGACCCCGCCGCCCTCGACCTCGACGACCTCCTCGACGACGCCTCCGCCGGCCGCGGGCCCCTGGCCGGCCCGGCCGCGTGGGTGTTCGGCAACGAGGCGCACGGGCTGGCCGAGGACGAGCGCGCCCTCGCCGACGCCGTGGTGCGCGTGCCGCTGCACGGACGCGCGGAGAGCCTGAACCTGGCCACCGCGGCCGCGGTGTGCCTGTACGCCAGCGCCCGCGGGCAGCGCCGCCGTGGCGCTGCGACCGCGGCTGCAGCAGGATCATCGGCGTGACCGTCCGCGCCGTGCCCGCTCAGGCGGGCCCCCCGGACGGCCCGGCCGGCGCGGCGGCCGCCCGCCGCCTGCTGCCCTCGCCGGGCACCGGTGCGGCCATGGCCCGCCTCGGCGAGGTGGCCGCCCGCCTGCTCGGCGGCACCGCCGGCCGGGTGTGGCTGCTGCCCGAGGGCGTCGGGGACGGCGGCGCGGTGGCGGCCCTGTGCGCGGCCACTGCGGCGACCGGCCGGGTGCTGGCCGTCGGTGACCCTCCCGCCGACGTCCCCACCGACGCAGCCGGAGCGACCGGCGCCGGAGCAGCCGACGCCGCCGCCGACGCGGCGGCCCGCGCCCTGCTCGGCCGGGGCCGCGCAGCCCCGCGCGCCTTCCTCGGTGCGCCCCTGGTCGACCAGGACGGGCGGGTGGTCGGCGCCCTCGGGGTGGCCTGCGACGCGCCCCGCGCCTGGGGCACCCACGACCGCGGCTTGCTGGCCGAGCTCGCCCGCGCCGCCGTGGCCCAGCTGGAGCTGTCGGCCCTCACCGGCGAGCGGGAGGTCGACCGCGCGCGCCTGGAGCTGGTCCTCGCCGCGGCGCGCGTGGGCACCTGGGAGTGGGACCTGTTCGCCGACGCGGTGGTCTGGGACGCCCGCAGCCTCGCCCTGTACGGCGCGGGCGCCCCGGCGCAGGACCTGGGCCTCGACGACGTCCTCGGCCGCATCCACCCCGACGACGTCGAGCAGGTGCACGCCGCGCTCGCCGCGGCCGCCGCCTCCGGCGGGGGCCTGGAGGTGGAGTTCCGCGTCGTGCACGCCGACGGCGCGGTGCGCTCCCTGCTGGCCGCCGGCCGCACGGTCGCGGACGCCTCGGGACGGCCGCGGCGCATGCTCGGCGTCAACATCGACGTCACCGAGTCGCGCACCGGCGTGCGCCGCCGCCTGGAGGCCAGCCGCCGCGCGACCGGCCTGGCCCGCGTGGCCCTCGCCCTCACCGGCGCGCAGACCGAGCCCGACGTCCTCGAGGCCGTGCTCGGGCAGGGCACGGCCACCCTGGGAGCGGTGGGCGGCATCGTGGGCCTGCTGGACGAGGCGGCCGGGGTGGCGCGCCTGACCCTGACGGGCGACTTCGACGCCAGCGTGCGCGAGGACCTCGCGACCGCCCCGCTCGACGCCGACCTGCCCGTCGTCACCGCCGCCACGACCGGCGAGGTGCTCGCCTTCGGCGACCGCGAGCAGCTGCTGCGGCGCTACCCCTCCCTGGCCGACCTCGTGCGCCGCACCGGCACGCAGGCGCTGGTCGCCGCGCCCCTGCGCCACGCCGGCCGCCCCCTGGGGGCCCTGCTGCTGCGGTGGGCGCAGCCCCAGCCGCTGGAGGCGGAGGACCTGCAGGTCGTGGAGGGCCTGGCCGCGCAGGCCGCGCAGGCGCTCGCCCGGGTGCGGGCCGACGCGGCGCGGGAGGCGGCGCGGGCGGCCGCGGAGGCCGCGGCCCGCCGGCTCTCGCTGCTCGTCGAGATCGGGGAGGTGCTCGCCCCCCTCGACGACGAGGACGGCCGGCGGGGCCTGCGCCGCCTGGCCGAGGCGGTGGTCCCCGAGCTGGCCGACTGGAGCGTGCTGACCCTGGCCGACGACGCGGGGCGTCTGCACGACGTCGGCTGGTCGCACCGCGACCCCGCGCGGGGAGAGGCCGTTCGCCGCTGCGCGGCGCTGGGCACTGCGGTCGCCGCGAGGCTGGAGGGCCCGGTGGTCGAGCGCCTGAGCGCCGGGGAGCCGCTGGTGCTCCCGGCGCTGACCGACGAGGTCGTGCACCGGCTGCTGCCCGAGCCCGGCCTCGTGGACGCCGTGCGGGCCCTGGACCCCGGCGGCGCCGTCGTCCTGCCCCTGGTCGCCCGCGGGCGGCTGCTCGGGTCGCTGGCGCTCGTCACCACGTCCGGGCGCGGGCCGCACACCCCCGACGAGCTGGCCACCGCCCGCGAGGTCGCCCGCCGCGCCGCCGCCGCGATCGACGGCGCGCGGCTGCTGCACCGCACCCAGCGCGTGGCCGAGGCGCTGCAGCGCAGCCTGCTCACCTCCCCGCCGCGCGTGCCGGACCTGGACCTGCAGGTGCGCTACGTGCCCGCCGTGGCCGACGCGCGCGTCGGCGGGGACTGGTACGACGCCTTCACCACCCCCGACGGCACCACCCGCCTCGTCATCGGCGACGTCATGGGCCACGACACCGCGGCCGCCGCCGCCATGGGCCAGGTGCGCTCCCTCGTGCGCGCCCTCGCCAGCGACCGCCCCGAGGGCCCCGCCGCGGTGCTCAGCCGCGCCGACCGGGCGGCGCAGGTGCTGCAGGTCGGCACCTACGCCACCGTGCTGACCGCCGAGCTGCACCGGCCCTCGCCGCAGCGGCCCGGCGCGTGGCGCCTGCGGTGGCACTCGGCGGGCCACCCGCCGCCCCTGCTGCTGCTGCCCGACGGCGGCGTGAGGGTGCTCGAGAGCGAGCCGGGGCTGCTGCTGGGCCTGGACCCGACGACGGACCGCGCGGACGAGGAGGCGCTGGTGCCCCTGGGAGCGACGCTGATGCTGTTCACCGACGGGCTGGTCGAGCGGCGCTCGCAGCCGCTGGACGCGGGCCTGGAGCGCCTCGCGCGCATCCTGGGCGACCTGGCTGCGCTGCCGCTGGACGAGCTGTGCGACCGCGTGCTCGCGACCGTGCTCGCCGAGGACCCCGAGGACGACGTCGCCCTCGTCGCCGTCCGCCCGCGGCAGCCCCAGCACGAGGGCGAGCCCGAGGACGGGCCCGAGGACGAGCGCGAGGGCGAGCAGTGAGCGAGGTGACCCTGCCCTGCGGGCCCGAGGCGGCCGGGCAGGCGCGCCGCATCGTCGACGACGCCTGCGGCCGCGCGGAGCTGAGCGAGGACGGGCGCGACAGCGCGCTGCTGTGCACCTCGGAGCTGGTGACGAACGCCATCGTGCACGGGCGCAGCGAGGTGCGGCTGACCGTGACGACGAGCGCGGGGCGGGTGCGCATCGAGGTCGGCGACGACAACTCGCGCCACCCCACGCTGCAGCCGGCGGACGACGGCGCCCTCGACGGGCGCGGCCTGTTCATCGTCGACCTCCTCGCCACCCGCTGGGGCGTGCGCGACGACGCCATCGGCAAGGTCGTCTGGTTCGAGCTGTCCGCCGCGCGCCAGGAGCCGCGCCAGTAGGGTCGGGCCGTGGACGCAGCCCTCGCGGACGACCTGCCGGACGGGCTGGTGGTCGCCGGCCCGGACGCGCGCGTGCAGCTGGTCAACGCCGGCGCCGAGCGCATGACCGGGTGCTCGCGCGAGGAGCTGCTGGGCCGGGACGTGCGCGAGGCGCTGCCGCTGCAGGACACCACCGGGCGCGACTGGTGGGCCACCACCGACCCGTGGTCCGGCCTGGCGATCCGCACGGGCCACCGCGAGCGCATGCTCGTGCGCCCCGGCGGCCGGGAGCTGCTCGTCACCGCCCGCTACGCCCGGCCCGGGCGCGGCGCCCCGGTCAGCCGCGTGGTGCTGCAGCTGCGCGACACCGAGGCCCGGCGCCGGTTCGAGAACGACCACGCCGGGCTGATCTCCACCGTCGCCCACGAGCTGCGCTCGCCCCTGACCACCGTGAAGGGCTTCACCTCCACGGTGCTCAAGAAGTGGGACCGGCTCAGCGACGAGCAGAAGCGCTACATGCTCAGCACCGTCGAGGCGGACGCCGACCGCGTCACCCGCCTGATCACGGAGCTGCTCGACATCTCCCGCATGGACGCCGGGCGCCTGGAGGTCAGGCGGCAGCTGGTCGACCTCGAGGCGCTGCTGCGCCTGCAGGTGGAGCGGATGGTGGCCGCCGGGGAGGAGGAGGGCCGCTTCCTCGTGCACGTGCGCGGGCCCCTGCCGGAGGTGTGGGCCGACCCGGACCGCCTCGAGCAGATCCTGTCCAACCTCGTCGGCAACGCCGTGCGCCACGGGGAGGGCGCCGTGGACCTCAGCGTGCGCCCGGACCCGGACGGCGACGGCGTCGTGGTCCTCGTCGAGGACGAGGGGGAGGGGATCCCCGAGGAGCACCTGGGGATGGTGTTCACGAAGTTCTGGCGCGGCAACCGCCGCGGCGGAACGGGCCTGGGCCTGTACGTCGTGCGCGGCCTGGTGGAGGCGCACGACGGGCGGATCGCGGTCAGCCGCTCCCCGGCCGGCGGGGCGCGGTTCCGGATCGCGCTGCCCTCCGGCGTCCCCGACGCGCTGCGCGAGGGCTGAGGGGCCGGCGAAACCCCCGGGAGCCGCGGGCGGGGTGTCTGACAGGATCGCCCGCGTGCCCGACCCCACCGTCCCGCTCGGCGAGGAGGACGTCGCCCGCGCGGTGGACGACGCCCTGCGCGCCGTGTCCGACGCCGCCGACCTGCCCGCGCTGAAGGAGGCGCGGCTGGCGCACGCGGGCGACCGCAGCCCGCTGGCGCTGGCCAACCGCGAGGTCGGGTCCCTGCCGCCGGCGCAGCGGGCCGAGGTCGGCAAGCGCGTGGGGCAGGCGCGCGCCCGGGTGCGGTCGGCGCTGCAGGTGCGCACGGCGCAGCTGGAGGCCGAGCGCGACGCGCGGGCCCTCGTCGAGGAGGCCGTCGACGTCACCCTGCCGGTCGACCGCTGCCCGCGCGGCGCCCGCCATCCCCTCTCGGTGCTCCAGGAGCGGATCGGGGACGTCTTCACGGCCATGGGCTGGGAGGTCGCCGACGGGCCCGAGGTCGAGGCCGAGTGGTTCAACTTCGACGCCCTGAACTTCGGCGTGGACCACCCGGCCCGCCAGATGCAGGACACCTTCTTCGTGGACCCGCCCGAGGCCGGGCTGGTGCTGCGCACGCACACCTCCCCGGTGCAGGCGCGGGCCCTGCTGGAGCGGGGGGTGCCGCTGTACGTCGTCTGCCCCGGGCGCACGTTCCGCACCGACGAGCTGGACGCCACGCACACGCCCGTCTTCCACCAGGTCGAGGGCCTCGCCGTCGACGAGGGCCTGACCATGGCGCACCTGCGGGGCACGCTGGACCACCTGGCCACCGCCGTGCTCGGTCCCAGCGCCCGCACGCGCCTGCGCCCGTCGTTCTTCCCCTTCACCGAGCCCAGCGCCGAGCTCGACGTGTGGTTCGAGCGGCCCGACGGCTCCGGCAGCGGCTGGCTGGAGGTCGGCGGCTGCGGCATGGTCGACCCGCACGTGCTGCGCGCCTGCGGCGTCGACCCCGAGCGCTACACCGGATTCGCCTTCGGGTGGGGGATCGAGCGGATCCTGCAGATCCGCAACGGCGTCGCGGACATGCGCGACATGGTCGAGGGCGACGTCCGGTTCAGCCGGGCGTTCGGGACGGGGGTGTGATGCGCGCCCCGCTGAGCTGGCTGCGCGCCTGCGTCGACGTGCCGGTCGGCGCCACGGGCGAGCAGGTGGCGGCCGACCTGGTGCGCGTGGGCCTGGAGGAGGAGGGGCTGCACGGCGGCGGCGTGCGCGGCCCGGTCGTCGTCGGCCGCGTGCTCGCCGTCGCCGAGGAGCCGCAGAGGAACGGCAGGACCATCCGCTGGTGCTCCGTCGACGTCGGGGACGGCGCCGCCGACGGGCCCGCGGGCTCCGGGCGCGGCATCGTGTGCGGGGCGTCGAACTTCGCCGCGGGCGACCTCGTCGTCGTCGCCCTGCCGGGCGCCGTGCTGCCCGGGCCGTTCCCGATCTCCTCGCGGAAGACCTACGGCCACGTCTCCGACGGCATGATCTGCTCGGCGCGCGAGCTGGGCCTCGGCGACGACCACGCCGGGATCGTCGTCCTGCAGCGCCTCCTCGGGCCCGGGGCGGGCGGGGCGGCGCCCGGCCAGGACGCCCTGGCGCTGCTCGGCCTGAGCGACGAGGTCGTCGAGGTCAACGTCACCCCCGACCGCGGGTACTGCCTGAGCGTGCGCGGCCTCGCCCGCGAGTACGCCCACGGCGCGGGCCTGGACGTCGCCACCGCCTTCCACGACCCCGCGGACGTCGAGGTGCCGGTCCCGGGCGCCGGCGGCGTCGGCGAGGGCTTCCCGGTGCACCTGGCGGACGGCGCCCCGATCCACGGGCGCCCCGGCTGCTCCCGGCTCGTCACCCGCGTCGTGCGCGGCGTCGACCCCGCCGCGCCCTCGCCGTGGTGGCTGCGCCGCCGCCTGCAGCAGGCGGGCGTGCGCCCGATCTCCCTCGCGGTCGACGTGACCAACCACGTGATGCTCGAGGTCGGGCAGCCGCTGCACGCCTACGACCTCGCGGCCGTCGACGGGGCGCTGGTGGTGCGCCGGGCCCGGCCGGGGGAGCGGCTGACCACCCTCGACGGGGTCGAGCGCGCCCTGGACCTCGAGGACCTGCTCATCACCGACGGCGAGGACGCCTCCGGTCCCGGGGCCCGCGCGATCGGCCTCGCCGGCGTGATGGGCGGGGCGGCCACCGAGGTGCGCGAGGGCACCCGCGACGTCCTCGTCGAGGCCGCGCACTTCGACCCCGTGACGGTCGCGCGCACCGCCCGCCGGCACAAGCTGCCCAGCGAGGCCAGCCGCCGCTTCGAGCGCGGGGTCGATCCCCGGCTGCAGGCCGCTGCGGCCGAGCTGGCGGTGCGCCTGCTCGTCGAGCACGGCGGCGGGGTGGCCGACCCGGCCGTGACCGACGTCGTCGCCCCCGGCGCCGTGCCGGAGCCGGCGCCGGTGCGGATGCCCGCCGACGCGCCGTCCCGGCTGCTGGGGGTCGACGTGCCGGCCGGGCGCGTCGTCGCGCTGCTGGAGCAGGTCGGCTGCCGGGTGGCCGTCGAGGCCTCGCCCGACGGCGCGGACGCCCCCGGCGCGCAGCTGCTCGTCACGCCGCCGAGCTGGCGGCCCGACGTCGCCCGGGCGGCGGACCTCGTCGAGGAGGTCGGGCGCCTGCACGGGTACGCGGCGATCCCCTCGGTGCTGCCCGTCGCGCCGCCCGGGCGCGGGCTGACCCCCGCCCAGCGCGGACGGCGCGCGGTGGCCGCCGCGCTCGCCGAGGCCGGGCTCGTGGAGGTCATCACCCACCCCTTCACCTCTCCCCAGCGCGCCGACGAGCTGGGGCTGGACGCCGCCGACCCGCGCCGGCGGGCCCTGCGCGTGGCCAACCCCCTCTCGGAGGAGCAGCCGCTGCTGCGCACCAGCCTGCTCGCCGCGCTCGTGGACGCGCTGCGCCGCAACACCGGCCGGGGCGCGAGCGACGTCGCCCTGTTCGAGGTCGGGCGGGTGACGCGGCCGCTCGCCGGCGCCCCGCCCGCGCCGCGGCTCGGCGTGCAGGCGCGGCCGAGCCCGGAGCAGCTCGCGGCGCTGGAGGCTGCCGTGCCGCCGCAGCCCGTGCGGGTGGCCGGGGTGCTCAGCGGGCGGGCCGAGCGCGCCGGGTGGTGGGGGCCCGGCCGGGCCGCGGACTCCACCGACGCCCTCGCCGCGGCGCTGCGGGTCGCCGAGGTGCTGCGCGTGCCGCTGTCGGTGCGCGCCGACGTCCACGCCCCCTGGCACCCCGGCCGGTGCGCGGCGCTGTCCCTGCCCGACGGCACCCCGGCCGGGCACGCCGGGGAGCTGCACCCGGCGGTCGTGGCGGCCCTGGAGCTGCCGCCGCGGACGGTGGCGTTCGAGCTCGACCTCGACGCCCTCGTCGCGGCCGCTCCGGAGGCGGTGCCGGCGCCGCGCCTGTCGGCGTTCCCGCCCGCCAAGGAGGACCTCGCGCTCGTCGTCGACGCCGCCGTGCCCGCCGAGGAGGTGCGCTCCGCGCTGCTCGCGGGCATCGGCGCGGCCGGGCGCGCGGAGCTGGTGGAGGAGGTGCGCGCCTTCGACGTCTACACGGGCCCGCCGGTGCCCGAGGGCTCGAAGTCGCTGGCCTTCTCCCTGCGCCTGCGCGCCCCGGACCGCACCCTGACGGCCGCCGACACCGCGGCCGTGCGCGAGGCCGCGGTCGCCGAGGCCGCCCGTCGCACCGGCGCGGTGCTGCGCACCTGACGCCGGTCAGGGAGTCCGCGGTGGAGCGGTTGCGGGCGCAGGGGCGGCTCGTCGAGGCCACGGGCGACCTCCCGGACGTCGAACCCGCTCCCGCTCGGGAGGGGCCGACGCTGAGCGAGGTCCTGGCCGAGGTGCGCGCCGACGAGCGCTGCTGATGCTCTCCCTCGACACCTCGGCCCTCGTGGAGCTCGTCCTGCCGGAGGCGGAGGCCCCCGCCCTGCGCCGCGTCCTCGCGGACAGGCCCGCGACGGCCCGCACGGACCGCGGCCGCCGGACGCGATCCACGTCGCCACCGCGCTCGAGCTCGGCGAGGAGCTGGGGGCCGTCGTCACCCACGACGACCGGATGGCCGAGGCCGCCCGCCTGTCCGCGCTCGCGGTCCTGGCTCCTCGCTAGGGTCCCTGCGATGAGCGCGCCGCCGCCCGCCCGCACCGCCCTGGTCACCGGGGCCTCCAGCGGTCTCGGCCGCATCATCGCCGCAGGACTCGCCCGCGCCGGGCTCGCGGTGGCGGTGCACGGCCGGGACGCCGAGCGGCTGGCGGCCACCGCCGCGGACGTCGAGGGCGCCGGCGCCCGGTGCGCGGTGGTGACCGCCGACGTCACGGACGTCGAGCAGGTGCGCGCCGCCGTCGATCGGGCCGAGGCCGCCCTCGGCCCGATCGACCTGCTCGTCAGCAGCGCCGGGGTGATCGAGGCCGAGGAGGTCCCCCTCTGGGAGGCCGACCCGCAGCAGTGGCGCACGGTCGTCGAGGCCGACCTGCTCGGGCCGTTCCACTGCGCCCGCGCCGTCGTGCCCGGCATGCTCGAGCGCGGCGGCGGGCGGGTGGTCGACCTCAACTCCGGCGCCGGGGTCAAGGACAACGCGCTGTACTCCGCCTACGGCGCCGCGAAGGCCGGGCTGTTCCGCGTCGGCGGCGCGCTGCACGCCGCCGGGTACGAGCGCGGCCTGCGCGCCTTCGAGCTCGCACCCGGCGTGGTGCGCACCCCGATGACGGCGGCCATGCCGGTGCACGAGGGCCGCACCGAGTGGACCGAGCCCGAGGACGTCGTCGCGCTCGTCGTCGCGATGGCCCGCGGCCAGCTCGACCCCTGGTCGGGCCGGATGCTGCGCGCCGGGGTCGACACCGCCCCGGCGCTGCGCGAGCGCGCCGCGGCCGGGCTGCCCGAGCGCGCCCGCACCCTGGGCCTGCTCCCCTACGGCCCCGACGACCCGCTCGCCTGAGCGGGGCCGCGGCGCCGACCGGGCCGCCAGGCCCCCGAGTGGTGCTTCATGCAGCGCCATGTATGGTCATGCAGCATGGTGACGGTGGCGGTCGCGGGGGCCAGCGGCTACGCGGGCGGTGAGGCGCTGCGCCTGCTGCTCGCCCACCCCGAGGTCGAGGTCGGCGCCCTGACCGCCGGGTCCAGCGCCGGGGACCGGCTCGGCGAGCACCACCCGCACCTGCTGCCCCTGGCCGACCGCCGGCTCGAGGCGACGACCCCCGAGGCGCTCGCCGGGGCCGACGCGGTCGTACTCGCCCTGCCCCACGGCGCCTCCGCGGCCCTCGTCGCGCAGCTGCCGGACGACGTCGTCGTCCTCGACGCCGGAGCGGACTTCCGCCTCGCCGACGCCGGCGCCTGGAGCGCCTTCTACGGCACCGAGCACGCCGGCACCTGGCCCTACGGGCTGCCGGAGCTGCCCCTGGCCGGCGGCGGGCGCGGGCGCGACGCCCTGCGCGGCGCCCGCCGGGTCGCGGTGCCCGGCTGCTACCCCACTGCCGTCTCCCTCGCCCTCGCGCCCGGCTTCGCCGCCGGCCTGCTCGAGCCCGACGACGTCGTCGTGGTCGCCGCCAGCGGCACCTCCGGCGCCGGGCGCAAGACCGCGACCTCCCTGCTCGGCGCGGAGGTCATGGGCTCGATGTCCGCCTACGGCGTCGGCGGCGGCCACCGCCACACCCCGGAGGTGGAGCAGAACCTCTCCGCCGCCGCGGGGGAGGCGGTGCGCGTCAGCTTCACCCCGACCCTCGCGCCCATGCCGCGCGGCATCCTCGCCACGTGCACCGCGCGGCTGCGCGGCAGCGGCGGCGGCACGGCCACCGGCACCGGCGCTGCCGGCAGCCACGCGGCGGTGCGCGAGGCCTGGCAGCGCTGCTACGCCGACGAGCCGTTCGTGCACCTGCTGCCCGAGGGGCGGTGGCCGCGCACGGCCGACGTCCTCGGCGCCAACGCGGTCGCCCTGCAGGTGGCGGTGGACGAGCACGCCGGGCGCGTCGTCGTCGTCGCCGCCGTGGACAACCTCACCAAGGGCACCGCGGGCGCCGCCGTCCAGTGCCTCAACCTCGCCCTCGGGCTGGCGGAGACGACGGGCCTGCCCGTGGCGGGGGTGGCGCCGTGAGCGTCACCGCCCCCGCCGGGTTCCGCGCCGCGGGCGCGACCGCGGGCCTGAAGGCCAGCGGTCGCCCCGACGTCGCCCTCGTCGTCAACGACGGCCCCCGCCACGACGCCGCGGTCGTGCTCACCCGCAACCGGGTGCAGGCGGCGCCGGTGCTGTGGACCCGCCAGGCGCTGTCCGACGGCCGCTGCGACGCCGTCGTCCTCAACTCCGGCGGCGCCAACGCCTGCACCGGCCCGGCCGGCTTCGTCGACGCCCACACCACCGCCGAGCGCGCGGCCGAGCGCCTGGGCGCCTCCGCCGCCGACGTCGCGGTGTGCTCCACGGGCCTGATCGGGCAGCGGCTGCCGATGGACCGCCTGCTGGCCGGGGTCGACGCCGCCGCCGCCGCGGCGTCCCCGGACGGCGGGCACGACGCCGCGGTCGCGATCATGACCACCGACACCGTGCCGAAGCAGGCCGTGCGCACGGGCGCGGGCGGCTGGTCGGTCGGCGGCATGGCCAAGGGCGCCGGCATGCTCGCTCCCGGGCTGGCCACGATGCTCGTGGTGCTGACCACCGACGCCGTCGCCGAGCCGGGCGACCTCGACGCCGCGCTGCGGGCGGCGAGCCGGGTCACGTTCGAGCGCGTGGACTCCGACGGCTGCGCGTCCACCAACGACACCGTGCTGCTGCTGGCCTCCGGCGCCAGCGGCGCCCGCCCGAGCGCGCAGGAGCTCACCGAGGCCGTCACGGCGGTGTGCGCCGACCTCGCCCGCCAGCTCGTGGCCGACGCCGAGGGCGCCAGCCACGACATCGCCGTCGAGGTCGTCGGTGCCGCCGGCGAGGACGACGCGGTCGAGGTCGGCCGGGCCGTCGCCCGCTCGAACCTGCTCAAGGCCGCCGTCTTCGGCCGCGACCCGAACTGGGGCCGCGTGCTCGCCGCCGTCGGGACGACGTCCGCGGCCTTCGACCCCGCCGACCTCGACGTCTCCTTCAACGGGGTGCGGGTGTGCCGCGCCGGCGGCATCGGCGAGCCGCGCGAGGGCGTCGACCTCTCGGCGCGCGAGGTGCGGATCCTCGTCGACCTGCACGCCGGCCCGGCGTCCGCCACGGTGTGGACGAACGACCTGACCCACGACTACGTCCACGAGAACAGCGCCTACTCGACATGACCACCACCGCCCCCGCGGCCGCTCCCGCCCCGACCACCGCCGCCCCGTCGCCCCCGGCGCTCACCGCCTCCGACAAGGCCGCCGTCCTCGTCGAGGCCCTGCCCTGGCTGCAGCGCTTCCGCGGCGCCCTCGTCGTCGTCAAGTACGGCGGCAACGCCATGGTCGACGAGGAGCTCAAGCGCGCCTTCGCCCAGGACGTGACGTTCCTGCGCCTGGCCGGGCTGCGCCCCGTCGTCGTGCACGGCGGGGGTCCGCAGATCTCGGCGATGCTGGCCCGCCTCGGCATCCGCAGCGAGTTCCGCGGCGGCCTGCGCGTGACGACGCCGGAGGTGATGGACGTCGTGCGCATGGTCCTCACCGGCTCCGTCGGGCGCGAGCTGGTGGGGCTGCTCAACGCGTACGGCCCCCACGCGGTCGGCCTGTCGGGGGAGGACGCCGGCCTGTTCACCGCCCGGCGCCGCACCGCCGTCGTCGACGGCGCCCCGGTGGACGTCGGCCTCGTCGGCGACGTCGTCGAGGTCGACCCGGCCGCCGTCGTCGACCTCCTCGACGCCGGCCGGATCCCCGTGGTCTCCACCATCGCCCCCTCCGAGGAGGGCGAGGGCGTCCTGAACGTCAACGCCGACACGGCCGCCGCCGCGCTGGCGTGCGCCCTGAGCGCGCGCAAGCTCGTCGTCCTCACGGACGTCGAGGGCCTGTACGCCGACTGGCCCGACCGCACCTCGCTCGTCTCCTCCGTCACCGCCGCCGAGCTGGAGCGGCTGCTGCCCGGCCTGCAGTCGGGGATGGTGCCGAAGATGGAGGCGTGCCTGCGCGCCGTGCGCGGCGGCGTCGAGGCGGCGCACGTGGTCGACGGGCGCGCCGCGCACTCGCTGCTGCTGGAGGTCTTCACCGACTCCGGCACCGGCACCATGGTGGTCCCGTGAGCGCGCGCGGCACGGCGGTCGAGCCGGTGCCCGGCGCCTCCCCGCTGCCCGAGCTGGGCGGCCTGCGCGGCGCCGAGTGGATGCAGCGCTACGCGAGCTCGGTGCTGGGCACCTACGGCACCCCGAAGCGCGTCCTCGTGCGCGGGGAGGGCGCCCAGGTCTGGGACGCCGACGGGCGCCGCTACCTGGACCTGCTCGCCGGCATCGCGACGTCCGTGCTGGGCCACGCCCACCCGCTGCTGACCGCCGCCGTCACCAGCCAGCTCGCCACCCTCGGGCACGTGTCGAACTTCTTCGCCACGCCCGTGCAGGTGGCGCTGGCCGAGCGGCTGCTGGAGGTGCTGCGCGCCCCGGCCGGGTCGGGGGTGTTCTTCTGCAACAGCGGCGCGGAGGCCAACGAGGCCGCGTTCAAGATCGCCCGCCGCACCGGGCGGCCGCGCGTGATCGCCGCGGTCGACGCCTTCCACGGGCGCACCATGGGCGCGCTGTCCCTGACGTGGAAGCCCGCCTACCGCGAGCCCTTCGCCCCGCTCGTGCCCGGGGTGGAGCACGTGCCCTACGGGGACGTCGACGCCCTCGCCGCCGCCGTCGCGCAGGCTCCCTCGCAGGTCGCCGCGGTCGTGCTCGAGCCCGTGCAGGGCGAGGCCGGCGTGCGCCCGGCCCCCGACGGCTACCTCGCCGCCGCCCGCGAGGTCACCACCCGCGCCGGCGCGCTGCTCGTCCTCGACGAGGTGCAGACCGGCGTCGCCCGCACGGGCGCCTGGTTCGCCCACCAGCTGCCCGGCCTCGGCCTGCCCGAGGGCGTGCTCCCGGACGTCGTCACGGTCGCCAAGGGCCTCGGCGGCGGCGTTCCGGTCGGCGCCGCCGTCGCGCTGGGGGAGCGGACGGCGTCCCTGCTGTCCGCCGGCCAGCACGGCACGACGTTCGGGGGCAACCCGGTCGCCGCGGCCGCGGGCCTGGCGGTGCTGCACGCGGTCGAGCGCGACGACCTGCTGGCCGCCGCCACCGCCATCGGCGGGCGCCTGGCGACCGCCGCCGGCGCGCTCGAGCACCCGCTGCTGGTCGGCGTGCGCGGCGTCGGGGCGCTGCGGGCGCTGGTCCTGGCCCGCCCCGCGGCCGCCGCCCTCGCCGACGCCGCCCTGGCGGCCGGGTTCGTCGTCAACGCCGTCGCCCCCGACGCCGTCCGCCTCGCGCCACCGCTGGTGATCTCCCCGGAGCAGCTGGAGGAGTTCACGACCGCGCTGCCCGAGCTGCTGGACCGCGCCGACGCCGCCGACCGCGCCGACCCCGCCGGCTCCGTCCCCACCGCGCCGGGAGGCTCCCGGTGAGCGTGCGCCACTTCCTGCGCGACGACGACCTGAGCACCGCCGAGCAGGCGCAGGTGCTCGCCCTGGCGCTGGAGCTGAAGGCGCAGCGGGCGCAGGGCCACCTGACCGCGCGCCCGCTGGAGGGGCCCCGCTGCGTCGCGGTCATCTTCGACAAGCCCTCCACCCGCACGCGCGTGTCCTTCAGCGCGGGCGTCGCCGAGCTCGGCGGCCTCCCCCTCGTCCTCGACGCCGCCACCAGCCAGCTCGGGCGCGGCGAGCCCGTCGCCGACACCGCGCGCGTGCTCGAGCGCCAGGTCGCCGCCATCGTCTGGCGCACCTTCGCCCAGGCGGGCCTGGAGGAGATGGCCGCGCACTCGCGCGTGCCCGTCGTCAACGCCCTCACCGACCTGCTGCACCCCTGCCAGGTCCTCGCCGACCTGCTCACCGTCGCCGAGCGCCGCGGCGGCGTGGGCGCCCTGCCCGGCACGGTGCTCGCCTACCTCGGCGACGGGGCGAACAACATGGCGAACTCCTACGCCCTCGGCGGCGCCGTGGCCGGCCTGCACGTGCGCATCGGCACCCCGGCCGGGCACCAGCCGCACCCCGGGGTCCTCGACGCCGCGCGGGCGCTCGCCGCCGCCACCGGCGGCTCGGTCACCGTCGTCGACGACGCCGAGCGCGCCGTGGCGGGCGCGCACGTCGTGGCCACCGACACGTGGGTGTCGATGGGCCAGGAGGCGGAGGCGGCCGAGCGCTCCGCGCCCTTCGTGCCGTTCGCGCTCACCCCGCAGCTGCTGGCCGCCGCGGCGCCCGGCGCCGGCGTCCTGCACTGCCTGCCCGCCTACCGCGGCAGGGAGGTCGCCGCCGAGCTCGTCGACGGGCCCGCCTCCTGGGTGTGGGACGAGGCGGAGAACCGCCTGCACGCGCAGAAGGCGCTGCTCGTCTGGCTGCTCGAGCGCAGCGGGCAGGCCCGGCCCTGGAGCAGCGGCCCGCCGGCGAGCGGCCGGTGAGCATCCCCGCCACCCGCGCCGCCCGCCACGCCCGCATCACCGACCTGCTGGGGCGCACCGCCGTGCGCTCGCAGGCCGAGCTGGCCGACCTGCTCGCCGCCGACGGGCTCGCCGTCACCCAGGCCACGCTCTCCCGCGACCTCGTCGAGCTCGGGGCGGTCAAGGTGCGCTCCGAGCACGGCCTCGTGTACGCCGTCCCGGCCGAGGGCGGGGACCGCACGCCGCGCCCCGCCGTCGGCGCCGGCGTCGCCGACGCCCGGCTCGGCCGCCTGTGCGAGGACCTCCTCGTCACCGCCGAGGCCTGCGCCAACCTCGTCGTCCTGCGCACCCCGCCCGGGGCGGCGCAGTTCCTCGCCTCCGCCGTCGACCACGCCGCCGTGCCCGAGGTGCTCGGGTGCGTCGCCGGGGACGACACCGTGCTGCTCGTCGCGCGCACCGCGGACGGCGGCGCCGAGCTGGCGGCGCGCTTGCTCGCCCTCGCCGACGGGCGCGAGTCCGCACCGCACGGCGCGGACGACCCGTCCCTGCCTCCCGAAGGAGCCTCCCCGTGACCGATCGCGCCGCCCGTGGCTGAGCAGGACACCGGCCAGGACGCCGGCCAGGACGCCGGTCAGGAGGGCCGGCCGCTGTCGCTGTGGGGCGGCCGCTTCGCCGGCGGCCCCGCGGCCGCGCTCGCCGAGCTCTCGCGCAGCACCCACTTCGACTGGCGGCTGGCCCCCTACGACGTGCGGGCGTCGATGGCGCACGCGCGGGTCCTGCACGCCGCGGGCCTGCTCACCGACGACCAGCTGGCCGGCATGCTCACCGCCCTGCAGGAGCTGCTGGACGACGTGCGCTCCGGCGCGTTCGGGCCCGCACCGGACGACGAGGACGTGCACACGGCCCTCGAGCGCGGGCTGCTGGAGCGGGCCGGCACCGACCTCGGCGGCAGGCTGCGCGCCGGGCGCTCGCGCAACGACCAGGTCGCGACCCTGCTGCGGATGCACCTGCGCGACGCCGCGCGCCGCGTGGGCGCGCTGGTGGCCGAGCTCGTGGCGGTCCTGGCCGACCAGGCCGAGGCGCACCTCGGCGTCGCGGTGCCCGGGCGCACGCACCTGCAGCACGCCCAGCCGGTGCTGCTCAGCCACCACCTGCTCGCCCACGCCTGGGCGCTGCTGCGCGACCTCGACCGCCTCGCCGACTGGGACGACCGGGCCGCGCTGTCGCCCTACGGCTCCGGCGCCCTGGCCGGCTCCTCCCTGGGCCTGGACCCGCAGGCCGTCGCCGCCGAGCTCGGGTTCGCCGGCTCGGTGCCCAACAGCATCGACGGGACGGCCTCGCGCGACGTCGCCGCCGAGTTCGCCTTCGTCGCCGCGATGGTCGGCGTGGACCTCTCCCGGATCGCGGAGGAGGTCGTGCTGTGGGCCACGAGGGAGTTCGGGTTCGTCGAGCTGGACGACGCCTACTCGACCGGGTCGAGCATCATGCCGCAGAAGAAGAACCCCGACGTCGCGGAGCTCGCGCGCGGCAAGGCGGGCCGGCTGATCGGGGACCTGACGGGGCTGCTCGCCACCCTCAAGGGCCTGCCGCTGGCGTACAACCGCGACCTGCAGGAGGACAAGGAGCCGGTCTTCGACGCGGCCGACACCCTGGAGGTGCTGCTGCCGGCGGTCACCGGCATGGTCGCCACGCTGCGCTTCCGCACCGCTCGGATGGAGGAGCTCGCCCCGCAGGGCTTCTCCCTCGCCACGGACGTCGCCGAGCACCTCGTGCGCCGCGGCGTCGCGTTCCGCGTCGCCCACGAGGTCGCGGGGGCCTGCGTGCGCCGCTGCGAGGAGCTCGGGGTCGAGCTGCACGAGCTGTCCGACGACGAGCTGGCCGCGATCTCCCCGCACCTGGGCCCCGACGTCCGCGACGTCCTCACCGTCGCCGGGTCGCTGGCCTCCCGCGACGCGCGCGGCGGGACGGCGCCGGTGCGCGTGGCCGAGCAGCTGGCGGAGCTGCGCGCCGCCCTGGCCGCCGCCCGGCTCGCCTGAGCGCCCCGTGCCGCCGCCCGAGCCGACCGAGCACCCCGAGCCGCTCGAGCCGTCCGCCGTGCTGCCGCGCGCGTTCTTCGACCGCCCGGTGCTCGACGTGGCCGCCGACCTGCTGGGCCGCGTCCTGCAGCACCGGACGGTCGAGGGCGCGGTCGCCGTCCGCCTCACCGAGGTCGAGGCCTACGCCGGCGAGGACGACCCCGGCTCGCACGCCTTCCGCGGGCGCACGCCGCGCACGGCGGTGATGTTCGGCCCGCCCGGGCACGCCTACGTCTACCTCAGCTACGGCATGCACTGGTGCCTGAACCTCGTCTGCGGCCCCGCGGGCCGGGCGTCCGCGGTGCTCGTGCGCGCGGGGGAGGTCGTCGAGGGCCGCGCGCTGGCGCGGGCGCGGCGCCCCAGCGCGCGCACCGACCGCGACCTCGCCCGCGGCCCCGCCCGCCTGGCGGCGGCCCTCGGGGTCGACCGCGCGCTGGACGGCGCGGACCTGTGCGCTCCCGCGGCCGCGCTGCGCGTGCTGGCGGGCGCGGCCGTCCCGGGCGCCGCCGTGCGCACCGGTGCGCGCGTGGGCGTGGCCGGTCCCGGCGGGGACGCCGCCTCCTTCCCGTGGCGCTCCTGGCTCGACGGCGAGGCGACGGTCTCGGCCTACCGGGCCGCGGTGCCGCGTCGGCGCCCGCGCACCTGATCGGGCAGGCTGGTCGCCGCGCGGGCCGGCGGGCGGCCCGCCGGAGCGGAGGAGCACCGTGGCCGACATCCTGGAGGAGCTGCGCTGGCGGGGCCTGGTGGCGCACGCCACCGACGAGGCCGCGCTGGCCGCCGAGCTCGCCGCCGGGCCGGTCGCGTACTACGTGGGCTTCGACCCCACGGCGCCGAGCCTGCACGTCGGCCACCTGGTGCAGGTCCTCACCGCCCGCCGCCTGCAGGACGCCGGCCACCGCCCGCTCGCCCTCGTCGGCGGGGCCACGGGCCTGATCGGGGACCCGAAGGCCTCGGGGGAGCGGGCGATGAACAGCCCGGAGGTCGTGGCCGGGTGGACGCAGCGCCTGCGCCGCCAGATCGAGCCGTTCCTGGACTTCACCGGCCCGGCGGCCGCGCGGATGGTGGACAACCTGGAGTGGACGGCGCCGATGTCGGCGATCGAGCTGCTGCGCGACGTCGGCAGGCACTTCAGCGTCAACCGCATGCTCGACCGCGAGGCCGTCGCCGCGCGCCTGGCCGCGGGCGGCATCAGCTACACCGAGTTCAGCTACGTCCTCCTGCAGAGCAACGACTACCTGCAGCTGCACCGCCGGCACGGCTGCAGGCTGCAGCTGGGCGGCAGCGACCAGTGGGGCAACATCACCGCCGGCGCCGAGCTGATCCGCCGCGTCGACGCCGAGCGCGTGCACGCCCTGGCGACCCCGCTGCTGACCAAGGCGGACGGCACGAAGTTCGGCAAGACGGAGTCCGGAGCGGTGTGGCTGGACCCGGAGCTGACCAGCCCCTACGCCTTCTACCAGTTCTGGCTCGCCGCCGAGGACGAGCGCGTGGGCACCTACCTGCGGGCCCTGACCTTCCGCGGCCGCGAGGAGGTGGAGGCCCTCGAGGCCGAGGCGGCCGAGCGGCCCCAGGCCCGCGCCGCGCAGCGGGCGCTCGCCCGCGACGTCACGACCCTCGTCCACGGCGCCGAGGCCACGGCCCGCGCCGAGGCGGCCAGCGCCGCCCTGTTCGGCCGCGGGGACCTGCGCGCCCTCGACGCGCGGACCCTCGCCGACGCCGTGGCGGAGCTGCCCGTGGCCCGCGTCGGTGCGGGGGAGGCCCTGGAGGTGCCGCGCCTGCTGGCCGCGGCCGGGGTGGTCCCCAGCGTGTCGGCGGGGCGGCGGGCGGTGGCGGAGGGGGGCGCGTACGTGAACAACGACCGCGTGAGCGACGCCGACGCCCCGCTCGACGCCTCCGAGCTCCTCCAGGGGCGGTGGCTGGTCCTGCGGCGGGGACGGCGCACCCTGGGTGCGGTCGAGGTCGTCCCGTCCTGAGGGGTGCGCAGGGCCCGGCGCGGCCGGTCGCGGCCCGGCGCCGGGAGGAACACCGCGGCCCGGGAGGTGGTCGACCCACTCGTCACCGCACCGCCACCGGCAGGGCGCGGAGCGTGACACCCCGGTTTGACCCGGCGTCCGGGCTGGCGTAACGTACTCGTCGTTCGCACGGCAGGGAGGAACGGACACCACGAGGTGGCCGGTCCCCACGGAGCGGATCACCGACATGGAATGAACCGGCCTGAGGGGCCGTTAGCATCTGTGTCACCACATGAGCCATCGCGATCGGCTGGGAGGCCGTGGTCGGTGTGCGTCTGTTCCTTGAGAACTCAACAGCGTGTCACATGTCGATGCCATGGGTGTCGGTGCTTTGGTGCTCGGTTCCCTGGATGGGGCTGGGTGGGGAGTGTCGGGACTTTGTGTGGCATGGATCAGGTCTCTTCGGCCCGGGTGGGTCGGAGGGGCGTGTTTTCAGGCCAGATCGATCTCTGGTCCGCTTCGGTGGGCTGGTTCCAGTGTCCGGTCTCCGTGTCGTGCGGGGGCTGGTGCGGACATCAACGGAGAGTTTGATCCTGGCTCAGGACGAACGCTGGCGGCGTGCTTAACACATGCAAGTCGAACGGTGATCCTCCAGCTTGCTGGGGGTGATCAGTGGCGAACGGGTGAGTAACACGTGAGCAACCTGCCCCTGACTCTGGGATAACTCCGGGAAACCGGGGCTAATACCGGATACGACGCCACCGGGCATCCGGTGGTGTGGAAAGTCTTTTCGGTCGGGGATGGGCTCGCGGCCTATCAGCTTGTTGGTGGGGTGATGGCCTACCAAGGCGACGACGGGTAGCCGGCCTGAGAGGGCGACCGGCCACACTGGGACTGAGACACGGCCCAGACTCCTACGGGAGGCAGCAGTGGGGAATATTGCGCAATGGGCGGAAGCCTGACGCAGCGACGCCGCGTGAGGGATGAAGGCCTTCGGGTTGTAAACCTCTTTCAGCAGGGAAGAAGCGGAAGTGACGGTACCTGCAGAAGAAGCACCGGCTAACTACGTGCCAGCAGCCGCGGTAATACGTAGGGTGCAAGCGTTGTCCGGAATCATTGGGCGTAAAGAGCTCGTAGGCGGTCTGTCGCGTCTGCTGTGAAAACGCGGGGCTCAACCCCGCGCCTGCAGTGGGTACGGGCAGACTAGAGTGCAGTAGGGGAGACTGGAATTCCTGGTGTAGCGGTGGAATGCGCAGATATCAGGAGGAACACCGGTGGCGAAGGCGGGTCTCTGGGCTGTAACTGACGCTGAGGAGCGAAAGCGTGGGTAGCGAACAGGATTAGATACCCTGGTAGTCCACGCCGTAAACGTTGGGCGCTAGGTGTGGGGCTCATTCCACGAGCTCCGTGCCGCAGCAAACGCATTAAGCGCCCCGCCTGGGGAGTACGGCCGCAAGGCTAAAACTCAAAGGAATTGACGGGGCCCCGCACAAGCGGCGGAGCATGCGGATTAATTCGATGCAACGCGAAGAACCTTACCAAGGCTTGACATGCAGGGTAATCCGCCAGAGATGGCGGGTCCGCAAGGGATCCTGCACAGGTGGTGCATGGTTGTCGTCAGCTCGTGTCGTGAGATGTTGGGTTAAGTCCCGCAACGAGCGCAACCCTCGTCCTGTGTTGCCAGCGCGTGATGGCGGGGACTCATAGGAGACTGCCGGGGTCAACTCGGAGGAAGGTGGGGATGACGTCAAATCATCATGCCCCTTATGTCTTGGGCTTCACGCATGCTACAATGGCCAGTACAAAGGGCTGCGAGACCGTGAGGTGGAGCGAATCCCAAAAAGCTGGTCTCAGTTCGGATCGGGGTCTGCAACTCGACCCCGTGAAGTCGGAGTCGCTAGTAATCGCAGATCAGCAACGCTGCGGTGAATACGTTCCCGGGGCTTGTACACACCGCCCGTCACGTCACGAAAGTCGGTAACACCCGAAGCCGGTGGCCCAACCCCTCGTGGGAGGGAGCCGTCGAAGGTGGGACTGGCGATTGGGACGAAGTCGTAACAAGGTAGCCGTACCGGAAGGTGCGGCTGGATCACCTCCTTTCTAAGGAGCAGCTGGCGCGCATCCTGCGGGGTGGGCGTCCAGGCCCGCGTCCTCGGCGAGCGTTCGGGGAGCGGTGCTCACGGGTGGAACGTCGACATGGCGTCGCGGAGCTCTTCGTTGCGCGCTAGTACGACCCGGTGCCCGGCTTCGGCTGGGAGTGGGTGGGGAACGCGTGTGGTGGAGGGAGTCTGGGGCGTGGACACGCTGTTGGGTCCTGAGGGAACAGGTACTGCCTGCTCCTTCGGACCGGGCCTGCTGGCCATCCCGCCCCTGGTCGGGGTGGGTGGGAGCGGGTCTGGTGCGGGCCGTTGCACGGCTGGGTGAACCGCCCTCCTCGACCGCGGTGTGCGGTGGGGTGGGGTAGGCGCCAGCGCAGGTGCAGCGCGCCGCCCGTTGCTTGAGAACTGCACAGTGGACGCGAGCATCTTTAACGACTCCGCCTGCACGTCCTCTTCGTCTGCGCGTGCCGCAGCGGGAGGGGGTTCGGGTGGGGAAGCAGTGTGGTCAAGTTGATAAGGGCACACGGTGGATGCCTTGGCACCAGGAGCCGAAGAAGGACGTAGGAGCCTGCGATAAGCCTCGGGGAGTTGGCAACCGAACTGTGATCCGAGGATGTCCGAATGGGGGAACCCGGCTGGAGTCATGTCCAGTCACCCGCACCTGAACACATAGGGTGCGTGGAGGGCACGTGGGGAAGTGAAACATCTCAGTACCCACAGGAAGAGAAAGCAACAGCGATTCCGTGAGTAGTGGCGAGCGAAAGCGGAACAGGCCAAACCGGTCGCGTGGAACAGCTGGTAGGCGTTGCGCGGTCGGGGTTGAGGGACCTTTCAGTCCGAGCTGCCACTCGGGCGGGGAGTCAGAAAGCCGCGTCATAGTCGAAGGGTCTTGAAAGGCCCGGCACAGAGGGTGTCACCCCCGTAGACGAAATGGCGTGGCCTCCCGAGAGGGATCCCAAGTAGTACGGGGCCCGAGAAATCCCGTACGAATCTGGGGGGACCACCCCCTAAGCCTAAATACTCCCTGGTGACCGATAGCGGACGAGTACCGTGAGGGAAAGGTGAAAAGTACCCCGGGAGGGGAGTGAAATAGTACCTGAAACCGTGTGCCTACAATCCGTCGGAGCCTCCCTAGCAGGGGTGACGGCGTGCCTTTTGAAGAATGAGCCTGCGAGTTAGTGGTGCGTGGCGAGGTTAACCCGTGGGGGGAAGCCGTAGCGAAAGCGAGTCCGAACAGGGCGGTGTAGTCGCGTGCTCTAGACCCGAAGCGAAGTGATCTACCCATGGGCAGGTTGAAGCGCGGGTAAGACCGCGTGGAGGACCGAACCCACCAGGGTTGAAAACCTGGGGGATGACCTGTGGGTAGGGGTGAAAGGCCAATCAAACTTCGTGATAGCTGGTTCTCCCCGAAATGCATTTAGGTGCAGCGTCACGTGTTTCTTGCCGGAGGTAGAGCTACTGGATGGCCGATGGGCCCCACAAGGTTACTGACGTCAGCCAAACTCCGAATGCCGGTAAGTGAGAGCGTGGCAGTGAGACTGCGGGGGATAAGCTTCGTAGTCGAGAGGGAAACAGCCCAGACCACCAGCTAAGGCCCCTAAGCGTGTGCTAAGTGGGAAAGGATGTGGAGTTGCACAGACAACCAGGAGGTTGGCTTAGAAGCAGCCACCCTTGAAAGAGTGCGTAATAGCTCACTGGTCAAGTGATTCCGCGCCGACAATGTAGCGGGGCTCAAGCACACCGCCGAAGCTGTGGCATTCACACGGCGCCAGGCCTTCGTGGTCCAGGCGTGTGGATGGGTAGGGGAGCGTCGTGTGGGGAGTGAAGCGGCGGAGGGATCCAGCCGTGGACCCCACACGAGTGAGAATGCAGGCATGAGTAGCGAAAGACGGGTGAGAAACCCGTCCGCCGAATGACCAAGGGTTCCAGGGCCAGGCTAATCCGCCCTGGGTAAGTCGGGACCTAAGGCGAGGCCGACAGGCGTAGTCGATGGACAACGGGTTGATATTCCCGTACCGGCGAAGGACCGCCCATACCGAGCCCGGTGATGCTCAGCGCCCGAAGCTGGGTCTTCCTTCGGGAAGGTCTGGTGGAGCGCGCGACCCGATCCGGTAGTAGGTAAGCGCATTAACAGGGGTGACGCAGCAGGGTAGCCACCGCGTGGCGATGGTAGTCCACGTCCAAGGGTGTAGGGCGGGGTGTAGGCAAATCCGCATCCCATGCAGCCTGAGACCTGATGGTGACCGCGTATGCGGGAAGCAGGGTGATCCCATACTGCCGAGAAAAGCCTCGGCGCGAGGTTCGAGCCGCCCGTACCCCAAACCGACTCAGGTGGTCAGGTAGAGAATACCGAGGCGATCGAGAGAATCGTGGTTAAGGAACTCGGCAAAATGCCCCCGTAACTTCGGGAGAAGGGGGGCCCTAGGGCTGAAGCCTGCACAGGCTAGGTCCGACGGCCGCAGAGACCAGGGAGAAGCGACTGTTTACTAAAAACACAGGTCCGTGCGAAGTCGCAAGACGATGTATACGGACTGACGCCTGCCCGGTGCTGGAACGTTAAGGGGACGGGTCAGCTCTTCGGAGCGAAGCTCAGAACTTAAGCGCCAGTAAACGGCGGTGGTAACTATAACCATCCTAAGGTAGCGAAATTCCTTGTCGGGTAAGTTCCGACCTGCACGAATGGCGTAACGACTTCTCCGCTGTCTCAACCGCGAACTCGGCGAAATTGCACTACGAGTAAAGATGCTCGTTACGCGCAGCAGGACGGAAAGACCCCGGGACCTTCACTACAGCTTGGTATTGGTGTTCGGGACGGCTTGTGTAGGATAGGTGGGAGACTGTGAAGCCGGCACGCCAGTGTCGGTGGAGTCGCCGTTGAAATACCACTCTGGTCGTTCTGGACATCTAACCTCGGTCCGTGATCCGGACCAGGAACAGTGCCTGGTGGGTAGTTTAACTGGGGCGGTTGCCTCCTAAAAGGTAACGGAGGCGCTCAAAGGTTCCCTCATCCTGGTTGGCAATCAGGTGTCGAGTGTAAGTGCACAAGGGAGCTTGACTGCGAGACTGACGGGTCGAGCAGGGACGAAAGTCGGAACTAGTGATCCGGCCGTGGTTCGTGGAAACGCGGTCGCTCAACGGATAAAAGGTACCCCGGGGATAACAGGCTGATCTTGCCCAAGAGTCCATATCGACGGCATGGTTTGGCACCTCGATGTCGGCTCGTCGCATCCTGGGGCTGGAGTAGGTCCCAAGGGTTGGGCTGTTCGCCCATTAAAGCGGTACGCGAGCTGGGTTTAGAACGTCGTGAGACAGTTCGGTCCCTATCCGCTGCGCGCGTTGGAGACTTGAGAAGGGCTGTCCCTAGTACGAGAGGACCGGGACGGACGAACCTCTGGTGTGCCAGTTGTTCCGCCAGGAGCACGGCTGGTTGGCTACGTTCGGAAGGGATAACCGCTGAAAGCATCTAAGCGGGAAGCCTGCTTCGAGATGAGGTCTCCGTGGGGTTCGACCCCGAGAGGCTCCCAGAAGACGACTGGGTTGATAGGCCGGATGTGTACGGGCAGTGATGCCTGAGCTGACCGGTACTAATAAGCCGATGACTTGTCACACACTGCGTGCGGAACGGGTGTGTCGCGTCCACTGTGCGGTTCCCGAGGAACGGTCGGCCCTCGTCTGTCACCAGCCTGTCACCGGGTGAGTGGTGGTGGGTGGGGTGTCCGGTTCAACTCGAGAGTGTTTCGGCGGTCATAGCGGTGGGGAAACGCCCGGTCCCATTCCGAACCCGGAAGCTAAGCCCACCAGCGCCGATGGTACTGCGTGGGAAGCTGCGTGGGAGAGTAGGTCACCGCCGGACCCGATCTAGGATGTGGGCCATTCCTGGTCCCCTCACCGCTGAAGAGTGGTGAGGGGCCGGGGGTGGCCCACACCCATACCCCCACCACCCCACCGCCCCCACACCCGGCCAGCACCCGGCCAGCACCCAGCCAGCGGCAGCAGTCCCGCGGAGGACGACCACACACGGCGGCAGTCAGCCGGCCAGCCGGAACCACACCGCCTTCCCCTGCGCCTGGCGCGGCACGCGAGCGAGCACCTGGTCCACCGGTCCCGCGGAGGCGGCCTGCCCGTCATCGGGCGCCTGCGGAAGGCCCGCCTCGTGCACGCCCCAGGCGTCGCTGATGAGCTCCACCAGCGCCATGCCCCGCCCTCCCTCGTCGAGCGGGCCGGCGGAGCGGCTGACCGGCCAGGAGGGGCTGCTGTCTCTGACGGTCACCGCGATGCCCTGCGGTCCCTCGCAGTCCACCTCCATCGTGACCAGGGACCCGCCGTGGACCACGGCGTTGGTCACCAGCTCGGAGACGAGCAGCTCGACCTCGTCCCGCGCCTCGCGCGAGTGCTTCTCGCACATCGCGGTCCGCACGAAGGCCCGCGCCAGCAGGGGGGCCTTCGCGTCCTTGGGCAGCCTCAGTCGCACGGGCGCTCGTCCACGACCACCGGATCTCCTCGCTGTGTCCCGGCCCCAGCTCTCCTCGGTGCGTTCCCGAGCGGTGGAGCCTCCCGTCCGTTGCTGTGGCGTGTTGTTCCCCTACGCAGCGTGGTTGAACCCGTGATCGCGTCCTCGGCCTGGGCGGCCTCCTCGGCGGTCCGCGGCTGTGCGGTGACCATCCCGCTCGCAGACTCCTGCGCCACCGGTCGCGCCTCACCGCATCTGCTCTCCCGCTGACCCCGGTCGGAGCCCGCCGTCCTCAGGGCACTCGCCGTGGTTCGTGGGCGCCCGAGGGCGCTGGCATCCACGACTCTGTCGCTAGATTGATAACTGTTACCGTTAGCATGCTGCCCTGAGGGACCGGGACGATGGCGCGGAAGGCGGGTGCGACGGGTGCGACGACGGACGGGGCAGGGCGGAGCAGGAGCGACGGGCGCCGCCCTCGCGCTGGTGGCAGCGCTGACGGCCTGCACCGCGGGCGGGACCGGCGGGGACGGGACGGGAACGAGCGGCGCCGCCGGGGCCGGAGAGCTCTCCGCCGTCGGCCCGTTCGAGGTGCACAGCCTCGACCCGTCGACCAGCGGCGGCTTCTTCACCCGGCTCGAGGTCGCCGAGACGCTGGTCGACGCGGACGAGCGCGGGGACCTGCGAGCGGGACTGGCGACGGCGTGGGAGCCGGCGCCGGACGGGCTCTCGTGGACGTTCCGGCTGCGCGAGGGCGCCCGCTTCCACGACGGCACGCCGGTCACGGCCGAGGCGGTCGCGGCCTGCCTGGACGTCGCCCGCGAGAAGGCCGGGACGCCGCTGACCGAGGTGCCGGTCGCGACGGTGCGCGCCGAGGGCGGGAGCGTCGTGGTCGAGCTGTCCGAGCCGTTCGCGCCGCTGCCCGCGGTGCTGGCCCACACCAGCGCCCAGGTCCTGGCGCCCTCCGCCTACGGGCCCGACGGAGCCGTGCGGGAGGTCGTCGGTTCCGGGCCGTACCGGGTGGCGGACCTGCAGCAGCCGTCGCGCATCGACGTCGTCGCCTTCGACGGCTGGGACGGGCGGCCGCCGGCGGTCGAGGCGATCAGCTACCAGGCCGTCGGACGGGCGGAGAGCCGGGCGCTGATGGCCGAGAGCGGCCAGGCCGACGTCACCTTCGGCATGGACCCGGTGAGCCTGGCGCGCGTCCGGGACGCGGACGGCCTCGACGTCGAGTCCGTCACCCTGCCCCGCACGATCCAGGTCAAGGTGGACGGGGACCACCCCGTCCTCGGCGACGTGCGGGTGCGGCGGGCGCTGAGCCTGGCCCTGGACCGCGAGGCGATGGCCCGGGCGCTGCTGCGCGACCCCGAGATGGCCGCGACCCAGCTGTTCCCGCCGTCCCTGCAGCAGTGGCACTCGGACGCCGTCGCGCCGCTCCGGCACGACCCCGCAGCGGCCCGCGCCCTGCTCGCGCAGGCGGGCTGGACGCCGGGCGAGGACGGCGTCCTGCAGCGCGACGGTCAGCGGCTGGAGCTGGAGCTGCGCACCTTCCCCGACCGGCCCGAGCTGCCGGTCATCGCCACCGCGGTGCAGTCGGCGCTGGAGGAGGTCGGGATCGCCCTGGCCGTGCAGGTGGGCAGCTCCAGCGAGATCCCGGCCGGGCACCAGGACGGCTCCCTCGAGCTCGGCCTGTACGCGCGCAGCTTCGCGCTCGTGCCGGACCCCCTGGTCACGCTGCTGGAGGACTTCGGCCCCACCGGAGCCGGCTTCGGCGCGATGGGCTGGTCGGACCGCAGGGTCACCGCGGCGCTGGACGAGCTCGCCGCCGGAGCGCAGGGCGAGCGCGCGGCGGCGCTGCGCACCGAGGTCGCCGACGTCCTGCAGGAGCAGCTGCCGGTCATCCCCGTCGCCTGGTACCGGCAGAACGCGGTGGTCAGCGACCGCGTCGACGGCCTGGTCCTGGACCCGCTGGAGCGCAGCTGGCGGCTCAGCGACGTCCGGTGGGCGTCGTGAGCGGCGCGGCGCGGGTGCTCGCGCAGCGGGCCGCGCAGGGCGTCGCCGTCGCGCTGGCGGTCGCGGTGGCCTGCTTCGCGATCGTGCAGGGCCTGCCCGGCGACGTCGCCTTCCGCATCGCCGCGGGCCGCTACGGCTACGACCAGGTCAGCGCGGCGAGCGCCGAGGCCGTGCGCGCCGAGCTGGGCCTGGACCGGCCCGCCTGGCAGCAGCTGCTCGCCTGGCTCGGCGACCTCGCCCGCTTCGACCTGGGCACCTCGCTCGTCACCGGGGCGGGCGTCTGGCACGAGCTGTCCCTGGCGCTGGCCAGCACGGCGCACCTGGCGGCGGTGGCCCTGGCGACGGCGTTCGGCGCCGGCACCGTCCTCGGCGCGCTCGCGGCCCTGCGCCCCGGCGGTGCCCTGGACCGCCTGACGTCGCTGTGGGTGGCCGGGGCCCGGGCGCTGCCGCCGTTCCTGCTCGGGCTGGTCCTCGTGCTCGTCCTCGCGGTGCACCTCGGCGTCCTGCCCGTCGGGGGGCACGCGGAGCGCAGCAGCGTCGTGCTGCCGGCGCTGACGCTCGCCGTCGGCCTGTCGGGCCTGTTCGCCCGGATCGCGCGGGACGCCGTCGGGCAGGTGATGGCGAGCGAGCACGTCCGCTTCGCCGAGACCAAGGGGCTGCGGCCCCGTGCGGTGCTCGTGCGCCACGTGGCCCGCAACACCGGGGTGACGCTGGTCGCCTACCTCGGTGCCCAGGCGCTGGTGCTCGTCGAGGGCGTGGTCGTCGTGGAGAGCCTGTTCGCGTGGCCGGGCCTGGGGCACGCCCTGGTGCACGCGGTCTTCTGGCGCGACGTGCCGGTGCTGCAGGCGACCGCGCTCGCGCTCGCGCTGCTCGTCGTGGCGATCGACGCCGTGGTCGACCTGGCGACGCTCGCGCTCGACCCGCGACCGCGCGCCCGGGCCGGCATCGCGTGATGGGCCGCCGGACCCCCCCGCTGGTCCGGGCGCTGCCCCGGGCCGTGTCGCTGCGCCGGGCCGTGTCGCTGCCCCGGGCCACCGGGAGCCAGGTGCTCGCGGCGGCGGTGCTCGCCGGGCTCGTCCTGCTCGCGCTGCTCGGCCCCCTGGTGTGGCGCGACCCGACCGCGCAGGACCTCGCCCGCTCCCTGGAGGCACCGACCCTCGCCGAGCCCCTCGGGCGCGACCACCTCGGCCGCAGCGTGGCCGCGCGCCTGGTGTCCGCGACGCGCCTGTCCCTCTCCCTGGCCCTGCTCGCCGTGGCGGTCGCGGCGCTGCTCGGCGCCGGCGCCGGCGTGCTGGCCGCGTGGCGGCGCGGGGTCGTCGACGCGGCGCTGCGCGGGATCTCGGAGGTGCTCGTCGCGCTCCCGCTCCTGCTCGTCGTCCTGATCGCCTCAGCCGCCGCCGGGGGGAGCCTGTGGGCGCTGTTCGGCGGGCTCGCCCTGGCGCAGTGGGTGGAGTACTTCCGCGTCGTGCGGGCCCGCTCGGGAGCGGTGCTCGCCAGCCCGGCGGTGCAGGCGGCCGGGCTGCTGCGCCTCGGCCCCGCTCACGTCGTGCGCCGGCACCTGTGGCCGGACCTGCGCCCGGTGCTGGCCGCGATGGCCGCGTTCGGCGTCGGGACCTCGGTGCTCGCGCTGTCCACGCTCGGCTTCGTCGGCGTCGGTGCGCCACCGCCGACGCCCGAGCTCGGGCTGATGGTCACGGAGGCCTTCCCGTTCTGGTCCGAGGCGCCGTGGACGGCGCTGGCGCCCGTGCTCGTGCTGGCCGCCGTGCTGGTCGGGCTGCTCGGTCTGCGCGGGGACGTCCCGTGAGCGTGCACGTGCACGAGGTCCTGGTGCGCTCGCAGGGCCGCGTGCTCGCCGAGGTCGCCGACGTGCGCCTCGAGCCGGGGCGAGCGACGACGATCGTGGGGGAGAGCGGCTCGGGCAAGTCCCTGTTCGCCCACGCGGTCATGGGCACCCTCCCCCCGGAGCTGGCGGTCACCGGGCGCGCCGCCTTCGACGGCGCCGCCCACGACCTCGCCGACGCGGCGCGGCGGCGCCGGCTGTGGGGGCGCGAGCTGGCCCTGCTGCCGCAGGAGCCGGTCCTGGCCCTTGACCCCACGATGCGGGTGGGGTCGCAGGTGGCCGAGGGGGCCAGGGTGGTGCTGCGGGACCGTCGCACCGCGCGCGGACGCGCCCGCGATGCGCTCGCCGCGGTGGGCCTCGCCCGCGAGGAGCGGGCCTTCCCGCACACCCTGTCCGGCGGCATGGCCCAGCGGGTCGCCTTCGCCGCCGCCACCGCCGGCGGCGCCCGCGTGCTCCTCGCCGATGAGCCGTCCAAGGGCCTCGACGAGCTCGCCCGGGCGGACCTGCTCGCCCTGCTGCGCCGGCACGTCGAGCGCGGCGGCGCGCTGCTGACCATCACCCACGACCTGGACCTGGCGCGCGGCCTCGGCGGGGAGGTCCTCGTGATGCGCGACGCCGCCGTCGTCGAGCGCGGGGAGGCCTCCTCGGTGCTCGAGCGCCCGGAGCACCCCTGGACGAGGCGGCTGCTGGCCGCCGAGCCCGCCCGCTGGGCACCGGCCGACCGCAGCGCGGACGGCCGGAGCGCGGGGGAGGGCCGGGTGCTGGTGGCGGCGTCCGGGCTGACCGCGGCGCACGGCGACGAGGTCCTGTTCACCGACCTGGCGCTGCAGGTGCGCGCCGGGGAGCGGGTGGCGCTGACCGGTCCCAGCGGCTCGGGCAAGACGACGCTGGGCGACGTCCTGCTGCGCCTGCGGCGTCCGGACGCCGGAGGGGTGCACCACGACCCGGTGCTGGGCGGCGGGCGGGCGCAGAAGCTCTACCAGGACCCGGCGCTCGCCTTTCCTCCGCGGGTCGCGCTGCGGCACGCCCTCGGCGACGTCGTGCGCCGCCACCGGGTCGACCCCGCGCGCGTGGAGCAGCTGCTCGCCGCGCTGCGGCTGTCCGCGGCCCTGCTGGAGCGCCGCCCCGGCCAGGTCTCCGGCGGCGAGCTGCAGCGCCTGGCGGTCGTGCGCGCGGTGCTGCCGGACCCGGCGCTCGTCGTCGCCGACGAGCCGACCTCCCGCCTGGACCTGATCACCCAGGAGGAGACCGTCCGCTGCCTGCTCGAGCAGCTCGACCGCCACGACTGCGCCCTCGTCCTCATCACCCACGACGACGCGCTGGCGACCACCGTGACCCAGCGCCGGGTCCGGCTGCCGCAGGCGCAGCAGGCCGTCGCGGTGCGGTGAGCGGTGAGCGGCCCGGCGGGCCGGTGCTCCCGGGCCCCGTGCCGCGAACGTCCCGGTGCGGCGCTGGTGCGACGTCGATCCCGCTACAGGGTTTCGCGACACGCCTGCGTGCTCGGCGGGTCCGCCGCTGGCGCGGTCCCCGACCGTGTCGCGACGACGTCCGTCTCTGCGACAGCGTGCCTCGACGGCGCCGCGGCCGGGTGCTGCCGGTCCGGGTCCCGGCGCTGCCGGCCCGGGCCCGAGGTCAGCACCACCAGGCTGGCGAGCAGGACCGCCATCCCCGCCCAGCCCAGGGCCGGCAGCCGTTCGTGCAGGACCAGGACGGCGATGACCGCGGCCACGGCGGGCTCGAGCAGGGACAGGGAGGTGGCGGTGCTCGCGGGGACGGTGGCCAGGCCCCGGCCGAACAGCACGTAGCCGAGGAACATCGGCACGACGGCCAGGTAGGCCACGACCGCGAGGTTCGACCAGGACGCGACGACGGGAGCGCCGGTGAGCAGCAGCACCGGCAGCAGCAGGACGCCGCCGGACCCGAAGACCGCGCCCATGACCGGGCGGGAGGGCAGTCCGCGGCGCATCATCCGCGCGGCGGCCCAGGAGTACAGCGCGTAGGTGGCTCCGGCCAGCAGACCGAGCGCGATGCCCAGCACCGGCCGCGCGCCGGGAGCGCCAGGAGCGCCGGTCACCGCCTCCTGGCCGGCACGGGCGATCGCCAGCGCCAGGACGCCGAGCACGCCGGCAGCGGCGCCGAGCGCCCAGCGGCGCGACAGCGGCCTGCGGTCGACGACGCGCTCGACGAGGGCGGCCGCCACCGGCGCCGAGCCGATGGACACGACCGTGCCGACCGCGACCCCGGCCAGGCGCATCGAGGAGTAGAAGGCCAGCGGGTACACCGCCACCGCGGCGGCGGCCACCGCCAGCGTGCGCCGCTGCGCCGACAGGCCGGCGCGGTGGGCGCGCACCGCGCCGAGCGCGACCGCCGCCTGCAGCAGGCCGCCGACGCCCATCGCCGCCGCCCCGACCGCGAGCGAGCCGACACCGGGTGCCAGCACCGCCGCGGTGCCCGTCGTTCCCCACAGCACGGCCGCGGCCAGCACGCACCCGCTGCCGAACGCCGCGCCGTGGCCCGCGCCGTGCCTCGTGCTGCGCCTCACGCTGCGTCCCCGGCGGCGGCGTCCACCAGCCGCAGGGCCAGCTCGCGGACGCGGACCGGCCGCCGCGCTTCGCCGGCCTGCACGGTCGGACACCGGGATCCTCCTCGACGCACTGGGTGGACCAGTCTGCCCACTGGACGCCCGTCCGCGACGCGCGGCCCGGGTGCGGGGCTGTCGGACGCTCCTGGCACGGTCAGCGGCCATGGCGACACCCACGGGGCGACCGACGGGGCGACTCAGCGGGCACCTGCTCGGCTACGCGCGCGCCTCCACCGCGGAGCAGAACCTGGACCTGCAGACCGACGAGCTGGCCGCGGCCGGGTGCTGGCGCACCTGGAGCGAGTGCGCCAGCGGTTCCCTGCAGCACCGCCCGGCGCTGGAGCAGGTGCTGGAGGCGCTGCGTCCGGGGGACACCCTGGTGGTCTGGCGCCTGGACCGCCTCGGCCGCTCCCTGCGCCACCTGATCGAGGTGGTCACCGAGCTCGAGGCCCGCGGGGTGGGGTTCCGCTCCCTGCGCGAGTCCATCGACACCACCACGCCCGGTGGCCGGTTGGTCTTCCACCTCTTCGGCGCCCTGGCCCAGTTCGAGCGCGAGGTCATCCGGGATCGCACCCTGGCCGGCCTGGCGGCCGCCCGCGCTCGCGGCCGCACGGGTGGGCGCCCGGCCAAGCTCACCGGCGCCCAGCGGGCCGTGGCCCGGCGCCTGTACGAGGAGCGGGAGCACACCGTCGCCGAGATCGGGGCGCTGCTGGGGGTCTCGCGCAGCACCGTCTACCGCTCCCTCGGCCGTGACAGCGCCGGGACGGCTGCACCCGCGCCGTCCCGGGCCGCGCCGGTGGACGGTGCCCGTCCCGTCCGCTCGGGCGGTCGGCGGGCCCGCTGGTGAGCCCGCCGGACGCCGACCCGGGCGGACCTGCCGGCGGACCTGCGGGCGGGGCCGCCGACGGAGCGGCGGACCGGCCGCCGGAGCAGCGGCTGGTCACCGTGCTGCTCACCCTGGCGGTGCCGGCCGCGGCCGATCCCGAGGACGCCGCGGCCCTGGCCGCCGACGCCGCAGCCGCTACCGCCCTGCACGTGGTGCACGCCACCGGCGTCGAGGGGCACCTGCCCGCGCCCGGGGCCACCGTGGTGCGCGCCGGGCGCGCCCAGCCGTGGACCGTCGTCGCGCTCACCGCCCGGAGCGCCCGCCTGCGCGACCTCGCCGGTGACGTGGTCGAGGTCCCCCGCACCAGCGTGCTGCCGGACCCCCTGGCGCGTTGACCCCCGTCCGGACGCGCGGGGCGGTGCCCGGGCCGCGTCCGCGTGCCCGAAGGCCCGCGCAGTCCTGGAACACCGTGGATCGTCGAGTCCTGGCTGCGCCACGTGCGGGAGATCGGGTTCGACGAGGTGGTCCAGCGCGGCGAGCGGGCGGTGCAGGGGCTGCCCGCCGACCTGGTCTACGCCGGCTCCTCCCTCGGCGTGCTGCCGGCCCAGGAGCTGGCGCAGACCCGGCCCGGAGCGCGGGTGGCGTTCCTGCTCCACTCCTGCGTCCCGGCGTCGGCGTTCGGCCCGGCCTGGCCTGCGGGAGTGCCGGTGCAGGTGCACGCGATGGAGGCGGACCCGTTCTTCGTCGACGAGGGCGACCTCGAGGCCGCCCGCGCGCTCGTCGAGGAGGCCGAGGGCGCGCAGCTGTTCCTCTACCCCGGCGACCAGCACCTCTTCGCCGACCGCTCGCTGCCGTCGTACGAGCCGGCCGCCGCGTCGCTGCTCACCCGGCGGGTGCTCGACGCCCTCGACTTCCTCGACGCCCGGCCGGCGCCCGCTGAGGAGCGGCCGGCGTCCCGCGACCCTCGCCGCTTGACCACCGCGGCTGCACGGCAGATCGTCTACGCATGGCGGCGACGACGGGGGCCTCGGAGACCTGGCAGGCGAGGATCGGGCACGACCTGGCGGCGCAGCTGCGCGACGACGCGAAGGTGCTCGGCCTGGAGGGCCGCACCCAGATCGTCAGGGCCGCGCTGGAGCTGCTGCACCGCCGCGCGGCCGAGGAGCGGATGGCGCGCAGCGTGGAGGCGTTCTACGGGGACGAGACCCCGCCGCTGCCCGTCGGCGTCCGGCCGGCGCGCAGCGGCGAGGCCCCCGGTGCCCCTGCCTGAGCCGTTCCGCGGCGAGGTCTGGGACGTCGACTTCGCCGACTTCGGCATGCACCCGGCGGTCGTGGTCAGCATCAACGCGCTGAACACGCGCCTCGGCCACGTCGCGGTGGTGCCCGTGACGGGGACGCGGGGCCCCGAGGCGACGCACATCCCCCTCACCGGCGACGCCGGGCTGACCCGCTACGACGAGTCCTACGCCGACGTCACCGCGCTCCAGCCCGTCCACCGCAGCCGGCTCCTGGCGCGCAGGGGCCTGCTGGCGCGAGCCGAGCTGGGCCGCCTCGGGCGCCAGCTCGGCACCTACCTCGGGCTCTGAGCCGGCTGCGGACCGCTCACCGCTGGCCGGGTCGCCGCGCCGCACGGGTGACGGTCGCGCCCAGGTGCTGGCACAGCCGTCCCGCCCGCGCCACGATCGCCGCACGGGTGCTGGTGCTCGGCCGGGACGCCGGCCGCCGCGGCGGTCGGGCGCCGGCGGCGCGCTCGGGGTCGGTGGCCTCGCGGGCACGGCGGTGCGGGCGGCCTGGCTGAGCTGGGACCGCACGTCAGCACGTCGAGCGCGGGAACAACGGCGAGGGCCGCGGCGCTGAACACCCCGTCGGCAGTGCTCAGCACAGCCGCCGGGGCCGCTGCCGTCGGGCAGCAGCCCCGGACGGTTCTGGAAGGCCGAGGACCTCGACCTCGTCGAGGACGGCTCCCGCGGTGCGGTACTGTTGGTCCTACCGAGTCGGGGACCGGAACGGCGCAAGTCGTTGACGGAGCCGGACGACTCGGTTACGCTAGGGAAGTTGCCCCGCGATCGGCTGGGAGGCCGTGGTCGGTGTGCGTCTGTTCCTTGAGAACTCAACAGCGTGTCACATGTCGATGCCATGGGTGTCGGTGCTTTGGTGCTCGGTTCCCTGGATGGGGCTGGGTGGGGAGTGTCGGGACTTTGTGTGGCATGGATCAGGTCTCTTCGGCCCGGGTGGGTCGGAGGGGCGTGTTTTCAGGCCAGATCGATCTCTGGTCCGCTTCGGTGGGCTGGTTCCAGTGTCCGGTCTCCGTGTCGTGCGGGGGCTGGTGCGGACATCAACGGAGAGTTTGATCCTGGCTCAGGACGAACGCTGGCGGCGTGCTTAACACATGCAAGTCGAACGGTGATCCTCCAGCTTGCTGGGGGTGATCAGTGGCGAACGGGTGAGTAACACGTGAGCAACCTGCCCCTGACTCTGGGATAACTCCGGGAAACCGGGGCTAATACCGGATACGACGCCACCGGGCATCCGGTGGTGTGGAAAGTCTTTTCGGTCGGGGATGGGCTCGCGGCCTATCAGCTTGTTGGTGGGGTGATGGCCTACCAAGGCGACGACGGGTAGCCGGCCTGAGAGGGCGACCGGCCACACTGGGACTGAGACACGGCCCAGACTCCTACGGGAGGCAGCAGTGGGGAATATTGCGCAATGGGCGGAAGCCTGACGCAGCGACGCCGCGTGAGGGATGAAGGCCTTCGGGTTGTAAACCTCTTTCAGCAGGGAAGAAGCGGAAGTGACGGTACCTGCAGAAGAAGCACCGGCTAACTACGTGCCAGCAGCCGCGGTAATACGTAGGGTGCAAGCGTTGTCCGGAATCATTGGGCGTAAAGAGCTCGTAGGCGGTCTGTCGCGTCTGCTGTGAAAACGCGGGGCTCAACCCCGCGCCTGCAGTGGGTACGGGCAGACTAGAGTGCAGTAGGGGAGACTGGAATTCCTGGTGTAGCGGTGGAATGCGCAGATATCAGGAGGAACACCGGTGGCGAAGGCGGGTCTCTGGGCTGTAACTGACGCTGAGGAGCGAAAGCGTGGGTAGCGAACAGGATTAGATACCCTGGTAGTCCACGCCGTAAACGTTGGGCGCTAGGTGTGGGGCTCATTCCACGAGCTCCGTGCCGCAGCAAACGCATTAAGCGCCCCGCCTGGGGAGTACGGCCGCAAGGCTAAAACTCAAAGGAATTGACGGGGCCCCGCACAAGCGGCGGAGCATGCGGATTAATTCGATGCAACGCGAAGAACCTTACCAAGGCTTGACATGCAGGGTAATCCGCCAGAGATGGCGGGTCCGCAAGGGATCCTGCACAGGTGGTGCATGGTTGTCGTCAGCTCGTGTCGTGAGATGTTGGGTTAAGTCCCGCAACGAGCGCAACCCTCGTCCTGTGTTGCCAGCGCGTGATGGCGGGGACTCATAGGAGACTGCCGGGGTCAACTCGGAGGAAGGTGGGGATGACGTCAAATCATCATGCCCCTTATGTCTTGGGCTTCACGCATGCTACAATGGCCAGTACAAAGGGCTGCGAGACCGTGAGGTGGAGCGAATCCCAAAAAGCTGGTCTCAGTTCGGATCGGGGTCTGCAACTCGACCCCGTGAAGTCGGAGTCGCTAGTAATCGCAGATCAGCAACGCTGCGGTGAATACGTTCCCGGGGCTTGTACACACCGCCCGTCACGTCACGAAAGTCGGTAACACCCGAAGCCGGTGGCCCAACCCCTCGTGGGAGGGAGCCGTCGAAGGTGGGACTGGCGATTGGGACGAAGTCGTAACAAGGTAGCCGTACCGGAAGGTGCGGCTGGATCACCTCCTTTCTAAGGAGCAGCTGGCGCGCATCCTGCGGGGTGGGCGTCCAGGCCCGCGTCCTCGGCGAGCGTTCGGGGAGCGGTGCTCACGGGTGGAACGTCGACATGGCGTCGCGGAGCTCTTCGTTGCGCGCTAGTACGACCCGGTGCCCGGCTTCGGCTGGGAGTGGGTGGGGAACGCGTGTGGTGGAGGGAGTCTGGGGCGTGGACACGCTGTTGGGTCCTGAGGGAACAGGTACTGCCTGCTCCTTCGGACCGGGCCTGCTGGCCATCCCGCCCCTGGTCGGGGTGGGTGGGAGCGGGTCTGGTGCGGGCCGTTGCACGGCTGGGTGAACCGCCCTCCTCGACCGCGGTGTGCGGTGGGGTGGGGTAGGCGCCAGCGCAGGTGCAGCGCGCCGCCCGTTGCTTGAGAACTGCACAGTGGACGCGAGCATCTTTAACGACTCCGCCTGCACGTCCTCTTCGTCTGCGCGTGCCGCAGCGGGAGGGGGTTCGGGTGGGGAAGCAGTGTGGTCAAGTTGATAAGGGCACACGGTGGATGCCTTGGCACCAGGAGCCGAAGAAGGACGTAGGAGCCTGCGATAAGCCTCGGGGAGTTGGCAACCGAACTGTGATCCGAGGATGTCCGAATGGGGGAACCCGGCTGGAGTCATGTCCAGTCACCCGCACCTGAACACATAGGGTGCGTGGAGGGCACGTGGGGAAGTGAAACATCTCAGTACCCACAGGAAGAGAAAGCAACAGCGATTCCGTGAGTAGTGGCGAGCGAAAGCGGAACAGGCCAAACCGGTCGCGTGGAACAGCTGGTAGGCGTTGCGCGGTCGGGGTTGAGGGACCTTTCAGTCCGAGCTGCCACTCGGGCGGGGAGTCAGAAAGCCGCGTCATAGTCGAAGGGTCTTGAAAGGCCCGGCACAGAGGGTGTCACCCCCGTAGACGAAATGGCGTGGCCTCCCGAGAGGGATCCCAAGTAGTACGGGGCCCGAGAAATCCCGTACGAATCTGGGGGGACCACCCCCTAAGCCTAAATACTCCCTGGTGACCGATAGCGGACGAGTACCGTGAGGGAAAGGTGAAAAGTACCCCGGGAGGGGAGTGAAATAGTACCTGAAACCGTGTGCCTACAATCCGTCGGAGCCTCCCTAGCAGGGGTGACGGCGTGCCTTTTGAAGAATGAGCCTGCGAGTTAGTGGTGCGTGGCGAGGTTAACCCGTGGGGGGAAGCCGTAGCGAAAGCGAGTCCGAACAGGGCGGTGTAGTCGCGTGCTCTAGACCCGAAGCGAAGTGATCTACCCATGGGCAGGTTGAAGCGCGGGTAAGACCGCGTGGAGGACCGAACCCACCAGGGTTGAAAACCTGGGGGATGACCTGTGGGTAGGGGTGAAAGGCCAATCAAACTTCGTGATAGCTGGTTCTCCCCGAAATGCATTTAGGTGCAGCGTCACGTGTTTCTTGCCGGAGGTAGAGCTACTGGATGGCCGATGGGCCCCACAAGGTTACTGACGTCAGCCAAACTCCGAATGCCGGTAAGTGAGAGCGTGGCAGTGAGACTGCGGGGGATAAGCTTCGTAGTCGAGAGGGAAACAGCCCAGACCACCAGCTAAGGCCCCTAAGCGTGTGCTAAGTGGGAAAGGATGTGGAGTTGCACAGACAACCAGGAGGTTGGCTTAGAAGCAGCCACCCTTGAAAGAGTGCGTAATAGCTCACTGGTCAAGTGATTCCGCGCCGACAATGTAGCGGGGCTCAAGCACACCGCCGAAGCTGTGGCATTCACACGGCGCCAGGCCTTCGTGGTCCAGGCGTGTGGATGGGTAGGGGAGCGTCGTGTGGGGAGTGAAGCGGCGGAGGGATCCAGCCGTGGACCCCACACGAGTGAGAATGCAGGCATGAGTAGCGAAAGACGGGTGAGAAACCCGTCCGCCGAATGACCAAGGGTTCCAGGGCCAGGCTAATCCGCCCTGGGTAAGTCGGGACCTAAGGCGAGGCCGACAGGCGTAGTCGATGGACAACGGGTTGATATTCCCGTACCGGCGAAGGACCGCCCATACCGAGCCCGGTGATGCTCAGCGCCCGAAGCTGGGTCTTCCTTCGGGAAGGTCTGGTGGAGCGCGCGACCCGATCCGGTAGTAGGTAAGCGCATTAACAGGGGTGACGCAGCAGGGTAGCCACCGCGTGGCGATGGTAGTCCACGTCCAAGGGTGTAGGGCGGGGTGTAGGCAAATCCGCATCCCATGCAGCCTGAGACCTGATGGTGACCGCGTATGCGGGAAGCAGGGTGATCCCATACTGCCGAGAAAAGCCTCGGCGCGAGGTTCGAGCCGCCCGTACCCCAAACCGACTCAGGTGGTCAGGTAGAGAATACCGAGGCGATCGAGAGAATCGTGGTTAAGGAACTCGGCAAAATGCCCCCGTAACTTCGGGAGAAGGGGGGCCCTAGGGCTGAAGCCTGCACAGGCTAGGTCCGACGGCCGCAGAGACCAGGGAGAAGCGACTGTTTACTAAAAACACAGGTCCGTGCGAAGTCGCAAGACGATGTATACGGACTGACGCCTGCCCGGTGCTGGAACGTTAAGGGGACGGGTCAGCTCTTCGGAGCGAAGCTCAGAACTTAAGCGCCAGTAAACGGCGGTGGTAACTATAACCATCCTAAGGTAGCGAAATTCCTTGTCGGGTAAGTTCCGACCTGCACGAATGGCGTAACGACTTCTCCGCTGTCTCAACCGCGAACTCGGCGAAATTGCACTACGAGTAAAGATGCTCGTTACGCGCAGCAGGACGGAAAGACCCCGGGACCTTCACTACAGCTTGGTATTGGTGTTCGGGACGGCTTGTGTAGGATAGGTGGGAGACTGTGAAGCCGGCACGCCAGTGTCGGTGGAGTCGCCGTTGAAATACCACTCTGGTCGTTCTGGACATCTAACCTCGGTCCGTGATCCGGACCAGGAACAGTGCCTGGTGGGTAGTTTAACTGGGGCGGTTGCCTCCTAAAAGGTAACGGAGGCGCTCAAAGGTTCCCTCATCCTGGTTGGCAATCAGGTGTCGAGTGTAAGTGCACAAGGGAGCTTGACTGCGAGACTGACGGGTCGAGCAGGGACGAAAGTCGGAACTAGTGATCCGGCCGTGGTTCGTGGAAACGCGGTCGCTCAACGGATAAAAGGTACCCCGGGGATAACAGGCTGATCTTGCCCAAGAGTCCATATCGACGGCATGGTTTGGCACCTCGATGTCGGCTCGTCGCATCCTGGGGCTGGAGTAGGTCCCAAGGGTTGGGCTGTTCGCCCATTAAAGCGGTACGCGAGCTGGGTTTAGAACGTCGTGAGACAGTTCGGTCCCTATCCGCTGCGCGCGTTGGAGACTTGAGAAGGGCTGTCCCTAGTACGAGAGGACCGGGACGGACGAACCTCTGGTGTGCCAGTTGTTCCGCCAGGAGCACGGCTGGTTGGCTACGTTCGGAAGGGATAACCGCTGAAAGCATCTAAGCGGGAAGCCTGCTTCGAGATGAGGTCTCCGTGGGGTTCGACCCCGAGAGGCTCCCAGAAGACGACTGGGTTGATAGGCCGGATGTGTACGGGCAGTGATGCCTGAGCTGACCGGTACTAATAAGCCGATGACTTGTCACACACTGCGTGCGGAACGGGTGTGTCGCGTCCACTGTGCGGTTCCCGAGGAACGGTCGGCCCTCGTCTGTCACCAGCCTGTCACCGGGTGAGTGGTGGTGGGTGGGGTGTCCGGTTCAACTCGAGAGTGTTTCGGCGGTCATAGCGGTGGGGAAACGCCCGGTCCCATTCCGAACCCGGAAGCTAAGCCCACCAGCGCCGATGGTACTGCGTGGGAAGCTGCGTGGGAGAGTAGGTCACCGCCGGACCCGATCTAGGATGTGGGCCATTCCTGGTCCCCTCACCGCTGAAGAGTGGTGAGGGGCCGGGGGTGGCCCACACCCATACCCCCACCACCCCACCGCCCCCACACCCGGCCAGCACCCGGCCAGCACCCAGCCAGCGGCAGCAGTCCCGCGGAGGACGACCATGAGAGACGAACGGGACGATCCGCGCGACCAGCAGCGTCGAGCCCGCCAGGCGTCCACGGGGAGCCAGCGCGATCCCGGGGCGGGAGTCCCGAGGAGCGCAGCCGGAGGAGCGAGACGCGGACCTGGTCGTCCGGGTGCCGGGTCCGCCGGGGGCGCTGGTCGTGGGCGCCCCCAGCCCGGGTCCTCGGGGGACCGCCGCCCGGACCGGGCGCCGCAAGCGCGCGGGGACCAGCGCCCCGGAGGTCCGCGCGCGGATGGTCCCGGTGACCGACGAGGAGCCCCCGCGCCGCGAGGGGGCAGCAGCGGGAGACCACCGCGTCCCTGGGGCGCTGGTGGGCGCTCCGACGCCCCCGGCGACGCGGGCGGTAGCCCTGCCGGGCGCGGTGCGCCCCGGGCGCGCTCCGGCACGGCAGGTGACCGCGGCGCGGGCCGGATCGCCGGTCGGGACGGGACCCGGGACGGGGCTCGGGACCGGCGCCCGGACGCTCGCCCGCCGGGAGCGGCGGAGGACCGCCGGCCGCGGTGGGGGGACCGGCAGGACGCCGGGAACGGGGTCCGTGCACCGCGGTGGGGCGGAGGAGGCGGTACCGGGAACCGGAACAGCGGGCGGGCCGCCGGGGAGGAGGGGCGGCGCGCGTCGTCGCCCAGCGCCGGGGACCGCGCACGGTCCGATCGCAGGCCCGTCGACCGGTCGCCGTCGGAGCGCACCGGCGCCGGCCGCGGGCCCGCGGGCCGCGCCGCGACGGGCTCCGCGCGCCGGGCGCCGGGCGGGGTCGCCGGCAGCCGCCGGGAGGAGCCGCCGCTGCCGGACGAGGTGACCGGAGCCGAGCTGGACCAGGACGTGCGCAGCGACCTGACCACGCTCTCGCGCGACAACGCCGTGGCCGTAGCGCGCCACCTCGTCGCGGCGGGACGGCTGCTCGAGGAGGACCCGGAGACCGCGTACGCGCACGCCATGGCGGCGCAGCGCCGGGCCGGGCGGATCGGGTCGGTGCGCGAGGCGGCCGGGCTGGCCGCGTACGCGGCCGGCCGGTATGACGAGGCGCTGCGGGAGCTGCGCGCCGCCCGGCGCCTGACCGGCTCGGACGTCCACCTGCCCGTGATGGCCGACGCGGAGCGGGGCCTGGGTCGCCCCGAGCGGGCGCTCGCGCTCGCCGCCTCCCCGGAGGTCGCGCGGCTGGACCCTCAGGGGCAGGCGGAGATGCGGATCGTGGCCGCCGGCGCCCGCCTCGACATGGGCCAGCCGGAGGCCGCCGTGGTGACGCTGCAGGGTCCTCACCTGACCCCGCGCCGTCCGGAGCCGTGGCACGCGCGCCTCATGGCGTCCTACGCCGACACCCTGGAGGCCGCGGGCCGCGGTGAGGAGGCGCGCGCGTGGCGCGAGCGGGCCGCGCGCACCGACCCGAGCGGCACCGCTCGCGGGGTGCTCGCGGCGCCCGCGGAGGAGGTCGTCGTCTACGACCTGCTCGAGGACGCCGCCGAGGACGCCGCCGAGGACGCCGGGCGTCCCCGCGCGTGACCGCGGCGGTGCGCGGTGCGGCACCGGTCTCCGGTCGCGGCCGACCACGCCGTACCGTCGTGCCATGACGGAGCCGACCGCGGGGGCGGCCGGGGGAGCACCCGGCGGCGACGCCTACGAGTGGTTGCGCCGCGGCCTGTCCCTGCTCGAGCGGGGTGACGCGGCGGCGGCCGCCGTCCTGCTGGACCGCGCCGCGCGGGAGCAGCCGGACTCCGCCAGCGTGCTGGAGGCCCTGGGGCGCGCCCAGTACCAGGCCGGCCGGGCCCAGGAGGCGGCCGACGCCTTCGGGCGCGTGGTGCGCGCCTCCCCGGACGCCGACTACGCCCACTTCGGCCTCGGCGTCGCCCTGACCCGCCTGGGCCGGTTCAGGGAGGCCGTGGAGCACCTGGCCCTCGCCACGGCCATGCGGCCCGACCGGCAGGACTACGGCGAGCGGCTGCGCCAGGCGCGGGCGACGCTGCGGGCCCGCCGGGAGGCGGGGCGTGACTGACGCGCAGCGCGCGCTGCACGCCGATCACGACCTGCTCCTCCTCGACCTCGACGGGGTCGTCTACGTCGGCCCCCACGCCGTTCCGGGAGCCGTGCAGGCCCTCGCGGCCGTCACCCGGGACGGGGCGGTCACCGGGTACGCCACGAACAACGCCTCCCGCACCCCGCAGGAGGTGGCGGCGCACCTGGGCTCCCTCGGCGTCCCGGTGCAGCCGGAGCAGGTGACCACGTCCTCTCAGGCGGCGGCGCTGCTGGTGCGCGAGCGGCTCGGGTCTGGCGCGCGGGTGCTGCCCGTCGGGGGCCCGGGGGTGCGGGCGGCGCTGCTGGAGGCGGGCCTGGTGCCGGTCGGTGCGCCGGAGGAGCGCCCGGACGCCGTGGTGCAGGGCTTCGGCCGCCAGGTGGGGTGGACCGACCTCGCCGACGCCGCCGTCGCGGTGCGCGCCGGTGCGCTGTGGGTGGCCACGAACACCGACCCGACCCTGCCGACCGAGCGCGGCCCGGCTCCGGGGAACGGGTCCCTGGTCGGCGCCGTCCGCAACGCGGTGGACGTCGACCCGCTGGTCGCCGGCAAGCCCGAGCCGGGGCTGTTCGCCTCCGCGGCGCGCCGCGCCGCGGCGGCCGCGCCGCTGGTGGTGGGCGACCGCCTGGACACGGACGTCGCCGGGGCGCACCGCGCCGGGATGGCGTCCCTGCTGGTGCTCACCGGGGTGTCCACGCCGCTGGAGGCGCTGCTGGCGCCGGCGCACCAGCGCCCCGAGCACGTCGGCGCGGACCTCGGCGCGCTCCTGCAGCCGCCCGCCCGCGCCGAGCGGGAGGGGGACTGGTGGCGCTGCGGCCCGGCCGTCGCGCGCGTCGCCGACCGGGTCGTCACCGCCTCGCTGGACGACTCCGCGGCCCCGCGAGGCCCGGCGTCGACGGAGGACCTGCTCGCCCTGCTGCGGGCGGCCTGCGCCGCCGTCCGGGACGCCGAGGGCCGGGACGCCGCAGCCCCGGCGGACGGCGCCGCAGCCCCGGGGAACGGCGTCGCGGCCCTGCACGTCGACGGCGCGCTGGTGCGCGCGCTGGAGCTGCTGCGGGCGCGCTGCACCGCCCGCGGCTGAGCGGCCCTGCGGCGGCGCGGGAGCACCGCGCGCGCCCGGTAGCGTGGGCGGGGCTGGCAGCGGAAGGAGGCGCGATGTCCTGGGAGGGGCTGGGCGAGGCGGTGCGCGTCCCCGTGACGGGCGACGCCGCCGTGGACGAGGCGATGGCCCTGCTGCGCGCCCTGGTCACCGAGCCCGACGGGACCGGCGACGGTGCCGGTGACGCGGCCGCCGGCCGCCGCGACGCGGAGGTCCTCGCCGCGGTGCACGACGCGCTGCAGCGCCGTCTGACGGCGACCGCGGGGTGAGCGTGGCCGTGCGACGCCAGCGGCTGGACGCCGAGCTGGTGCGGCGTGGCCTGGCCCGCTCCCGCCAGCACGCCGGGGAGCTCGTGGCCGCCGGGCGGGTCAGCGTCGGGGGCGCGCCCGCCGCCAAGCCGGCCACGCAGGTCGACCTCGGCGCCGCCATCGTCGTCGCCCCCGACGACGCCGGCCCGGTGTGGGCCAGCCGCGGGGCGCACAAGCTGCTCGGGGCGCTGGCGGCCTTCCCCGACGTGCGGGTGCAGGGCCGGCGGTGCCTGGACGCGGGCGCGTCCACCGGGGGGTTCACCGACGTCCTGCTGCGCGCCGGCGCGGCGTCGGTGGTGGCCGTGGACGTCGGCTACGGGCAGCTGGTGTGGTCGCTGCGCCAGGACGAGCGCGTGCAGGTCCTCGACCGCACCAACGTGCGCGACCTGCGGCCCGAGCAGGTGGCCCCGCCCCCGCAGCTGGCCGTGGCGGACCTGTCCTTCATCTCCCTCGTCCTCGTCCTGCCCGCGCTCGTGCGCTGCTGCGCCCCGGAGGCCGACATGCTCCTGATGGTCAAGCCCCAGTTCGAGGTCGGGCGCGAGCGCCTGGGCAGCGGCGGCGTGGTGCGCGACCCCGCCCTGCGGGCGCAGGCCGTGCGCACCGTCGCGGCGGCGGCCGGTCAGCTGGGCCTGCGCTGCCACGGGGTCGCCGCCAGCCCCCTGCCGGGCCCGAGCGGCAACGTGGAGTACTTCCTGCGGCTGCGCGCGGGCGAGGCCCGCCCCGCTCAGGAGGTGGCCGCCCTGGTCGACGACGCCGTCGCGACCGGTCCCGGCGGCACCAGCGGCACCGGCGGCACCGGCGGGGTCGGCCGGTGAGCGACCGCCGGGTCCTCGTCCTCACGCACACCGGGCGCGCGGAGGCCGTCGTGGCCGCCCAGCAGGTGGTCCGCCTGCTCGACGACGCCGGCCTGCACCCCGTGCTGCTCGACGAGGAGGCGCAGGACATCCCCGGCTGCGACCTGGTCGAGCGGGTGCCCGTCGACGGCGCCACCGACGACCTCGAGCTGGTGCTCGTCCTCGGCGGCGACGGGTCGGTGCTGCGGGCGGCCGAGCTCGTGCACGGCAGCGACGTGCCGCTGCTGGGGGTCAACCTCGGTCACGTCGGCTTCCTCGCGGAGACCGAGCCGGACGCCCTGGAGTCCACCGTGCGCCACGTCGCCGAGCGCGACTACGAGGTGGAGGAGCGGATGACGCTCGGGGCCGACCTCGTCGTGGACGGGCGGGTGCGGGCCTCCTCGTGGGCGCTCAACGAGGTCAGCATCGAGAAGGGCAGCCGCGAGCGCATGCTCGAGCTCGTCACGGAGGTCGACGGCCGCCCGGTGTCCACGTACGGCTGCGACGGGGTGGTCGTGGCCACGCCCACCGGCTCCACCGCGTATGCCTTCTCCGCCGGCGGGCCGGTGGTCTGGCCCGCGGTGCAGGCGCTGGTGATGGTGCCCATCTCCGCGCACGCCCTGTTCGCGCGCCCGCTGGTCGTCTCCCCGGAGTCGGTGATGGCGGTGGAGGTGCTCGAGCGCAACGCCGCCGACGGAGTGATGTGGTGCGACGGGCGCCGGGCCGTCGTGGTGCCGCGCGGCGGGCGCATCGAGGTGCGCCGCGGGCAGGCTCCGGTGCGCCTGGCGCGCATCGCCACCGGTCCCTTCACGGACCGGCTGGTGGCCAAGTTCCGCCTCGCGGTGGGCGGCTGGCGCGGGCCGGACGAGCGCCGCCCGCACCTGTCGGGGGCGGGCTGAGCCGTGCTGGAGGAGGTGCGCATCCGCTCCCTGGGCGTCATCACGGACGCCACCCTCGAGCTCGGGCCGGGGCTGACCGTCATCACGGGGGAGACGGGCGCCGGCAAGACCATGGTCGTCACCGGGCTCGGCCTGCTGCTGGGCAGCCGCGCCGACCCCGGTGCGGTGCGCACGGGCGCCGACCAGGCGGTGGTGGAGGGCCGCTTCAGCGTGCCGGTCGACGGCCCGGTGGCCGCCCGCGCCGCCGAGGCCGGCGCCGAGCTGGACGAGGGGGACCTGCTGGTCGCCCGCACCGTGGCCGCCAGCGGGCGCGGGCGCACCCACGTCGGCGGGCGCGCCGTGCCCGTGGGGCTGCTGTCCGAGCTGGCCGATGACCTGGTCGCCGTGCACGGCCAGTCCGAGCAGGTGCTGCTGCGCTCCCCGGCCCGCCAGCGCCAGGCGCTGGACCGCTACGCCGGCTCGGACGTGGCGGACCCGACCCGCGACTACACCGCCGCGTGGCGGCGCTGGCAGCTGGTCCAGCGCGAGGTCACCGAGATCACGCAGGCCGCCCGCGAGCGGGCCGCCGAGGCCGAGCTGCTGCGCCGGGGGCTGGCCGAGGTCGAGCGCACCGAGCCCCAGCCCGGCGAGGACCGCGCGCTGGCCGCCGAGGCGCAGCGCCTCGAGCACGCCGAGGAGCTGCGCGCCGCCGCCGCCTCCGCGCACGAGGCGCTGGCGGGGGAGCCGGCCACGGGCACCGAGGCCGTCGACGCCACCTCGGTGCTGGACGCCGCCCGCCGCGCGCTGGAGCACGTGCGCTCCCACGACGAGGCCCTCGGCGCCCTGGCGGACCGCCTGGCCGAGGTCGGCTACCTCGTCGCCGACGTCGCCGCCGACCTGGCCGGCTACGCCGAGTCCGTGGAGGGGGACCCGCTGCGCCTGGGCGCGGTCCAGGAGCGCCGCGCGGAGCTGGCCGCCCTGGCCCGGGCCCACGGCGGCGACGTGGACGCCGTCCTGGCCTGGGCCGAGGCGGCGGTCCCCCGGCTGCTGGAGCTGGAGGGCGACGACGAGCGCGTCGAGGCGCTGCGGGCGGAGCGCGACGAGCTGGCCGCGCGCCTGGTGCAGCTGGCCGGCGCCCTGTCCGCGGCCCGCCGCGCGGCCGCCGCCGAGCTGGGCGCGGCGGCCACCGCCGAGCTGCCGGGCCTGGCGATGCCGCACGCGCAGCTGCTCGTGCAGGTGGACACCGCCGGCGGGGCCGACGGGCCGGCCGTGGAGGACCTCGGCCCCTCCGGCGCCGACGAGGTGGTGCTGCTGCTGGCGCCGTCCTCGGGCACCGCGCCGCGGCCGCTGGCCCGCGGCGCCTCCGGCGGCGAGCTCTCCCGCGTCATGCTCGCCCTCGAGCTCGTCCTCGCCGGCACGGACCCGGTGCCGACCTTCGTCTTCGACGAGGTGGACGCCGGGGTCGGCGGGCGCGCCGCCGTCGGCATCGGGCGCCGCCTGGCCCGCCTGGCCCGCGAGCGGCAGGTGCTCGTGGTCACCCACCTGCCGCAGGTGGCCGCGTACGCCGACCACCACCTGCAGGTGGCCAAGGCCAGCGACGGGCAGGTGACGGTCAGCGGCGTGCGCGCGCTCGACGACGCCCAGCGGGTCGCCGAGCTGGCCCGCATGCTGGCGGGCCAGGAGGAGTCCGGCTCGGCGCGGGCCCACGCGGAGGAGCTGCTGCTCGGCGCGCGCGCCGAGGTCGCCTCCCCGGAGGCGGCCCCGGAACGTGCGACCATGCAGCCGCGATGACTGTGGTGGAGCGGTGGCACCGGTGACGGGACCGGCGGGGCGGTGGCGGCTGGGCGGCCGGCGCCGGGAGGTCCAGCCCGGGCCGGGCGCCACCGGCACCGTGCGGGTCGACCGGCGCACCAAGGACCTGACCAAGCGGCTGCAGCCCGGCGAGATCGCCGTCATCGACCACATGGACATCGACCGGGTCTCCGCGGAGGCCCTCGTCGCCTGCCGGCCGGCCGCCGTCGTCAACGCCGCGGCGAGCACGTCCGGGCGCTACCCCAACCTCGGCCCGGAGATCATCGTCTCGGCGGGCATCCCGCTGGTCGACGCCGCCGGGCCCGCCGTGATGAGCGAGCTGCGCGAGGGCACCGCGGTGCGCCTGGACGGCGGCGCCGTGGTCGCCCTCGGCCGGGGCGGCGAGCGGGTCGTCGCCGAGGGCACCGTGCTGAGCGCGCAGGCGGTGGCCGAGGCGGCGGAGGAGGCGCGCGCGGGCCTGTCCGTGCAGCTGGAGTCCTTCGCCGCCAACACCATGGAGTACCTGCGCCGCGAGCGGGCCCTGCTGCTGGACGGCGTCGGCGTGCCCGACGTGCGCACCCGCATCGAGGGCCGCCAGGTCCTCATCGTCGTGCGCGGGTACTCCTACAAGGAGGACCTGGAGGCGCTGCGCTCCTACATCCGCGAGTACCGCCCCGTCGTCATCGGCGTCGACGGCGGGGCGGACGCCGTGCTGGAGGCGGGACACCGCCTGGACATGGTCGTCGGCGACATGGACTCCGTCTCCGACCGGGCGCTGACCTCCGGCGCGGAGGTCGTCGTGCACGCCTACCGCGACGGGCGCGCCCCCGGGCTCGAGCGCGTGCTCGCCCTCGGCGTCGACCCCGTGGTCTTCCCGGCCACCGGCACCAGCGAGGACGTCGCGATGCTCCTGGCGGACGACGAGGGCGCCAGCGTGATCGTGGCCGTGGGCACGCACGCGACGCTCGTGGAGTTCCTCGACAAGGGCCGCGCGGGCATGGCGAGCACGTTCCTGACCCGGCTGCGCGTGGGCAGCAAGCTCGTCGACGCCAAGGGCGTCTCCCGCCTGTACCGCCCCCGCATCTCCAACCTGCAGCTGGCCGCGCTGACGGTCGCCGGGCTGCTCGCCCTGGGCGCCGCCCTGGCCACGACCGCTGTCGGGCAGGCCTCCCTCTCGCTCGTCGCGGCGGCCCTGGAGGACGCCCTCGCCGTCGTGCGGGGCTGGTCCACCGGCCTGGCCGGCGGCTGACCCTCCCCGGACGGACCCATGATCGACTTCCGGTACCACATCGTCTCGCTGGTCTCGGTGTTCCTCGCCCTCGCCATCGGGGTGGTCCTGGGCGCCGGCCCCCTGCGCGAGAGCATCGGCGCGACGCTGACGGACCAGGTGGACGCGCTGCGCCAGGACACCGAGGACCTGCGCCAGGCGCTCGCCAACCGCGAGGCCGAGGTGGCCGACCGCGAGGCGTTCGTCCAGGCGGTCGCGCCGGCGCTGGTCTCCGGGCGGCTGGCGGGGCGCTCCGCGGTCGTCGTCACCCTGCCGGAGGCGGACGGCGAGCAGGTGGAGGCCGTCACCGAGGCGCTCACCGGCGCGGGCGCCACCGTGACCGGGCAGGTGGGCCTGGAGCCGGCGTGGGTGGACCCCGACCAGGCCGCGTTCCGCTCCAGCCTGGCCGCGCAGCTGGCACCGGCCGGCGAGCCGCAGGACATCGGGCAGGACGCTGGGCAGAACACCGGGCAGGACACCGAGCAGGAGGGCGCCGGGGCCGGTCGGGAGCTGGCCGACCTGCTGGCCGGGGCCCTCGTCGTCCCGCCCGGGCCCGGGCCCGACGGCGGCGCGGCGGCGCCCAGCGCCTCGGTGCTCGAGGCGCTGGCCGGCGGGGAGCTGGTCAGCGTGGAGGGCGAGCTGTCCGGGCGCGCCGACACCGCCGTCGTGGTCGGCGGAGCGCCGGTGGACGACGCCGGACAGGACGCCGCGGACACCGCGGAGGCCGAGGACGCCGAGGACGCCGCCGCGCAGGAGTGGCTGCCCGTGGTCACCGCCCTCGACGCCCGCTCCTCCGGCAGCGTCGTCACCGCCCCGCTCGCGTCCGAGGAGGGCGGCGTGCTCGCCGCGGTGCGCTCCGGGGACGGGATCGACGGCCCGTCGAGCGTGGACTCCCTCGGCACGACGATGGGCCCGGTCACGACCGTCCTGGCGCTGCGCGAGCAGCTGGACGGCGGCAGCGGGCAGTACGGCTCCGGCGACGGCGCCACGGCGGTCGTGCCGCCCCTGCCCGGGGCGGCGGACTCGTGAGGCGCGGGGCGCCGCCCGCTCCGACCGGCTCCGGCGGTGCGGGCGGGGTCCTGGGCGCCGCGGGTGCCGCCGCGGGCGCCGGCGGTGCCGCGTGGGCCCTCCTGCGCCGCCTGCCGCCCGCCTCCGCCCGGCGGTGGGAGCGGACCAACCACGCCGGGCGCCGCGTGACGCTGCTGGAGGGGCCGGCGTACGCCGCCGCCGTGGCCGCGGGCCTGGCCGCCGCCCGCCGCGCGCCCGCGCGCGCCCGCGGCGCCGCCGCGCTCGCCGTCACCGGCGCCGCGGTCCTCGGCGCCGTCGACGACCTGGCGGGCAGCGGCAGCGACCGGGGCCTGCGCGGGCACCTGGGGGCCCTGGCCGCCGGGCGCGTGACCACCGGCTCCGCCAAGGTCGCCGGCATCGGCCTGGCCGGGCTCGCGGCCGCGGCGACCGCGCTGCCGGCCGGCCCCGCACCCGCGGTGCGGGTCCTCGACGTGGTGGTCGCCGGCGGTGTCGTCGCGGGCGGCGCGAACCTGCTGAACCTGCTGGACCTGCGCCCCGGCCGGGCCCTGAAGGCGAGCCTGCTGCCGGCGCCGCTCGCCCTCGCCGGCGGGCCCGCGGCGCCGCTGCTGGCCGTGGCGGCGGGTGCGGGCGCCGCGCTGCTGCCCGCCGACCTGGGCGAGCGCGGCATGCTCGGGGACGCCGGGGCCAACGCCGCCGGTGCGCTGCTGGGCACGGCGCTGGTGGTGGGCACCGCGGGGCGGGCCGGCGGGTCCCGGGTGCGCGCGGGCGCCCTGGCGCTCCTCCTCGCCGCGACCCTGGCCAGCGAGCGGGTCAGCTTCACGCGCGTGATCGAGTCGACGCCCGGGCTGCGCGGGCTCGACCGGCTCGGCCGGCTGCCGCGGTGACCCGGCGCGCCGTGCTCGGCGGGCTCGCCGGCAGCGCCCTGCTGGTGGCCGTGCTGACCCTGCTGGCGCGCGCGGCCGGGTTCGGTCGCGTCCTCGTCTTCGCGCCCGCGGTCGGCAGCACGTGCGTGGGGGAGGCCTACCAGAGCGCCAACCTCGTGCCCAACGTCCTGTTCGAGGTGGTCGCCGGGGGCGCGCTGGCCGGGGCCGTGGTCCCGCTGCTGGCCGGTCCGCTGGCGCGCGGGGACGACGCCGGGCGCGCGGAGGCCGACCGCACCGCCTCGGCGCTGCTGACCTGGACGGTCGCGGCGCTCCTGCCCGTCGCCGTCCTCCTGGCCGCGGCGTCCGGGCCGCTGGCGCGGCTGCTGGCCGGGGACGGGTGCGCGGGGCAGGCGGAGCTGGTGCAGCGGATGCTCGTCGTCTTCGCCCCGCAGGTGGTGCTCTACGGGGTGGGCGTCGTCCTCGTCGGGGTCCTGCAGGCCCGCTCCCGCTTCGCCGCGGCGGCGCTCGCGCCGCTGCTGTCCAGCGCCGTCGTGCTGGTCTCCTACCTCCTCTTCGCGGCGGTCGGCGGGCCCGGCCGCGGACGCGCGGACGCGCTGGCGCCGGCCGCCGAGGCGGTGCTCGCCGGCGGCACCACGCTCGGGGTCGCGGTGCTCACGCTGCCCCTGCTCGTGCCCGCCCGGCGCGCCGGGGCCCGCCTGCGCCCCACCTGGTCCCTGCCGCCCGGGGTGGCCCGCCGCGCCGGGCGCCTGGCCGGCGCGGGCCTCATGGCCCTGCTCGCGCAGCAGGTCTCCGTGATCGCCGTGCTGCTGGCCGCGAACCGGCAGGGCGACGTCGGCGCCATCACCGTCTACACCTACGCCCAGGCCGTCTACCTGCTGCCGTACGCCGTCCTCGCCGTGCCGCTGGCCACGGTCGCCTTCCCGCGGCTGGCCGCGGCCGCGGCCACCGGCGACGCCGCCGGGTACGCGCGCACCGCCGCCACGACGACGCGCGCGGTGGTCCTGGTCTCCCTCGCCGGCGCCGCGGCGCTGGCGGCGACCGCCCGCCCGGTGCAGGCCTTCTTCACCGCCGTCGACGCCGCGACCGGCGCCGTGGGCGCCTCCGCGACCGGCGCCGCGGGCGCCACCACAGACGCCTCCGCGGGCGTCTCGGCCCTGGCGGGGCTGGCCCCGGCGCTGGTCGCGATGGCCCCGGGCGTGCTGGGCCTGGCGCTCGTGGCGCACGCCGGGCGGGCGCTGTACGCCCTGGAGCGGGGGCGCGCGGCGGCCGCGGCGACGGCGGCCGGGTGGCTGGTCGTCGCGCTCGTGGCCGCGGCCGGCGCGGCGCTGGCCGCCGACGGCACCGGGGTGCTCGTGGCCCTCGGGGCGGCCCACGGGATCGGGATGAGCGTGGCCGGCGCCGGCCTGCTCGTGGCGCTCGCGCGCGCGGCCGGTCCCGCGGCCCTGGCCGGGATGCCCCGCACCCTCGGCGTCGCCCTCGCGGCCGCCGCCGCCGGGGGCCTGGCCGGCGCCGCGCTGGGCGCGGCCGCCCTGGACGCCCTGCTGCCCGCGGCGGGCGGCACGGGGCCCGCGGCCGCCGCCGCGGCGGCGGCCGCGGCCGCCGCCGCGGCGGCGGCCGCCGCCGGGGGGATGGCGGTCGTCGTCGCGGTCGCGGACCGCGCCAGCGCGCGGGCCGTGCTGGCCCTGGCGCGCCGCCGCGCCGCGCCGGTGACCGCCCTGCCGCCCTCGGCGCCCGTGCCGTGAGCGCAGCGGAGGACGCACCGGGGAGCGCACCGGGGAGCGGGCGGCTCGGTGGTGCGGGCGCCGAGGGCGATCCCGCGCTGCTCGTCGTGGTCGGGCGCAGCGCCGGGGGCATCGGCGCCCACGTGGCCGACCTGGTCGCCGGCCTGGCCGCGCGCGGGCTGGCGGTGCGGGTGCTGACCGCCGAGGCCACCGCGCGCCGCTTCGACCTCGGCGAGCGGGTCGTGCTCGCGTGGCCGTCGCGAGGGCGCCGGGCGCCCGCGGACCTGGCCCGGGTGCGCCGGGAGCTCGCCGCCAGCGGCGTCGCGCACGCCCACGGGCACCAGGCGGGCCTGCTGGCGGTGCTGCTCGCGCGCACGCTGCCGCGGCGGCGCCGGCCGGCCGTCGTCGTCTCCTGGCACAACGCCGTCCTCGCCCGCGCCCCGCGCCGGTGGCTGCTGGCGCTCGCCGAGGCCGCGCAGGCCCGCGGCGCCGACCTGGTCACCGGCGCCTCCGAGGACCTCGTCGCGCGCGCGGAGGCCCTCGGCGCCCGCGCCCGGCTGGCCCCCGTGGCGTCCCCCGCGGCGGTGCGCCTGGCGGCGGGGCGGCGAGTCGCCGACGCGGGCGGCCGCGCCGCCGCCCGCGCGCAGGCGGCACCGCGGCTGGGGCTCGACGCCGGGCCGGACGCCGGGCCGGACGCCGAGCGCCCCTGGCTGCTCGCGGTCGGGCGGATCGCTCCGCAGAAGGACCTGCCCACCCTGGTGCGCGCCGCCGCGGCCACCCCGGTGCTCGCGCGCGGCGCGTGGGCCGGCCGGCGCCCCCTGTGGCTGCACGTCGGCGGCGGGGACGAGCGGGACGCGGCGGCGCTGCGGCGCCTCGTCGACGCCACGGGGGCGCCCGTGCGCCTGCTCGGGCCGCTGGCGGACCCGGCGCCGCTGCTCGCGCTCGCCGACGCGTTCGTGCTCCCCAGCACCTGGGAGGCCCGCTCGCTGGCGGTGCAGGAGGCTCTGGCCGCGGGGCTGCCCGTCGTGGCCGCCGCGGTCGGCGGCCTGCCGGGCCTGGTGCGCGACGCCGGCGTCCTCGTCCCCCCCGGGCGGCCGGACGCGCTCGCGGCGGCGGTGCGCGCGCTGCTCGAGGACGACGTCCGGCGGGCGCGCCTGGGCGCCCGGGCCGTGGAGGTCTTCGCGACCCTGCCCGCGCCGGAGCAGGTCCTGCAGCGGTGGCTGAGCACCTACGAGGAGCTGGCGCGCGCTCCGCGCGGCGCTGATCGGCACCGCGGAGGCCCCGCTCGCTGGTACCGTGGCAGTCCGTGGTCTCACGGACGCCGGCACGGGCATCAGCACAGCAGCGCGGGTCGTCGGTGACCCGCCACATCTTCGTCACCGGCGGCGTGGCGTCGTCCCTCGGCAAGGGGCTGACGGCCTCCAGCCTCGGGCACCTGCTGCGCGGGCGCGGCCTGCGGGTGTCGATGCAGAAGCTCGACCCCTACCTCAACGTCGACCCCGGCACGATGAACCCCTTCCAGCACGGGGAGGTCTTCGTCACGGACGACGGCGCCGAGACCGACCTCGACATCGGCCACTACGAGCGATTCCTCGACGTCGACCTCGACGCCGCCGCGAACGTGACGACGGGCCAGATCTACTCGGCCGTCATCGCCAAGGAGCGGCGCGGGGAGTACCTCGGGGACACCGTGCAGGTCATCCCGCACATCACCGACGAGATCAAGGAGCGCATGCGCGCCCAGGCGGTGCCCGGGCCCGACGGCGTCCCCGACGTGATCATCACGGAGGTCGGGGGGACGGTCGGCGACATCGAGTCCCTGCCCTTCCTCGAGGCCGCCCGCCAGGTGCGCCAGGAGATCGGGCGCGAGAACGTCTTCTTCGTCCACGTCTCCCTCGTGCCCTACCTCGGCCCGTCCGGGGAGCTGAAGACGAAGCCGACCCAGCACTCGGTGGCGTCCCTGCGCAGCATCGGCATCCAGCCGGACGCGATCGTGGTGCGCTCGGACCGCGAGGTGCCCGAGAGCACCAAGCGCAAGATCGCGCTGATGTGCGACGTCGACGAGGAGGCCGTCGTCAACGCCGTGGACGCGGCGTCGATCTACGACATCCCCAAGGTGCTGCACGGCGAGGGCCTGGACGCCTACGTCGTGCGCCGCCTGGACCTGCCCTTCCGCGACGTCGACTGGACCGAGTGGGACGAGCTGCTGCGCCGCGTGCACCGCCCGATCTCCGTGGTCGAGATCGCGCTCGTGGGCAAGTACGTCGACCTGCCCGACGCGTACCTGTCGGTGACCGAGGCGCTGCGCGCGGGCGGGATCGCCGTCGACGCGAAGGTGCGCCTGCGCTGGGTGGTCTCGGACGCGTGCTCCACCCCCGAGGGCGCGCAGCGGGAGCTGCACGGCGTGGACGCCGTGTGCGTGCCCGGCGGGTTCGGCGTGCGCGGCATCGAGGGCAAGCTCGGCGCGCTGCGCTGGGCGCGGGAGAACCAGGTGCCCGCCCTCGGCCTGTGCCTGGGGCTGCAGTGCATGGTGATCGAGTACGCGCGCAGCGTCCTGGACCTGCACGGGGCGAGCTCCACGGAGTTCGAGCCCGCCACCGAGCACCCCGTCATCGCCACGATGGAGGAGCAGAAGGCGTTCGTCGACGGCGCCGGCGACCTCGGCGGCACCATGCGCCTGGGGCTGTACCCGGCGGACCTGGTGCAGGGGTCCGTGGTCGCCGAGGCGTACGGGCTCCCCCGCACCGAGGAGCGCCACCGCCACCGCTACGAGGTCAACAACGCCTACCGCCAGCGCCTGGAGCAGGCCGGCCTGGTCTTCTCCGGGGTCTCCCCGGACCGCGCGCTGGTGGAGTTCGTGGAGCTGCCCCGCGACGTGCACCCGTACTACGTCGGCACGCAGGCGCACCCGGAGTTCCGCTCCCGCCCGCACCGCGCCCACCCGCTGTTCCGGGGCCTGGTGGCCGCCGCCGTCGAGCGCCAGGCCGGGGAGCGGCTGCTCGAGGTCGCCCCGTGAGCACCCCGCCGCGGGCCGCCGGGGCGCCGGTCGCCCCGCAGGTGCGCGACGAGCTGGCGCCGCTGCCCGTCAGCGCGTCCGAGACCGTCTTCACCGGGCGCATCTGGGACGTCGTGCGCGACACCGTCGAGCTGGATGGCGGCCCCGTGGTGCGCGAGTACCAGCGCCACCCCGGCGCGGTGGGCATCCTCGCCCTCGACGACGAGGAGCGCGTGCTGCTGCTGCACCAGTACCGCCACCCGGTGCGCCACCTGCTGTGGGAGCCCCCGGCGGGGCTGCTGGACGTCGAGGGCGAGCACCCGCACGCCGCGGCGGTGCGCGAGCTCGCCGAGGAGGCCGACCTGCGGGCGGGCACGTGGCACGTGCTGATGGACTGGTTCAACTCCCCGGGCGGCTCCGACGAGGCGTTCCGGCTGTTCCTGGCCCGCGACCTGACGCCCGTGCCGGAGGCCGAGCGGCACGTGCGCGAGCACGAGGAGGCCTCGATGACGGCGGTGTGGGTGCCGCTGGACGAGGCGCGCGACGCGGTGCTGGAGGGCCGCCTGGCCAACCCGACCGCCGTCGCGGGCGTCCTGGCCGCCTGGTCCGCGCGCGCGGCGGGCTGGTCCGGGCTGCGCCCGGTCGACGCGCCGTGGCTCCGGCACCGGGCCTACCGTTGACCCGTGCAGCAGATCCAGAGCCCTGACCACCTGGACGACGGGCCCCTGGGGCGGGCGTCGACCGAGCTGGTGCGCCGGCTCGTGGCCGCGGGCATCGACGGCGTCGGGCCGCTGCCCCCGGCCGCCCGGGCCGCCGCGGCCGCCCGCGCCCGCACGGGCAGCACCGAGGAGGCCGTGGACGCCCTCGTCGCCTCCGCCACGAAGGCGGCCGCGGTCGCCGGGTTCGCCACCGGCGTCGGCGGCTTCGTCACGCTGCCGGTGGCGCTGCCGGCCAACGTCGTCGGCTTCTACGTCGTCGCCGCGCGCACCGCGGCCGGCATCGCCGCGCTGCGCGGCTACGACCTGACCCGCCCGGAGGTGCGCACGGCGGTGCTGGTCTCCCTCGTCGACGCCGACGCCCAGCCGCTGCTCACGCTGCTCGGCCTCGGCACCAGCGCGGGGCTGGCCACGCGGCTGCTGAGCACCCAGCTGTCCGAGCCGGCGCTCATGGTCCTCGACAAGGGCGTCGCCTTCCAGGTCGTCTCCAAGCTCGGCAGCACCGCGCTCAGCCGGCTCGGGCGGGGCCTGCCGCTGGCGGGCGGCCTGGTCGGCGCGGCCTCCGACGCGTGGATGCTGCACCGCACGGCCCTCGCGGCGCGCGCCGACTTCCCGCAGCGGCCGCAGGAGCAGGAGACCGCGCCGTGAGGGCCGGGGGCCGCTGGGGGCGCCGCGGCGCGGCCGCGACGCTGTGGGCGGCGGTGCGCAAGGCCCGCACGCCCGGCTCCCCGAGCACCGGCACGATCCTCCGCACCCTGCCCCGCCTCGCCTCCGCCGTGGTCGCCGGGGAGTACACCGGCCTCAGCCGCTCCCGCCTGGCCCTGATGGGGCTGGCGGGCCTGTACGTGGCCTCCCCGGTGGACCTCGTGCCCTCCGCGGTCCTGCCCGTGATCGGGATGTTCGACGACGCCGTGGTGCTCAGCTGGCTCGCCGGCGCGGTGGTCACCGAGACCGCGGCCTTCCTGGACTGGGAGAGCTCGGGGCGGCCTGCCGGCTCCCCCGGCGCCCGAGCGGGCGACGGAGGAGGGGCCGGCCGCGGCGCCGGCCCGGGAACGGCGGAGCGCGACGGGACCGGCGGCACGGGGACCGGCACGGGCACTGGCACGGGCGGGCGCCGCCGCCCGCCGACCGACCCGGACGTCGTCGTCGGCGAGGTCATCGACTGAACCCCCGGCGCGGCGCGGCTCACCGAGCCGCGCCGCCCCGAGCCGCGCCACCTCCCGCCCACAGGCGCGGGCGGGCACCGCACCGTCCACAAGCGGCCTCGGCGGCCCGCCGCGGGCGCTCCGCGCGGGCCACGGTGGCGGGCATGACGACGACGCTGCGGGTCAGCGACCCGCGTGACCTCATCGCCCTGGCCGCCCACGCCCTCGGGTTCCACCCCCGCGACAGCCTCGTGCTCGTCAGCCTGCGCGGCGAGCGGCACGAGCCCGGCCTCGTCGCCCGCGTCGACCTCGCCGCCCGCCCCGGCGGCCCGCGCGCCGCGACCGGCGCCCTGGCGCAGCGGGTGGCGCGCGACGGGGCCACCGGCGCCGTCCTGTTCGTGCACACCGACCGCACCGGGCCGCCGGGGCGGCCCGAGCACGACGACCTCGTGCGCGCGGTGCGCCGCGACCTGGCCGCCGAGGGCGTGGCGCTCGCGGACGCCTGGCTCGTCGGCGCCGGCCGGCTGCGCTCCTACACCTGCCAGCAGGCGTGCTGCCCTCCGGAGGGCCAGCCCCTGGGGGACGTGGCCGCCACGCTCGTCGGCACCGAGATGGTCTGGCGCGGCAGCTGCGTCCTGGCCGACCAGGAGGAGCACCGGCGCGCCGTGCGGGCCCGCCTCGCCCCGGCCGGTGCCGCCGCCCGGCGCGCTGCGCAGCGCGCCGCCCGGCGTCCCGCCGGCCGCGCCGAGCGGCTGCGGGCGCTCGCGCGGTGGCGCGACCTGCTCGAGGCCACCACCGCGGGGGTGCGCGCCGGTCGCAGCGCCGACGACCTCGCCGCCGACCTGCTGGCCCCGCAGGCGGCCGGGCGCCTGCTCGCGGCGGTGGCCGACGTGCGCCTGCGCGACGCCGTCCTGCTGAGCACCGTCACCGGCGCCGGGTCGGCGCCGGAGCGGCTGGCGGCCGGGGAGGAGGACGCCGGCGAGCTGTCGCAGGCGCTCGACGCCGTCCTGTCCCGGCCCGGCGGGCCCGCACCGGACCCGGACGAGGCCGAGGCGGCCCGCGCGCTGCTGGAGGCGCTGGCGCGGCTGGCCTCCGGGCGGCGGCGCGCCGCGCCGCTCGCGGTGCTCGCGTGGACCTCCTGGTGGCGCGGTGCGGGCTCCGAGGCCGCCGTCCAGGCCGACCTGGCGCTCGAGGTCGACCCCGACTGCGGCCTCGCGCAGCTGGTGGCCGAGGCGGTCGGTCGCGGGGTGCTGCCGCCGTGGCGGGAGCGGGGGAGCGCGGGCGCCCGCCCGGACGGCGGGTCGTCCGCATGCTGAGACGATGTGGAGGCCGCCGCGGGCGCCCGCCTATCCTCCCCGCAGGTCATGAGCGCCAGCGCCAAGCCCCGGCTCGCTGGCCGGCAACCCCCGCCCGCGGTGGGGTGCCCCGGGTGATGACCGGGCCGCGGCACCGACCGGTGCCGCGGCAAGCGCGGGCCCCGCGGGGCCCAGCAGGAGAGGGCCGCCCCATGACTTCCCGACGCTGCCGCTGACGCGGCCGCCGCGACGCGCTGCGAGCACGCCGCCCGCGCCCGCGTCGAGCGGGCGGCGCGCCGTCGCGGACCCCTCCGACGCCCCCGGCGGCCCGGCCGCCCCACCAGCAGGAGAGCGCATGAACGACGGGTGGTCCTTCGAGACCCGCCAGATCCACGCCGGGCAGGTCCCGGACGCCGCCACGGGCGCCCGCGCGCTGCCGATCTACCAGACGACGTCCTACGTCTTCCGCGACAGCGCGCACGCCGCCGACCTGTTCGGCCTGCGCGAGCTCGGCAACATCTACACGCGGCTGATGAACCCCACCACGGACGTGGTGGAGCAGCGCCTCGCCTCCCTGGAGGGCGGGGTCGGTGCGCTGGCCGTCGCGTCCGGGCAGTCGGCGGAGGCGCTGGCCCTGCTCAACGTCGCCGAGGCCGGTGACCACGTCGTCGCCAGCCCCAGCCTGTACGGCGGCACGCACAACCTCCTCCGCCACACCTTCCCCAAGCTGGGCGTGCAGGTCTCGTTCGTGGCGGACCCCGACGACCTCGGCTCCTGGCGGGCCGCGGCCACCCCGCGCACGAAGGCGTTCTTCGGGGAGACCATCTCCAACCCCAAGCAGGACGTCCTCGACCTCGAGGGCGTGGCGGCGGTGGCCCACGAGGTCGGGGTGCCGCTGGTGGTGGACAACACCACCGCCACCCCCTACCTGGTGCGCCCGCTGGAGTGGGGCGCGGACGTCGTCGTGCACTCGGCGACGAAGTACCTCGGCGGGCACGGCACGGCCATCGGGGGCGTCATCGTCGACGGCGGCCGCTTCGACTACGGCGCGGACCCGCAGCGCTTCCCCGGCTTCACCACCCCCGACGCCAGCTACCACGGCCTCGTCTACGCCCGCGACCTCGGCGTCGGCAGCCCGCTCGGGGCGAACCTGTCCTTCGTCCTCAAGGCGCGCGTGCAGCTGCTGCGCGACCTCGGCGCCTCCCTCGCCCCCTTCAACGCCTTCCTCATCGCCCAGGGCCTGGAGACCCTCAGCCTGCGCGTCGAGCGCCACGTCGCCAACGCGCAGCGGGTGGCCGAGTGGCTCGAGCAGCGCCCCGAGGTGCTCTCCGTCTCCTACGCCGGGCTGCCCTCCAGCCCCTGGTACGAGCGGGCGCGCAAGTACGCCCCCCGCGGCGCCGGGGGCGTGCTCGCGTTCGAGGTCGACGGCGGGGCCGAGGCCGGCCGGCGCTTCGTCGAGGCGCTGGTGCTGCACAGCCACGTCGCCAACATCGGCGACGTGCGCAGCCTGGTGATCCACCCGGCGTCCACCACCCACAGCCAGCTGACCGAGGAGGAGCAGCGCGCCGCGGGCGTGACGCCGGGCCTGGTGCGCCTGTCCGTCGGGCTCGAGCACGTCGAGGACCTCCTCGCGGACCTGGAGACCGGGTTCACGGCGGCCAAGGGCGCGTGAGGCAGGCTGTTCCGGTGAGCGCCGCACCGTCCGTCCCGGTGAGCACCGCACCCCCCGTCCCCGCGAGCGCGGCCTGGCGCGAGGGCGACCCGGCCGGCGGCCGCCGCTTCGCCGACGTCGGCGCCCTGGACCTGGAGACGGGCGGGCACCTGCCGGCCGTGCGCGTGGCGTACGAGACCTGGGGCGAGCTGTCCCCGCGCCGCGACAACGCCGTCCTGGTGCTGCACGCCCTCACCGGCGACAGCCACGTCACCGGCCCGGCCGGGCCGGGCCACCCCACCGCGGGCTGGTGGAGCGAGCTCGTCGGCCCCGGCCGGGCCCTGGACACCGACCGCTGGTTCGTCGTGGCGCCCAACGTGCTCGGGGGCTGCCAGGGCACGACCGGGCCGGCCTCGCCCGCGCCCGACGGCCGGCCGTGGGGCAGCCGCTTCCCGTACCTGACGGTGCGCGACCAGGTGGCCGCCGAGGCCCGGCTGGCCGACGCGCTCGGCGTCGACGCGTGGGCCGCCGTCGTCGGCGGGTCCATGGGCGGCATGCGGGCGGTGGAGTGGGCGGTCACCCACCCCTCCCGGGTGCAGCGGCTGCTGGCCGTGGCGACCACCGCGCGCGCGACGGCCGACCAGATCGCCTGGTGCGCCCCGCAGCTGGCGGCCATCCGCGCGGACCCGGGCTGGCGCGGCGGCGACTACCACGACGCGCCGCCGGGGCGGGGCCCGCACACCGGGCTCGGCATCGCCCGGCGCATCGCGCACACCACCTACCGCTCGGCCGCCGAGCTCGACGCCCGCTTCGGCCGCGCCCCGCAGCCGGGGGAGGAGCCCCTGGGCGGCGGCGGGCGCTTCGCGGTGGAGTCCTACCTCGACCACCACGCCGAGAAGCTGGTCCGCCGCTTCGACGCCGGCTCCTACGTCGTGCTCACCGAGTCCATGGACTCCCACGACGTCGGCCGCGGCCGCGGCGGCGTCGCGGCGGCCCTCTCCCGCGTGCGCGCCGCCACCCGCGTCGTCGCCGTCGACACCGACCGCCTCTACCCCGTGCACCTGTCGGAGGAGATCGCCACCGGCGTCCCGGGCGCGCCGCCGCTGGACCTCGTCAGCTCGGCGTACGGCCACGACGGCTTCCTCATCGAGGTCGCGGCGCTGCAGAAGGTCACCGAGGAGCTGCTGGCCCTGGAGCCGGGCTCGCGCTGAGGGAGGCCACCGCCGCGCGCAGCCGCGGCCACGACGCGGCCAGGCCCGGGTGCAGCGGCAGCGCGGGCGCCTCCTCCAGCCCCACCCAGCGCACCTCGTCGCTCTCGGCGTTCGCCGCGTGCGGGTGCACCGGGCGCTCGGCCCGGGCCAGGACGACGGTGTAGGCCCAGTCGCCGTGGTCGGTGGCGACCACCTCGGCCAGCACCCGCACCGCCCGCGGGTCGACGCCGGTCTCCTCCCACGACTCGCGCAGCGCCGCCTCCGCGGCGCCCTCGTGGCTGTCGGCGGCCCCTCCGGGCAGGCCCCACGTGCCGCCGGCGTCGGTCCACCCCGCCCGCAGCTGCAGCAGCGCCTGCCACCCGTGCGCCGACGACCCGTGCGCCGGCGACTCCGACGCCCGCTCGCCGCGCGGCCGGACCTGCCGCAGCAGCATCAGCCCCGCCGCGCCGTGCAGGCCCCAGTGCCGGTGCCCGCAGCGGCAGGTCGTCCAGCCGTTCCCGTCCCCGCTCGCCACGCCTCGCACGCTACGCGGCGGGTGCGGCGCGGGCGGGTGCGGCCCGGCCCGTTCCGGTACCGTCCACAGCCACCCGGGACGGCCGGGCGGGCGCCCAGCGGCCCCGCGGCCGAGGACAGGAGCTGCGCCATGGCGATCGTGGTGGGGTACGTGGCCACGGACGAGGGCCGCGCCGCGCTCGCCCGCGCCCTGGACGAGGCGCGGCTGCGCGGTGCGCGCCTGCTCGTCGTCGACAGCAGCCGCAGCCCCGCCCGCACCGGCAGCCGCGAGCCCGAGCGCGCCGAGGCCGACCGGGCGGAGCTGGCGCAGCGGCTGGCGGCCTCCGGCGTCGCGCACGAGCTGCACCCGCGCTCCGGGCCGGACCCGGCCGACGACATCATCGGCGTGGCCGCCGAGCACGACGCCGAGCTCATCGTCATCGGGCTGCGCCGGCGCACCCCCGTCGGCAAGCTCATCCTCGGCTCCAACGCCCAGCGGATCCTGCTCGAGGCGCCCTGCCCGGTGCTCGCCGTCAAGGCCGAGCCGGCCCCGTAGCGCCCCGCCCGCACCCGCCCGCCGTCCGCTCCGGCGTCGCCCGCGCGGGGCTGCCGGCGCGTGCCGCCACCCCCGGCGTGGCACAATGGCTTGACCAGGTCCTTGGGGACCCATGCCCAAGACGGTCCGTGCATCGGGAAGGACCTCCAGGTTCGCGGCGTTGTCCTTTCCGGGACGACGACCGCTGGGGGCCACCGCAGCGGGTCGGCCCACCTGTTCGCCAGTCGACGGAAGGCAGTCCGTGTCGTCGGTCTCCACCCCCTCCCTGCCGCCCGAGTTCAGCCACCCGAGCCTGCAGGACCTGCTGCGCCAGGGCAGCGCCACCGGGTCCGTGGCCGCCGCCTCGCTGCGGTCGGCCTGCGAGGACGCCCAGGTGCCGATGAAGCGCATGAAGGCCGTGCTGCGCGCGCTGGAGGCCGCTGACGTCGCCGTCGTCGTGGAGGAGCCCGCCCAGCCCGCGCGCCCCGCCCGCGTCTCCGCGGCCGCCAGCCGCCGGGCGTCGTCCACCACCGTCGCCGCGCGCACCACCGCCACGCTGGAGCAGGACGGCGCCGCGACCGGCGGCGATCCCGCAGCCCCCGCCCCGCGCCGTCCCTCGGGGAAGGCCACCACCGGCACCACCACCAAGCCCGCGAGCCGGTCCGCGGCGAAGAAGACCGCCGGGGCGCCCGCCACGGGCCCCGCCGCGGGCGCCGCGGGCGCCGGTGCCGCCGCGCCCGCCGCCGAGGGTCCGGGCGCGGGCGAGGTGGAGGACGTCGACCTGGAGGAGAGCCCGGAGGACATCCAGGCGCTCGTCGGCGACGACGCCGAGGCCGAGGCCGCCATCGCGCAGGCCGACGGCGACCAGGAGGTCGCCGTGGACGTCGCGACCGACGTCGCCGACGAGCCCGAGGCCGCCGCCGGGCGGCCGGAGGAGTCCGGCTTCGTCGTCTCCGACGCGGACGACGACGACGCCCCGGCGCAGCAGGTGGCCACGGCCGGCGCGACCGCCGACCCGGTCAAGGACTACCTGAAGCAGATCGGCAAGGTCGCGCTGCTGAACGCCGAGCAGGAGGTCGAGCTCGCCGAGCGGATCGAGGCCGGCCTGTTCGCGGAGGAGAAGCTGGCCTCCGGGCAGGCCCTGGACCCGGCGTACGCCCGCGAGCTGCAGTGGATCGCCCACGACGGGCGCCGTGCGAAGAACCACCTGCTCGAGGCGAACCTGCGCCTGGTCGTCTCCCTGGCCAAGCGCTACACCGGGCGCGGCATGCTCTTCCTGGACCTGATCCAGGAGGGCAACCTCGGCCTGATCCGCGCGGTGGAGAAGTTCGACTACACCAAGGGCTACAAGTTCTCCACCTACGCCACGTGGTGGATCCGCCAGGCGATCACCCGGGCGATGGCCGACCAGGCCCGCACCATCCGCATCCCGGTGCACATGGTCGAGGTCATCAACAAGCTCGCCCGCGTGCAGCGCCAGATGCTCCAGGACCTGGGCCGCGAGCCCACCCCGGAGGAGCTGGCCAAGGAGCTGGACATGACCCCCGAGAAGGTGGTCGAGGTCCAGAAGTACGGGCGCGAGCCGATCTCGCTGCACACCCCGCTCGGCGAGGACGGCGACAGCGAGTTCGGCGACCTGATCGAGGACTCCGAGGCCGTCGTCCCCGCGGACGCCGTCAGCTTCACCCTCCTGCAGGAGCAGCTGCACTCGGTCCTCGACACCCTCTCCGAGCGCGAGGCCGGCGTGGTCAGCATGCGCTTCGGCCTGACCGACGGGCAGCCGAAGACCCTCGACGAGATCGGCAAGGTCTACGGCGTCACGCGCGAGCGGATCCGCCAGATCGAGTCCAAGACGATGTCCAAGCTGCGCCACCCCTCGCGCTCGCAGGTGCTGCGCGACTACCTGGACTGACAGCGCCGGACCGACAGCGCCGGACCGACAGCGCCGGACCGAGAGGGCCGGGACCCGCGGTGCGGGTCCCGGCCCTCTCGCGCGGCGGCTAGCCTCCTGCGGTGCCCACCGGTCCCCGCACGGCGCTCGGGCGCTCGCCGCGGCGCCCGGTGCACGGGCCGCGCACGCCCGCGCGCTTCCTGGTCCTCGCCTACTGCACGGTGATCGCCGCGGGCACCGCGGTGCTGGCGACGCCGCTCGCGCAGGCCGGCGCGGGGGAGAGCGACCTGCTGGCGGCCTTCTTCACGGCGGCGTCGGCGGGCACCGTCACCGGCCTGACCGTGGTGGACACGCCGTCGTTCTGGACCCCGCTGGGCCACGTGGCGATCCTCGTGCTCGTCCAGATCGGCGGGCTGGGCATCATGAGCTCCGCGTCGCTGCTGGGCCTGCTCACCCTGCGCCGCTTCGGGCTGCGCACGTGGCTGACGGCCACGGCCGAGACCCGCAGCATCGACCTCGGCGACGTGCGCACCGTCGTCGGGCGCGTCGCGGCCATCAGCTTCGCCGTCGAGGGCGCCATCGCGGTGGTCCTGGCGGTGCGCCTGGCGCGGGCGTACGACATGGATCCGCTGCGCGCGCTGTGGCACGGCGTCTTCCACGGCGTCTCGGCGTTCAACAACGCCGGCTTCGCCCTCTACAGCGACAGCCTGGCCCGCTTCGGCACCGACCCGTGGGTCCTCGTGCCGGTCGCGGTCGGCGTGCTGCTCGGGGGCTTCGGGTTCCCGGTGCTGTTCGAGCTCAGCCGGGAGCTGCGCCGTCCCCGCGCGTGGAGCCTGAACACGGTGCTGGTGCTGTGGGGCACGGCCGTGCTCGTCCCCGCCGGGTGGGTGCTCATCACGGCGCTGGAGTGGACGAACCCGCAGACCTTCGGCCCGTACTCGACGGGGCGCACCATCGGCACGGGCGCCTTCGAGGCGCTGATGCCGCGCTCGGCCGGCTTCAGCACCGTCGACTGGGCCGACGTCAGCCCCGCGACCCTGCTCGTCGGCGACGTGCTCATGTTCATCGGCGCGGGCTCCGGCGGCACCGGCGGCGGGATCAAGATCACCACCTTCGCCGTGCTGTTCTTCGTCATCTACGCCGAGGCGCGCGGGGAGTCCGCCGTCAACGCCTTCGGGCGCCGCCTGCCGCGCTCCGTGCACCGCCAGGCCATCAGCGTGGCGCTGCTGGCCATCGGGGCGGTGATCAGCGCCACCCTGGCGATGATCGTGCTCTCGGAGGCCTCGATGGAGCGGGCCCTGTTCGAGGTGATCTCCGCGGCCACGACCACGGGGCTGTCGACGGGGCTGAGCGCCGAGGCCCCGGTGCCCGCGCAGCTGCTGCTGGCCGTCGTCATGCTGCTCGGGCGCATCGGCCCCATCACCGTCGCCACGGCGCTGGCGCTGCGGCGCCGCACCCGCCTGTACGAGCTGCCCGAGGAGAGGCCGGTCATTGGCTAGGTACCCGCTCGGTCCCGGGCGGCGCGTCCCGCGCAGCGCCCACCGCCTCGCCGAGGCCGACTCCGTGGTCGTCATCGGCCTGGGCCGCTTCGGCCGCTCCCTGGCCCTGCAGCTGGTCGACTCCGGCGCGGAGGTGCTCGGCATCGACGAGGACGAGGACCTCGTGCAGTCCCTGCACGGGCAGCTCACCCACGTGGTGCGCGCCGACTCCACCCGCGAGGAGGCGCTGCAGCAGCTGGCGGTGCAGGACTTCGACCGCGCCGTGGTCGGCATCGGCAACGACGTGGAGGCCAGCATCCTCACCGCGTCGCTGCTCATGGAGTTCGGCGTCCCGCAGGTGTGGGCCAAGGCCACCAGCGAGGCGCACGGGCGGATCCTGCACCAGATCGGCGTGCACCACGTCGTGCACCCGGAGAGCGAGATGGGCAGGCGCGTCGCGCACCTGGTGCGCGGGTCGATGCTCGACTACGTCGAGGTCGGGCAGGGCTTCGCCATGGTGACCACGTCACCGCCCGCGGAGATCGTCGGCCGGCCGCTGGGGCAGACCGGGCTGCGCCAGCGGCACGGCGTCACGGTGGTCGCCGTGCGCCACGCCGGCGACGGGTGGACCCACGCCGGCACGGACACCGTCCTGGCGCCCGCCGACACGATCATCGTCGCGGGCCCCGTGCGCGACGCCGAGCGCTTCAGCCTGCTGCGGCGCCCCTGAGCGCGCCCAGCGGCGCGACGACGGCGCCGGACTCCTCGCACACCCAGTGCGGGTCCTCCCCGAGGTCCGGCGCGACGTGCAGCACGTGGGCGCCCTCCTGCCCGCACACGCGCGCGGCGCCGGTCACGGACGGGCACAGCGGCCAGCGCACGCCGAGGTCCTCGACGAGGACCTCCTGGACGTCCTGGGCGAGCTGGCCCGCCACGTAGCGCGCGCCGTCCGGCCACTCGCGCACCCACCACGCGCGCGCGGCGGCGGCGTCCTCCACGGCGCTGACGGCCGCGGCGGTGTCCAGGCCGCGCGCCCCGAGGTCGTGGACGAGCAGCGCGCGCGCCGCCAGGAGCGCGGCCTGCCCGGCGGGCGGCACGCTCACGAGCGCCACACCCCCCACAGCCAGGTGCCCGCGGCCGCCAGCGCGGCGGCCAGCTCCACCCCCACCTGGATCGCGATCGCGCGCAGCGCCAGCCACGTGCTGCGCCAGGAGCGCGCACCGGGGCCCAGGCGGGCGACCTCCCCCAGGTACAGGCCGACCACGCCGCCGAGCAGGAGGCCGAGGACGGGGACGACGAAGAAGCCCACGAGCGCCCCCAGCGCGGCCGCGAGCAGGGAGCGGCGGGGCACGCCGGCCGCCACGAGGCTGCGCCCGGCGAGCAGGTAGGACAGGACCTGGCCGGCGGCCAGGAGCACGAGGACGACGCCGAGGACCACCCAGGCGGTGACCGACCGCTCGGCGAGGGCCCACACGAGCACGCCGAGCGCGATCAGGGCGCTGCCCGGCAGGACGGGCACCACGACGCCCACGAGCCCCACGGCGACGAGGGCGCCGGCCAGGAGCGTTCCTGCGCTCATGCCGGCGCCCTCGTCGAGCGTCTGGTCAGGTCCAGCGGCCGGGGGCGGCCCGGGGGCTCAGCGCTCCCCGTCGGCGGCCACGGCCGGGGTCCCGGCGAGCCGCTGGGACTCGTCCTGGATCTCGGCGGCCACCTCCCGCAGCTTGGCCGCGTGCTCGCGGCCGTGGTGCGCGCAGAAGAGCAGCTCGCCGCCCGAGGGCAGCAGCACGCGGACGTAGGCCTGAGCGCCGCAGCGGTCACACCGCTCCGCGGCGGTCAGCTGAGGAGTCGCGAGAACAGCGGTCACGTCGCCCCTTCCGGAGTGCGATCGGGTGCGCTCGGCACCCGGGTGATGAGCACCAGTCGGCGTTCACCGGTTCCAACATCCAACCACCGGAGGCCGCTTCCCGGGGGGAGGTGGGCCGCGGTTCGCCGTCCGCGTAACCCGACCGGCTGCTCCCGGCCACCCGGACGGCGCCGCGGCCGCGGACCGGGCGAGTCCACCGCGGTTGTCGGACCCGCTGGTTACGCTGCGGAGCGTGTCTGTGGACAACCCGGTGGACAGCGACTACACCGCCCGCCACCTCTCGGTCCTGGAGGGGCTGGAGGCCGTCCGCAAGCGCCCCGGCATGTACATCGGCTCCACCGACTCCCGCGGCCTCATGCACTGCCTGTGGGAGATCATCGACAACAGCGTCGACGAGGCGCTGGCCGGCCACTGCACGCGCATCGACGTGGTGCTGCACGCCGACGGCTCGGTGCAGGTGCGCGACGACGGCCGCGGCGTGCCCGTCGACGTCGAGCCGCGCACGGGCCTGAGCGGCGTCGAGGTCGTCTTCACCAAGCTGCACGCCGGCGGCAAGTTCGGCGGCGGCTCCTACACCGCCTCCGGCGGCCTGCACGGCGTCGGCGCCAGCGTCGTCAACGCCCTGTCGGCGCGCCTGGACGTCGAGGTCGACCGCGGCGGGCGCACGCACGCGATGAGCTTCCGCCGCGGCGAGCCCGGCCTGTTCGACGGCCCGGCCAGCGCCGGCCCGGGCGCCCCCTTCACGCCCTTCACCGACCACTCCGAGCTGCGGGTGGTCGGCAAGGTGCGGCGCGGGGTCACCGGCACCCGGGTGCGCTACTGGTCGGACCCGATGGTCTTCCTGCGCGAGGCCGCCTTCAGCTACGACGAGCTGGTCACCCGCGCCCGCCAGACCTCCTTCCTCGTGCCGGGGCTGACCCTGCGGGTGCGCGACGAGCGCGGGCTGCCCGGCACCCCGGCCGAGCACGGCCCCCACGAGGAGGTCTTCCGCCACGACGGCGGCATCGCCGAGTTCGTCGAGCACCTGGCCACCGACCCCGCCGTGACCGACACCTGGCGCCTGGGCGGCTCCGGGCACTTCCGCGAGACCGTGCCCGTCCTCGACGAGCGCGGGCACATGGTCACCCGCGAGGTCGAGCGCGAGTGCGTCGTCGACGTCGCCCTGCGCTGGGGCACCGGCTACGACACCGAGCTGCGCAGCTTCGTCAACATCATCGCCACGCCCAAGGGCGGCACCCACGTGTCGGGGATGGAGCAGGCCCTGCTGCGCACCGTGCGCAAGGCGGTGGAGGCCAACGCCCGCCGGTTGAAGGTCTCCGCCAAGGAGGAGCGGCCGGAGAAGGACGACGTGACGGCCGGCCTGACGGCCGTGCTCACGGTGCGCCTGGCCGAGCCGCAGTTCGAGGGCCAGACGAAGGAGGTCCTCGGCACCGCCGCCGTGCGCGGCATCGTGGCCCGGGTGGTCGAGAAGGAGCTCACCGCGCTCCTCAACAGCCCGGCCAAGGGCACGAAGAACCAGGTCTCGACCCTCCTGGACAAGGTGGTCGCCGAGACCCGCGCCCGGGTGACGGCCCGCCAGCACAAGGAGACCCAGCGGCGCAAGAACGCCCTGGAGACCTCCTCCCTGCCCGCCAAGCTGGCGGACTGCCGCAGCACCGACGTGGAGCGCTCGGAGCTGTTCATCGTCGAGGGCGACTCCGCGCTGGGCACCGCCAAGCTGGCCCGCTCCAGCGACCACCAGGCGCTGCTGCCGATCCGCGGCAAGATCCTCAACGTCCAGAAGGCCTCGGTCGGCGACATGCTGCGCAACGCCGAGTGCGCCTCCATCATCCAGGTCGTCGGCGCCGGCTCCGGGCGCAGCTTCGACCTCGACGCCGCCCGCTACGGCAAGGTCATCTTCATGGCGGACGCCGACGTGGACGGCGCGCACATCCGCACCCTGCTGCTGACGCTGTTCTTCCGGTACATGCGCCCGCTGGTCGAGGCCGGGCGGGTGTACGCCGCGGTGCCGCCGCTGCACCGCGTGGAGGTCGTGCACGGGGGCCGCAAGGCCAACGAGCTCGTCTACACCTACTCCGAGGCGGAGCTGACGGCGCTGCTGGCGCGCCTGTCCGCCTCGGGCAAGCGCTGGAAGGACAGCATCCAGCGCTACAAGGGCCTGGGGGAGATGGACGCCGACCAGCTGGCGACGACCACCATGGACCCGCGCCACCGCACGCTGCGCCGGGTCAACATCCGCGACGCGGAGGCGGCGGAGAAGGTCTTCGAGCTGCTCATGGGCAACGACGTGGCACCGCGCAAGGACTTCATCGTCGACGGCGCCGCGGCGCTGGACGCCGACCGCATCGACGTCTGAGCCCCGCCACCCGCCCTCCTGAGCGCCCCGGACCCGTCAGCGCGGACCCCGGACCCGGATCCGCGCTGACGGATCCGGCGCCCGGGTCTGGCAGAGCGAGCGCGCGGTGGGCACAGTGGCCCCAGCGCCGGCGCACGTCGTGCCGCGCCCGTCCGCGAGGAGGTGCGCCGTGGCCACCACGACCAGCGGCAGCGAGTCGGTCGGCGAGGTCGAGACCCCGCTCCGGCGGGTCCTGGGCCCCCGCCTGCTGCTCCTGTTCATCATCGGCGACGTGCTCGGCACCGGCATCTACGCCCTCACCGGCCAGGTGGCGGGGCTCGTCGGGGGCGCGGTGTGGATCGCCTTCGCCTGCGCCTTCGCCGTCGCGCTGCTGACCGCCGCCAGCTACCTGGAGCTGGTCACCAAGTACCCCCGCGCGGCCGGGGCGGCGCTGTACTGCCACAAGGCGTTCGGGATCCACTTCCTCACGTTCCTCGTCACCTTCACGGTGATGAGCTCGGGCATCACCTCCGCGTCCACCGCGTCGCGGGCCTTCGGCACCAACGCGCTGACGTTCTTCGGCGTCGACGCGCCCGGCGCGGGCGTGGTCACGACCGTCGCGCTGGTGTTCATCGCGGCCGTGGCGCTGGTCAACCTGCGCGGGGTGGGGGAGAGCGTCAGGGCCAACACGGTGCTGACGCTGATCGAGCTGTCCGGCCTGCTCATCGTCGTCGTCCTGGGGGCCTGGGCCCTGCTCGGCGGCGAGGGCGACCTCGGCCGCGCCGCCTCCATCGACCTGCCGCAGGGCCAGTCGGCGCTCGCGGCGATCACCGCCGCGACGGCGCTGGCCTTCTTCGCGCTCGTGGGCTTCGAGGACTCGGTGAACATGGCCGAAGAGACCCACGAGCCGGTGCGCACCTTCCCCAGGGTCATGGTGCTGGCGCTGGCGATCGCCGGTGTGATCTACATCCTCGTCGGGATCGTCGCGGTGGCCCTCGTGCCGGCGGACGCGCTCTCGCAGACCACGACCCCGCTGCTGGACGCCGTCGAGATCGCCGCCCCCGGCTTCCCGATCATCGTCTTCGCCGCCATCAGCTGTTTCGCGGTCGCCAACTCGGCGCTGCTCAACATGCTCATGGCGTCCCGGCTCCTGTACGGCATGGCCCGCGAGGACGTCGTCCCGCGCTGGCTCGGGCCCGTGCTGCCGAACCGCCGCACGCCGTGGATGGCGGTGCTGTTCACCACGGCGCTGTCGATCGTGCTCATCACGATCGTCAGCGCGAACGCCGAGTCGACGGCCGTCGCCGCGCTGGGCAGCACGACCTCCTTCCTCCTGCTCGTGGTCTTCTCGATCGTGCACGTCGCCGTCCTGGTGCTGCGGCGCGACCCGGTCGAGCACGAGCACTTCCGGGCACCGACCCCCGTGCCGTTCCTCGGCGTCGCGCTGTGCGCCTATCTGGTCTTCTTCGCCGACCGGGACGCCGTGGTGTACCGGATCGCCGCCGCGATGATCGGGCTCGGCGTGCTGCTGTGGGCGCTGACGTGGGTCGGCAACCGCGCCCTGCGCGGGCGCCGCACGCTCGTGCGCGACCCCAGCCGGCTGCGCTGAGCCGCCTCCGCCTGAGCCGGCTCAGGCGGAGGCGCGGGCGCCGTCCACCGCCACCACCGGCTGGCCCAGCGGCGTGCCGGACCCGTCGCGGCGCCCGGTCGCCGGCGGCAGGTCCACCGGCTGGCCGCCGGCGGCGCACCCGCGCGCCGGCCCGGGGCCGACCCAGGCGAGGACCAGCTCGTCCTCCCCGCGCAGGAAGCGGTGGCAGCGCACCCCTCCCGTCGCCCGGCCCTTGGCCGGGTACTCCGCGAGGGGCGCGACCTTGGCCGTGCCAGGCCCGGTGCCCGCCAGGACGGCCGAGGCGCCGGCGATGGTGACCACGACCGCTCCGGCGGCGTCCTGCGGGGCGACCGCGCCGAAGGAGACCACGCGCGCGCCCGGCGCCAGGCGCACGCCCGCCACGCCGCCCGCCGCGCGCCCCTGCGGGCGCACCGCCTCGGCGGGGAAGCGCAGCAGCTGCGCGTCGCTGGTGACGAAGACGAGCTCCTCCGCGCCGGTGGCGAGCTCGACGGCGCCGACCACCCGGTCGCCGTCCTTGAGGGCGATGACCTCCCACGCCTCGCGGGCGCCGGCCGGCTCGGGCGCCACCCGCTTGACGACGCCCTGGGCGGTGCCGAGGGCCAGGCCCGCGCCGCCCGGCTCGGGCGCGAGCGAGCACAGCGCCACGACGTCCTCCCCGGGCGCGAGGGAGAGGAACTCCCGCAGCGGCGCGCCGCCGGACAGGGACGGCCGACCCGCCGTCGGCGGCAGCACCGGCGTGTCGACCACGCCCAGGCGCAGCACCCGCCCGGCCGAGGTGACCGCGCCGACGGAGGCGCGCGCGGTGGTGCGCACCGCGCTGCGCAGCACGTCGTGCGGGGCGCGGCACCCCTCGCCGTCCTCCGCGCCCGGCAGGTCCACCCCCGCCGTGCGCGCGAGCAGCCCCGTGCCCGACAGCAGCAGCCAGCAGGGCTCGTCGAGCACCTGCAGCGGCACCGAGGCCGCCGGCGCGGCCGCGGCCTCCAGCAGCACGGTGCGCCGCGCGTCGCCGTGCGCCCGCGCGACCTGCGCCAGCTCGTCGGAGACGGCCCTGCGCAGCAGCCGCTCGCTGCCGAGCAGCTCGGCGAGCTCGGCGATCTCCGCCTGCAGCTGGTCGCGCTCGGCCTCCAGCTCGATGCGGGAGAACCGCGTCAGGCGGCGCAGGCGCAGCTCGAGGATGTGGTCGGCCTGGACGTCGGAGAGGTCGAAGACCTCGACCAGGCGCGAGCGCGCGGCGCCCGCGTCGTCCGAGGAGCGGATGACCTGGATCACCTCGTCGATGTCGAGGATCGCCACGAGCAGGCCCTCGACCAGGTGCAGGCGCTCGCGGCGGCGGGCCAGGCGGAACGCGCTGCGCCGGCGCACGACGTCCAGGCGGTGGCCGACGTAGACCTGCAGCAGCTCCTTCAGCCCCAGGGTGCGGGGCTGGCCGTCGACGAGGCAGACGTTGTTGATGCCGAAGGAGTCCTCCAGCGGCGTGAGGCGGTACAGCTGCTCGAGCACCGCCTCGGGCGTGAAGCCGGTCTTGACCTCGACGACGAGGTGGGTGCCGTGCTCGCGGTCGGTCAGGTCGAGGATGTTCGCCACGCCCTGCAGCTTCTTGGCCTGGACGGCGTCCTTGACCTTGTCGATGACCTTCTCCGGGCCCACGGTGTAGGGCAGGTCGGTGAAGACGATGCCCTTGCGCCGGGGCGTGAGGTCCTCGATGCGGGCGCTGGCGCGGGTGCGGAAGGAGCCGCGGCCGGTGGCGTACGCCTCCCGCACGCCCTCCAGGCCCACGATGCGACCACCGGTGGGCAGGTCGGGCCCCGGCACGTAGCGCATCAGGTCGGCCAGGGTGGCCTCCGGGTGCGCGATGAGGTGGCGGGCCGCCGCGACGACCTCGACGAGGTTGTGCGGCGGCATGTTCGTCGCCATGCCCACCGCGATGCCGCTGGCGCCGTTGACCAGCAGGTTCGGCAGGGCCGCGGGCAGCACGCCCGGCTGCGTGAGGCTGTTGTCGTAGTTCGGGACGAAGTCGACGACGTCCTCGTCGAGCCCGTCGGTCATGACGACGGCCGCCGGCGCCATCCGTGACTCCGTATATCGGCTCGCTGCCGGACCGTCGTCCGGAGAACCGAAGTTGCCGTGGCCGTCGACGAGCGGCACGCGCAGGGAGAACGGCTGCGCCATGCGCACGAGCGCGTCGTAGATCGCCGCGTCGCTGTGCGGGTGCAGCTTGCCCATGACGTCGCCGACGACGCGGGCGCTCTTGACGTGCGGCCGCTCGGGCCGCAGCCCCATCTCCGCCATCTGGAACAGGATGCGCCGCTGCACGGGCTTCAGGCCGTCGCGGGCGTCGGGCAGCGCCCGCGAGTAGATGACCGAGTACGCGTACTCCAGGAAGGAGCCGCGCATCTCCTCGTCGACGTCGACGTCGAGGATGCGCTCGGTGCTCCTCCCGGCCGGAGGCGGGGTCGTGCGGCGTGCCATGGGACCCATCCTCGCCGACGGCACCGACAGGAACGGCCCGAACGCCGCGAGCGGAACGGCTGTCCACAGGCCTCCTCCGGCGCCGCCGCGGTGCTGCCACGCTCCACGGATGGCGGAGCAGGAGGGGCGCGCGGACGCCCCGTGGCCGTGGTGGACGCCGGGAGAGGTGCCGCCGCCCGGCCGGCCCGGCGCGCAGCGGGTGCTCCTCGCCACGGGCGCGCTCCTGGTCGCCGCGGCGGCCGTCGTCCTCGCCGGGGCGGTGCGGCCCCGCACCGGGGCCGCCGGCCAGGTGGCGGCGCTGGTCTGCCTGAGCGCCGCGGGCGCGGCCGCGGCCCGCGCGACCGGGGTGCGGGGGCTGCGCGCGAGCGCGGAGGCCCTCGCCGCCCTGGCCGTGGTGGTCCTGGTGGTGGCGCTGGCCGCCGCCGCGGCGCTCGACCTGTGGGGTCTCGGCCGGGTGGACCGCGCGGGCTACGGCGCCGCGGCCGGCGCCGGGGTCGTCGCGCTGGCGGTGGCCGCCGACCGGCTGCTGGCGCCCCGCCCGCACCGCGGCCCGCGCGCCTATCCGCTCTCGGCCGTCCTGGCCGCCTCGGCCCTGCCGTCCCTGCTCGTCGCCGCCGCGGACGGCGGCGCCCGCGCCTGGGCCGCGGCGGCCCTGGCGGCGGCCGTCGCCGGGGCGGTGGCCGCCCCCGCGCTGGGCCCCGCCGGTGCCCTGGTGCAGGGCGCGGCCGCGGTGGCAGCGCTGGCCCACCTGGTCCTGGCGCTGCCGGTCCTCGCGGTCGTCGTGCTGGTCGGGCAGGGCCCCGTCGAGGCGGCGCGGACGGCGGTGCAGCTGGCCGCCGTCAGTGCGGTGGCGCTCCGGCTGCGGCGCCGGGCGGGCGGGCGCGGCGGGAACGCGGTGCTGGCGGCGGAGGCGGTCGCCTGGGCGGCCGCCGCAGGCGCGCTGATCGTGACGGCGGTGCCCGGCGGGGCGCCCGCGCTGCTGGCCACCGCGGCCCTGCTGGCCGTCGTCACCGCGCTGGCCCGTGCCGAGCCGGCATCGCGCCGACCCGCTCGCGCGGTGCCGCGCCGCCTCGCCGTCGCCGGGCTCGCGACGGGGATCGCCGCGGCGGTGCTCGAGGCGGTGGGCGCGGGCAGCGGCCCGGCCGGGGTCCCGGTGGGCGCTCGGGTCGGCGCCTGGGCCGCCATGGCCGCGGCGGCGGGCGCGGTCGCCGCGGTGCGCCCGCGGTGGCGACCCGGGTGGGCGGCCGCTGCGGCGTTCTGCGCGCTCGTGGCCGCCGTGTGCGCCGCCGCGCCGCTGCCCGCGCTGCCGGCGGTGGTCGTGCTGGGCACCACGGGGGTGCTGCTCGTCGCCGCAGCGGCCGGCCGCCGCGGGCGCCCGGAGGAGGGCGTGCTCGCCGGCGCCGGTGCCGCGGGTCTGGGGACGGCGCTGCTGCCGGCGCTGCTCGGCGCCCCGCTGGCGGGGACGTCCGCTGCGCCGCCGGTCGCCGGGGTGCTGGCCGCCGGTGGCCTGGTGGCGCTCGGCTACGCCCTCCTGCCCGGCCGCGGGGCGGCCGGCGCCGTCGGCGTCGTCCTGCTCACGGCGTCGGCGTGGGTGCTCTGCGCCGAGGCCGGCGTCGTGCCGGTGGAGGCCGGCTCCCTACCGCTGGCGGCGCTGGCCCTGCTCGCGGGGGTCGGGCACCTGCGCCGGCGCCCGGGGGCGCCGTCGTGGGCGACGGTCGGGCCGGGTCTGGCGGTGGCGCTGCTGCCCTCCGCGGTGGTGGCCGTGGCGGACGAGGGCCTGCTGCGGCCGTTCCTCCTGCTCGTCGCGGCCGTGCTGGTCCTCGCGGCGGGCGCGGCCGCCGGGTGGCAGGCGCCCGTCGTGGTGGGCGCCCTCGCCGCGGGGGCGGTGGCGCTCTCGCAGCTGGCCCCCTGGGCCGTCGCGCTGCCGCGGTGGCTGGGCCTGGGCGTCGCCGGCGTCCTGCTGCTGGCGCTCGGCGTCCGCTTCGAGCAGGGCCGCCGCGGCACCGCCGCGGCGGCGGGGTGGGTCAGGGGCCTGCGGTGACGGTCCCGTCCGCGGCGGTGCCCGCGGCGTCGAGGGGCCTGCCGAAGCGCCCCTCGTGCGCGACCTCGGCCAGCGGGCGGCGAGGCCGGCGCGGGCGGCGGCGCCCGTCGGTCCGGTCCCCGCCGGCAGCGGCGGCCGGCGCCGGGTGGCCGAGGCCGACCGCCCCGACGACGCGGCGGTCGGAAGGCACCGCGAAGGCGTCGCGCACCGCGTCGACCCGGCCCGGGGGGACGCCGAAGAAGCAGGCGCCGAGGCCCGCGTCGACGGCGCCGAGCAGCAGGAGCAGCGCCGCCATGCCCGTGTCGACGTCCCACCAGGGCACGTCCCAGGCGTCGGGGTCGCGGTCGGCGGCGCGGGCGCCGGTCCGCTTGTCCGCCTCGGCGTAGCGGCGCCGGTAGGCGCCGGGCTCGGCCAGGCACAGCACCAGCACCGGGGCGGTCATCATCCCGGCCAGCCAGCGGTCCGGGGCGTCGACGTCGTCGGCGGTGGCGGCCCAGAAGCGCGCCCGGTCCTCCGGCTCGCGCAGCACCAGCAGGTCCCTGCCCTGCGCCCCGCCCGCCGACGGCGCCCGCACCGCGAGGTCCAGCAGCTCGCGCAGCACCCGCGGCGCCACCGGCCGCCCGTCGTAGGCGCGCACCATGCGCCGCGCCCGCACCGCGTCCCGCAGCTCCACGCCCACCAGCCTCCCAGGCGCACCGGTCAGCACGGGCGCGGCGGTCAGCACGGGCACGGGCGCGGCGGGCGCGGCGCTAGCCTTCGGGGCGTGGTCGCCGTCCAGCCCCCTCACGTGCGGGCGTGGGAGGCGGACGTCGTCCTGCGCGACGGGGGAGCGGCCCACCTGCGCCCCATCACCCCGGAGGACGCCGAGCGGCTGCAGGCCTTCCACCTGGCGCAGTCGCCGGAGTCGGTCTACCTGCGCTTCTTCGCGCCCATGCCGCGCCTGTCCGAGCGCGACCTGCGCCGCTTCACCACGGTGGACCACGTCGACCGCGTCGCGCTCGTCGTCCTCGTCGGCGACCAGATCATCGGCGTCGGCCGCTACGACCGCATCGACGCCGAGACGGCGGAGGTGGCGTTCAACATCTCCGACGCCCACCAGGGGCGCGGCGTCGGCTCCGTGCTGCTCGAGCACCTGGCCGCCGCGGCGCGCGAGAACGGGATCTCCCGGTTCGTGGCCGAGGTGCTGCCGGAGAACCGGCGCATGGTCCAGGTCTTCGTCGACGCCGGCTACGAGGTCAGCCGCCACTACGACGACGGCGTCATCTCCATGGCGTTCGCCATCGACCCCACCGATCGGTCCCTGGAGGTGATGGCCGCCCGGGAGCACCGCGCCGAGGCCCAGAGCCTGCGGGCCCTGCTGCACCCGGCCTCGGTGGTGGTCGTCGGCGCCAGCCGCCGCCCGGGCTCGGTCGGCGGGCGCCTGCTGGCCGACCTGCTCGACAGCGGCTTCACGGGCGACCTGCACGTGGTCCACCCGCAGGCCCGCGCGGAGGAGCTGCGCGGCGTGCAGCCCGTGCGCTCCCTGGCGCAGGTGCCGGCGCCGGTGGACCTCGCGGTCGTCGCCGTGCCCGCCCCCGCGGTGGTCGACGTCGTGCGCCAGTGCGCGCCCCTCGGCGTGCGCGGCGTGGTCGTCGTCTCCAACGGCTTCGCCGAGACCGGGCCCGAGGGCCTGCAGCGCCAGCGCGAGCTCGTGCGCGTGGCGCGGGCCAACGGCATGCGCGTGGTGGGGCCGAACTCCTTCGGGCTGGTCAACACCGACCCCGAGGTGCGGCTGAACGCCTCCCTGTACCCGACGGTGCCCGGTGCGGGCGGCCTGGCCCTCTTCAGCCAGTCCGGCGCGCTGGGCGTGGCGGTCCTGGACGCCGCCCGTCGCCGCCACCTCGGCGTCTCCAGCTTCCTCTCGGCCGGCAACCGCGCCGACGTCTCCGGCAACGACTGCATGCAGTACTGGCAGGAGGACGACGCGACCGTCGCCGTCGGCATGTACCTGGAGAGCGTCGGGAACCCCCGCAAGTTCTCCCGGGTGGCGCGCCAGCTGTCGCGGCGCAAGCCCGTCGTGGCCGTGAAGTCCGGGGTCAGCTCCTTCACGGTCCCGCCCGGGCACGCCGTGCGGGAGACCCGCGCACCGCGGGAGGCCCTGGAGGCGATGCTGCGCCAGGCCGGCGTGGTCCGCGTGGACAACATGCACCAGCTCTTCGACGTCGCCCAGCTGCTCGTGCACCAGCCGCTGCCGCACGGGGAGCGCATCGGCATCGTCGGCAACTCCGACGCCCTGGCGGCGCTGGCGGCGGAGGCGGCGCTCAGCTGGGGGCTGCAGGTCGCCGAACCGGTCACCGTGCACCCCGAGGCCGGCGCCGCGGAGGTGCGCGCGGCGCTCGAGCGCGTCTTCGGGGACCCCGCGGTGGACGCCGTCGTCGCCTGCTTCATCCCCGCGCTGGCCGCGGTCGACGTCGAGGTCGCCCGGGCGCTGCGCGACGTGGCCGCCTCCTCGGACGCGCCGTGCGTGGCGTGCCTCGTCGGCATGCGCGGCGTGCTGGGCGAGCTGGACGCCGCCCAGCCGCTGGGCTCGGTGCAGCCCCTCGGCGCCGACGCCCCCGCCGGCGCCCTCGCCGACGCCCTCGCCGACGCCTCCGCCGGCGGGCGCGTGCCGCGCGCGGTGCCGGCGTACCCCATGCCGGAGGACGCCGTGCGGGCCCTGGCGGCCACCGTGCGCTACGCCGCGTGGCGCCGCCGCGACCCCGGCCACCGCGTGGAGCCGGCCGGTCTCGACCGCCGCGGCGCGCGCGCCCTCGTCGAGGAGCTGCTGGCCGGCCGCACGCAGGAGGACGCGCCGCTGGAGCTCGCCGCCGAGGACGCCGCGGCGCTGCTGGCCTGCTACGGCGTGCGGGTGTGGCCCGCAGAGCGGGTCTCCTCCGTGCCCGAGGCCCTCCGGGCCGCCGAGCGCGTCGGCTGGCCCGTGGTGCTCAAGGCCACCCAGCGCAGCCTGCGCCGCCCCGGCATGGGCGGCGTGCGCGCCGACATCGCCGACGAGGCGGAGCTGCGCGCGGACGTGGCCACCATGCTCGCCGAGGCCCCGCCCGACGGGCGGGGCCGGCGCGAGCTGCTGCTGCAGCACATGGCGCCCGCCGGCGTCGCCTGCCTGGTGCGCACCCTGGAGGACCCGCTCTTCGGCCCCATCGTCTCCTTCGGCCTCGCCGGGGACACCAGCGAGCTGCTCGGGGACCTCACCCACCGCATCCCGCCGCTGACGGACGTCGACGTCGCGGACCTGGTGCGGGGGCTGCGCGCCGCGCCCCGGCTGCTGGGCGGGCAGGGCAGCCCGCCGGTGGACGTCGCGGCCCTGGAGGACCTGCTGGCCCGGGCGTCGGTCCTGGCCGACGACCTGCCCGAGGTGGCCTGGAGCGAGCTGTCCCCGGTGCAGGTCTCGCGCGCGGGGCTCGCCGTCCTGGGCGCCACGGTCGTGCTGGCGGTGCCCGCCGGGCGCTCGGACGCCGGCCGCCGGGCGCTGCCCTCCTGAGCCCGCCGCGCGCCGGTCGGGTGCGGCCGAGCGGTCAGGTGGAGCGCGGTCAGGTGAAGTAGAGCAGGCGCGCGGCGGGCAGGCGCTCGGCCAGGGCGTCCTGGAACCAGGTGCGCAGCTGGGCCATCACCTCGGGCCGGTGCACGTGCTTGGTGCTGCCGTGCTTGCCGCGCTTGAGCGCCCGCTGCTCGGGGTCCATCTCCAGCTGCGTGCGCGGGTACCAGCCGAGCAGCACCTCGCGGCTGCGCGGGGTGAACCGGTGCGTGATCACCTCGACGGTCAGGTCGAGGTCGGGGACGTCGGCGGTGGCCGCCGCGACGTCGTCCAGCAGCGCGCCGTAGCGCTCCTGCCAGCCCGGCTCCGGGACGACCGGGGCGATCGTCAGGCCCACGGGGTAGCCGGCCAGCGCCAGCCGGCGCAGGGCGCCGATCCGCTCGCGCACGCGCGCGGTGCCGCCCTCGTACCGCTCTGCGCCCTCGGGGCCGGCGCTGTTGACGGAGAAGCGCACCCGCGTGCGCCCGGCGTGCGGCAGGTCCAGCAGCGGGGAGACGTCGTCGAACTTGGTCGTGAACCGCAGCCCCACCGGCCCGGCCCACGAGTGCGTGCCGACGTGGGCGATCGTGGCGGCCAGCGACCCGGTCAGGTGCTCGATGCCCAGGGGGTCGGTGTAGCAGGAGACTTCGAAGGTCGTGCCCTCGCCCGAGCGGGCCGCGCTGCCGCTGGTCACGCGGCCGCGCCCGACGTGCTCGTCCATGGCGCCGAGCACCTGCGGCAGGTCGGCGAAGACGCGCGTGACGGGCGGGCCGGCCAGGGACCCGGCGAGGTAGCAGTACTGGCAGTGCGCGGGGCACCCGGTGGCCAGGTCCAGCCGCCAGTCGGCGCTCGGCGGCACCGGCTGCAGGCGGCGGGAGGAGGGCGCGCTCGTGACGACCGCGAGCGTGGACTTGGCCAGGGCGTAGGTGGCGCGCTCGTCGGCGCCGCGCAGCGAGGGCAGGCGGTCCGCGCGCAGCAGCTCGATGTCGGCCACCCCGGCCGCCTCGCACCGGCGCACGACGCCGAGGCCGTGCTCGGTCTCGGCCGCGGAGGCGGTCACCAGCACCCGCTTCGGCACCCACCGGCGGGGAGCGCGCAGGGCGGGGTCGGCGGGCGGCGCGGCGGAGGAGCCGGCGGCGAGGACGGCGGGGGCGGCGGCAGCGGTGCTCGTGCTCATCACCGGGATCAACGACGCAGGCGCCGGCGCGCGTCCCGCTGACCGGCGCGTCGGCGCGTGACGTGCGCCTCACCGCGGACCGCGCCCCGCGCCGGCGCCGCGGTGCGAGGATGAGCGGCATGTGGGACCGGAGCGGTGCGACCGCCGGACGCGGCGTGCAGGCGCCCGAGGAGCTGCCCCCGGCGCTCGTGGCGGAGCTGGAGCGCTGCGGGTACTACCCCGAGCTGGTCGGCGACGTCGTCCTCGTCGCGCTCGCGGGCGAGGCCGTGCGCGCGCACCTGGTGCACCTGGAGACCACGTTCGACACCGACGCGGTGCGCCGGCACGTGACGGTGCTGGCGCTGACGCCGACCCGCCTCGTCGTCGCGCACGTGGACGACCACGGGCCCGAGGCCGAGGGCGGCGCGCCGGTGGCGGTGGGCTCCTCCGAGTCGGTGCCGCTGTCCTCGGTGCGCTCCGTGGTGCTCGCCCACCGCTTCCCGGCGCCCGAGCGGCACCGCCGCGGCGGCCCGCCGCAGGAGCTGACGCTGACCGTCGGGTGGGGCACGCTCAGCCGCGTCGACCTCGAGCCCGCCGGGTGCGCCGACCCGGACTGCGACGCCGACCACGGCTACACCGGGTCGGTGACCGGCGACGACGTCTCCCTGCGCATCAGCGCCGACGCCGAGGGCCAGGACGCCGTGCGCGCCGCCCTGCGCTTCGCGCGCGCCCTGACCGCGGCCTCCTCCCCGCCTCCCGGTGCGCCGGGGTGAGCGGGCCGGCTCCCGCTCCCGCGCCCGGAGGGGTCGAGCCGTCCGCGGCCACCGGCTCCCTGGCCGACGTCCTGCCCGCCGTCGCTGCGGCCATGGGCTCCCCGCTGCGGCCGGTGCCCTTCGCCCTCCCGCAGGCGCCGCGGGTGTGCGTGCTGCTCGTGGACGGGCTGGGGGAGCGGCTGCTCGCCGCGCGCGGCGGGCACGCCCCGGCCCTGCGCTCCCTGGCGCCGGGCGCCCGGGTGCTCGCGGCGAGCTACCCGTCGACGACCGCCACGTCGATGGGCTCCTTCGGCACCGGCCGCCTGCCCGGCGCCCACGGCCTCGTCGGGTACCAGGTCCTCGACCCCGCCAGCGGGCGCCTGCTCAACGAGCTCTCCTGGGACGACGGCCCGGACCCGCGCCGCTGGCAGCCGCAGCCGACCGTCTTCGAGCACCTGGCGGCGTCCGGGGTGCTCGTCACGCGCGTCGGGCCCGCCCACTTCGACGGCTCCGGCCTGACAGAGGCCGCCCTGCGCGGGGGCCGCTACCGGGCCGCCGCCTCGCTCGAGGCGCGGGTGGACGCCGCGCTGGCCGCGCTGCGCGCCGCTTCCCGCTCGCTCGCCTACCTGTACTGGGGGGAGGTGGACAAGGCGGGGCACACCCACGGCTGGGGCTCCTGGCAGTGGGGCGAGGAGCTCGAGGCCGTCGACCGCGCCGTGCGCCGCCTCGTCGAGGGCCTGCCGGCCGACGCGCTGCTGGCCGTGACGGCGGACCACGGCATGGTCGACGTCCCGGCCGGCGCCCGCTGGGACCTCGCGCACGACGCCGAGCTGGCGCGCGGGGTGCGCCTGACCGGCGGCGAGCCGCGCGCGCCGATGCTCTACTGCGAGCCCGGCGCCGTCCCCGACGTCCTCGACACCTGGCGGGCGCGGCTGGGTCACGTGCTCAGCGCCGTCCCCCGTGAGGAGGCCGTCGACGCCGGGTGGTTCGGGCCCGTCGCCGACCACGTGCTGGCGCGCATCGGCGACGTCGTCGTGGCGATGACGGCGCCCGCGTCCGTGCACGACTCGCGCGTGCAGCGCTCCGCCCTCGCGCAGCTGGTGGGCATGCACGGCGCGCTGAGCGCCGACGAGGTGCGCGTGCCCCTGCTCCTCGCCGCGGGACGCGCCCTGGACCAGCCCGCCTGAGCCGGACCGCGCTCCCGGGCGCGAGCGGGCACCGACGAGTCCGGGGCGGCCCGGGCGCCTGACCGGGGACGGCGACCCCACCCGGGCGCCGCGGACCCGAGGGGACCCACCGTGCCACGGACGATCTTCGTCGACCTGCCGGTCGAGGACCTGGACGCCTCGAGGGCCTTCTCCACGGCCCTCGGGTCCTCCGTCGACCCCCGGTGCAGCGACGACAGCGCCGCCTGCGTCGTGGTCGACGAGACGATCTGCGTCATGCTGCTGACGCGGGCGCGCTCCAGCGACTCCATCACCGGCGAGGTCGGCGACCCGGGCGCCACCGAGGTGATCAGCGCCCTCAGCGCCTCCAGCCGCGAGGAGGTCGGCGACCTGCTCGCCCGGGCCCTGGGCGCGGACGGCCAGCCGTGGCGGCCCGTGATGGACGAGGACTCCGTGTACGGCGCGAGCGTGCAGGAGCCGGACGGGCACGTCTGGGAGTTCTTCGTCATGGGGGCGCCCGTCATGGAGGCGCCCGCGACCTGAGCGGTGCCGCCGGGCGGGTCAGTCGGTCTTCGGGCTGCCGAAGACGATCTCGTCCCAGCTCGGGACGCTGGAGCGCCGGTTGCGCGCGCGGGGCGCGGGGCGCCCCTGCTCGTCCACGCCGTCCTGCTCGACCCGCTCGACCCGGCCGGTGTCCGTGCGCGGGTCGGGCCGCTCGCCGTCCGTGCGCGCGGCGAACCGCCCGGTGTCCGCGCGCAGGTCGGCCCGCCCGGGACGGGGGCGCACCGGGTCGGCGGTGCGGGGCGCCTCCTCGCGCGCCGCCGGAGCGGCGGGCGCGGGCGGGACGGCGGCCGCCGGGGCCGCCGGGGGCGGGGCGAGCGGCGGCGGGCCCGCGGGGCGCGGGTGCTCGCGCGGGCCGGCGACGATGTCCTCCCACGCCGGCTCGGGCGCCGCGGGCGCCCGCTCGCCCGGGGACGGCGCGGCGGGCACCTCGTCCGTGGCCGGCGTCGAGGGGTCCGGCTGCCACGGCACGGCCCGCAGGCGCGGCTCGGAGGCGGGCAGCACGCCGGCGTCCACCGCCTCCTCCGGGGAGGACGCCGGCGGGTGCGCGGCCGGCGGCAGGTCGAGCAGCGCGCTGACGAGGTCGTCGTCCTCCTCGCCCTCCCACTCCTCGTCGGGGGTCTCCAGGTCCATCAGCGGCACGCGGCGCCCGCGCCGCTCGCGCAGCGCGTCGAGCAGCTCCATGGTGCGGGCGGCCACGTCGTCCGGCGGCGCGACGTCTGGCAGCAGCGGCGGGGCCGGCACCACCGGCACCTCCCGCACCCCGCCGTCGGTCTCGACGTCGTAGACGCGCACGGCCGAGAGCCGGCGCCCCGTGGCGGTGTCCGGGTCCTGCGCCGAGCTGAGCCAGCGGGCCTCGTCGTCCAGGGGCTCGAGCACCGTGCTGGCCGGGTCGAACGACCACTGCGCCGCGCGCTCGCGCCCACCCGCGCTGAAGGAGACCTGCACGGCCCACGCGTCCTCGCGCCGCCAGGCGTCCCAGACGGCGACGGCCGCGTCCACGCCGCGGGCGGCGAGGCGCTGGCGCACGAGGTCGTCCAGGACGGGGCGCGAGGCCGAGGCCGTCGAGCGCACGTGCGCCTCGCGGGCCAGGGCCGCCACGTGGGCGCGCTCGGCGAGCACCGGGCCCTCGTAGCGGCGCACCTGGTCCACCGGGACGCCGGAGCTCTCGGCGACCTCCTCTGCGGTCTCGCCGGCGCGGATGCGCGCCTGGATGTCGCGCGGGCGCAGCGGCTCGCGCACCTGCGGCACGGGGGCGGTCATGGGCCCCGCGCGGCGCACGGCGGCGCGCACGGCGGCGTCGACCGACAGGACGAAGCGGGTCCCGTCCGGCGCGGCGAGCACCAGCTGCGGCGCCCCGGAGGGGCCGTGGCCCTCGCTGACCAGGGCGAGCACCTGCGGGTCGGAGGACCCGCCGCCCTGCCGGCCCGGCTGTTGCGGCGCCTGCTGGCCCGGCTGCTGGTGCGGCTGCTGCATGGCCTGCTGGGCCCGGACCGGGTCGTCCTCTCCGCCGTCGCGCACGCCCGCCACCTCCTCGCGTCCACGCCCGTCGGCTGGTGCGCGCGGACCCGCGCCAAGACTGCCACTGCGCGCGCCGTCGGCCAAGCAGCGGCCCGGTCAGCGGGTCGCCGCGGGCCGCTTGGCAGGATGGGGCGGTGACCACCCCGCCCGCCGCCCCGGCTCCCGCGCCCGGGGCCGCCGCGCCGACCGCCCCCTACGACGCGCTGGTCCTGCTCTCCTTCGGCGGCCCCGAGCGCCCCGAGGACGTCGTGCCCTTCCTCGAGAACGTCACCCGGGGCCGCGGGATCCCCCGCGAGCGCCTCGAGGAGGTCGGCGAGCACTACTACGCCTTCGGCGGCCGCAGCCCCATCAACGAGCAGAACCTGGCGCTCCTGGCCGCGCTGCGCGCCGAGCTCGCCGCCCGCGGCGCCGACCTGCCCGTGGTGTGGGGCAACCGCAACTGGGACCCGTACCTGACCGACGCGCTGCGCGAGGCGCACGACGCCGGGGCGCGGCGCGTCCTCGTCCTCGCCACCAGCGCCTACGCCTCGTACTCCGGCTGCCGCCAGTACCGCGAGGACGTCGCGGCGTCCCTGATCGCCCTGGCGGGCGAGGGCCGCGCGCTGCACGCCGACAAGCTGCGCCACTACTCCAACCACCCCGGCTTCGTCGCGGCGAACACCGACGCCGTGGTCGAGGCCCTGGAGTCGCTGCCGCCGGACGCCCGCGACGGCGCCCGCCTGGTCTTCGTCACGCACTCGATCCCGACGGCGATGGCGCAGGCGGCGGGCCCGCGCGGCGGCGCCTACGAGGCCCAGCACGAGGACGTCGTCGCCGAGGTGACGGCGCGGGTGGGCGAGCGCACCGGCCGCGCCCTCGCGTCCTCGCTGGTGTACTGCTCCCGCTCGGGGCCGCCGAGCCAGCCGTGGCTGGAGCCGGACGTCAACGACCACCTGCGCGAGCTCGCCGGCGAGGGCGTGCCGGGGGCCGTGGTGGCGCCGATCGGCTTCGTCAGCGACCACATGGAGGTCAAGTTCGACCTCGACACCGAGGCCGCCGAGACGGCGCAGGAGGTGGGCCTGCCCGTCGCCCGCGCGGCCACCGCCGGCGTGCACGCCGCGTTCGTCGCCGGGCTCGTCGACCTCGTCCTGGAGCGGGCGGCCGTCGAGCGCGGCGAGTCGCCGCGGCGCCCGGCGACCGGCGCCCTCGGCCCCTCCCACGACGTGTGCCCCGTCGGGTGCTGCCGCAACCTGCGGGCCCCCGACCGCCCCGCGGCCTGCGGCCAGGACTGGACCGACCCCGCCGTCCCCGCGTGAGCACCGACGCGGGCCCCGGCGCGGGCGGTGCCGACCCGGGCGAGCTGGCCGAGCTGGCGGACCCGGGTGAGCTGGCCGGGCTGGCCGGGCTGGCCGAGGCGGTGGCGCGCGCCGCGGGCGACCTCGTGCGCGACCAGCGCCCGGACGACCTCGGCGTGGCCGCCACGAAGTCCAGCGCCACGGACGTCGTCACGGCCATGGACACCGCCGCGGAGGAGCTGGTCCGCCGCGAGCTGGCCCGGGCGCGCCCGGACGACGGCCTGCTCGGGGAGGAGGGCGGCCTGCGACCCGGCCGCAGCGGCCTGACGTGGGTGGTGGACCCCATCGACGGCACCGTGAACTACCTGTACCGCATCCCCGCGTACGCGGTGAGCCTCGCCGTCGTCTCCGGGGACCCGCACCCGGCCCGCTGGACGGCGCTCGCCGGCTGCGTGCACAACCCCGCCACGGGGGAGACGTGGACGGCGGCGCGCGGGGCCGGCGCCCGCCTCGACGGCCGGCTCCTGGGCCCCGTGCTCGCCCCGCCGCTCGAGCGCGCCCTGGTGGGCACGGGCTTCGGCTACACCGCCTCCCGGCGCGCCGAGCAGGCCGCCGTCGTGGCCGCGCTGCTGCCCCGGGTGCGGGACGTGCGGCGCATCGGCTCCTCCGCCCTGGACCTGTGCGCCGTGGCGAGCGGGCGGCTGGACGCCTACTACGAGCGGGGCCTGAACCCGTGGGACCTCGCGGCGGGCGCGCTCGTGGTCACCGAGGCCGGCGGTGCCGTCACGGGCCTGCGCGGCGCTCCCGCGGACGAGCGCATGCTGGTCGCCGCGGCGCCCGGCCTCGCGGACGCGCTGGGCGCTGAGCTGGCCGCCCTCGGCGCCTGAGGCCCCTCTCACCGCGCTCCCAGCCGCGTGCGTCACACTCCCCGCGCGACCGGGCATTCCGGAGCGCCCCCGTGCGTTCACCGTGCGCGGCTCACGCACCACCGACACCAGCGACCCGGGAGGGGCCACCATGGCGACGGACTACGACGCCCCCCGCAAGACCGACGACGAGCTCAACGAGGACTCCATCGAGGAGCTGAAGGCCCGGCGCAACGAGACCTCCTCCTCCTCGGCGGTCGAGGAGGACGAGGCCGAGGCGGCCGAGGGCTTCGAGCTGCCGGGCGCCGACCTGTCCAACGAGGAGCTGTCGGTGCGCGTCCTGCCCCGGCAGGCCGACGAGTTCACGTGCTCCAGCTGCTTCCTCGTGCACCACCGCAGCCAGCTCGCCAGCGACAAGGGCGGCCGGCTGATCTGCTCGGAGTGCGCCGCCTGACGCACCCGGGCCGCGCGACCGGCGGGTGGCCTCAGCCGCCCGCCGGCCCGTTGGCGCCGGGCGCACCGGGCGCACCGGGCGCACCGGTTCCCGGCCCACCGGCCCCCGGGGCGCGCCCGGAGACCGCCAGGACGGCGGCGAGGAGGTCCTCCGGGCGCCGGCTGGAGACCAGCCACGCCGGCGTCGGGTCCTGCGGGTCGTCCAGCTCCACCAGCACCACGCCGTCCACCCAGCCGCGCAGGCACAGGTGCGTGCGCGCGTCCAGGCGGGGCCCGCGCAGGTCGCGGGCGCGCGCACCGCGCGCCGCCTCCCCGCCGGCCACGAACCGGCCCGGCAGCACCGCGCGGCCCGCGCGCAGCCCGCTGCTCGTGCTCACCTCGACCCGGGGGCTGGCCCGCACCAGCAGCGCCGCGGCGGCGGCCGCGACGAGCAGCGCCGCGGTGCCCGCCACGGCCGTGCCCAGCGGCAGCAGCGCCAGCACCACGAGCGCGCTCGCCAGCGGCACCAGCAGCCACGTGGCGGGCGAGGGCCACAGCCGCTCGGAGTGCAGGACGCCGGGCACGCCGCCACCCTGCCACGTCGCCGTGCGACCCGGACGCCGCGCCGCCGGGACGCCGCACGGCGCTGCCGCGGGCGGCGGCCGGCCGCGGCGCCTGGCATAGGGTCGCCCCCGTGAGCGGACCCCAGGGGCCCGGCGGCGGGCCGGTGGGCGTGCAGGTGCTCCTGCGCCGCCTCGACCCGTCCCTGCCCGTCCCCGCCTACGCCCACCCCGGCGACGCCGGCGCGGACCTCGTGGCGGCCGTCGACGTCGTCCTGGCACCCGGGCAGCGGGCGACGGTGCCGACGGGCGTGGCGATCGCCCTGCCAGTCGGGTACGCGGCGTTCGTGCACCCGCGCTCCGGGCTGGCCGCGCGCTCCGGCGTGACGACGCTGAACGGCCCGGGCACGGTGGACGCTGGCTACCGCGGGGAGGTGATGGTGACCCTGGTCAACACCGACCGCGCGCGCACCGCGCGGCTCGCCCGCGGCGACCGCATCGCCCAGCTCGTGGTGCAGCGGGTCGAGCGCGCGCAGTTCGCGCTCGTCGACGAGCTGCCGGGCTCGGCGCGCGGTGCGGGCGGTCACGGATCGACCGGGGGCTGGGGCGCCCAGGACGGACCCATCGAGGAGGTGGCGACGAGGTGAGCTGGCTGCGTCGCGGCAGGGCCAGGTCGGACGCCGCGCAGGAGGCCCCGCCGGGGACGGCGCAGGACGACGCGCGGGACGACGCGCGGGACGGCGCGGCGGGCGACGGGGGAGGCGGCGCGCAGGGGGCGGCGCAGGACCCGACCCGCCAGCCGGGCGCGGAGGACGCCGCCGCGCCCGGGCGGCGCGCGGCGCAGCGGCGCGGCGGCGGTCCGTTCGACCTCTCCGAGGTGACCGACGCGCTGCCGCGGGTGGACCTGGGGGCGCTGCGGGTGCCGGCCCTCGCGGGCATGGAGCTGCGCCTGGAGCTGGAGGAGACCACCCGCCGGGTCGTCGCCGCGACCGTGGGCCTGGCCGGCTCCACGGCCCAGCTGCAGGCGTTCGCGGCCCCGCGCACCGAGGGCATCTGGGACCAGGTGCGCGAGGAGATCACCGCCTCCGTCGTCAAGCAGGGCGGCGCCGCGGAGGAGGTGCGGGGGCCCTTCGGCACCGAGGTGCTCGCCCGCATGCCCGCGCGCACGGCGGACGGGCGCACGGGCCACCGCCCGTCCCGGTTCATCGGCGTGGACGGCCCGCGCTGGTTCCTGCGCGCGGTGCTCAGCGGCCCCGCGGCCGTCGACCCGGCGGCCGCCCGCCCGCTGGAGCTGCTGGTGAGCGGGTGCGTCGTCGTCCGCGGCACCGGCGCCATGGCGCCGCGCGACCTGCTGGTGCTGACCCTGCCGCCGGGGCAGGCCGCCGCCGCGGCGGCGGCTGCCGCGCAGCGGCCGCCCCAGGTGCGCCAGGGCCCGGCGGGCCCGGTGCCCCCGGCGGACGCGCCCGACGGGCGGCGCTCGGAGCCCGGCGCGCCGGCCTGAGCAGCCGTCCGGGTGCTCCCGGGAGAACCCGCGCACGGTACGGGCGCGACGTGCCTACGCTGGTGCCATGCACGCGACGGTGGGGACGGGTGCGCGCCTGCGGGCGGCCCTGTCCCGGTGGACGGCGGGTCGGGCCGAGCTGGAGGCGCAGGACGCCCAGGAGCGGGCGGCGCGCATGGGCGGCACGCCCTGCGCCCAGCTGACCGGGCGCCAGCAGGCCAACGTGTCGGGCACGCTGCGCACGGTCACGCTGCGCCCCCGGGCCGGTGTGCCCGCGCTGGAGGCCGAGCTCTTCGACGGCACGGGCACCCTGTCGGTGATCTGGCTCGGGCGCCGGGAGATCCCGGGGATCGTGCCGGGGCAGGCCGTGCGCGTCGAGGGGTTCGTGGGCTGCACCGACGGCCGCAAGGTCGTCTACAACCCCCGCTACGAGATCGTGCCCGGCGCCGGGCGGTGACCGACCCCGCCGGGCCGGGACCGGCAGGCCCCGCGCCGTCCTCGGCGTCGTCGTCCTCGGCGTCGTCCGCGCGTCGCGGTGGGCTCGCCGCGGTGGCGACCCGGCCGAGCTTCTCCCTCGCCGACGCCGTCGGCGGTCCGCGCGGCGTGCTCGAGGCCGTGCTGCCCGGCGTCGCCTTCATCGCCGTCCTCACCCTGGCGCAGGACCTGCGCACGGCCCTCGTGGTCGCGCTCGCCGGCTCCGGCGTCCTCCTGCTCGCCCGCCTGCTCGCCCGCCTGCCCGTGGCGCCGGCCCTGTCCGGCGCGGCGGGGGTGGGGGTGTGCGCGCTGGCGGCGCTGCGCACGGGCGAGGCGGCGGACTACTACGCGCCCGGCCTGGTGGTCAACCTCGTCTACGCCGCGGTCCTCGCCCTGTCCACCGTGCGCTGGCCCGGGATCGGGACCCTGCCCGTGGTCGGGCTCGTGGTCGGGGCCCTGCGCGGCGAGGGCCTGGCGTGGCGCTCGGACCCGGCGCGCACCTCGCTGTACCGGCGGCTGACGTGGCTGTGGGTGGCGCTGTTCACGGCCCGCCTGGCGGTGCAGCTGCCGCTGTACCTGGCGGGGCTCGTCGGGGCCCTGGCGGTGGCCCGCCTGGGGATGGGCCTGCCGCTGTTCGCCGCCGCGGCCTGGCTGACCTGGCTGGCCCTGCGCCGCGCCGAGGCCCGCCAGCCCGTGCAGCAGCCCGTGCAGCAGCAGCCCGTGCAGCAGCAGCCCGTGCAGCAGCAGCCCGTGCAGGGGTCGGCGCAAAAGCCCCTCAGGCCGCCGGCGCCAGGAGCGCCTGCAGCGCCGCCTCGCTCTCCGCGACGGTGAGCAGCAGCAGCTCGTCGCGCCCCTCCAGCGCGTCGTCCGGCGTCGGCGCGATGGGGCGCCCGGCGCGGATGATCCCGACCAGCACGGTGTCCGCGGGCCAGGGCACGTCCCCGACCCGGGTGCCCGCCAGCGTCGAGCCCGCCGGCAGGGTCAGCTCCACCATGGCGGCCTGACCCTGCTGGAAGGTGAACATCCGCACCAGGTCGCCGACGGAGACGGCCTCCTCCACGAGCGCCGTCATGATCCGCGGGGTGGAGACGGCCACGTCGACGCCCCACGCCTCGTCGAACATCCACTCGTTCTTGGGGTGGTTGACCCGGGCGACGGTGCGCGGGACGGCGTACTCGGTCTTCGCCAGCAGGCTCATCACGAGGTTCGCCTTGTCGTCGCCCGTGGCGGCCACGACCACGTCGGCGCCCTGCAGCCCCGCCTCGCGCAGGGACGACGTCTCGCACGCGTCGGCCAGCAGCCAGTCGGCCTGCGGCACGGAGCCCATCTTCATGGCGCGCGGGTCGCGGTCGATGAGCAGCACCCGGTGGCCGTGGTCGAGCAGCTCCTGGGCGATCGAGCGGCCGACGTTGCCGGCTCCGGCGATGACGACGCGCATGCTCAGTCCTCCTCCGGCGGTGCGGCCAGCACCGCTTCGACGTCCCCGACGCGGCCGGTGGGCACCAGCAGGTGCACCTGGTCGCCGTCCTGGTGCACCGTGTCCGGCCGGGGCAGCTCCGCGCGGCCGAACCGGTCCAGGAAGGCGACCCTGCCGCCGGTGAGCGCCTCCACGCGCGTGAGGCGCACGCCGACCCAGGAGCGGTGCAGGTGCACCTGCACCAGGCTCAGCTCCCCGCTGGGGTCGCGGTACTCGCTGCGGGCCCCCTGCGGCAGCAGGCGCCGCAGCACCTGGTCGGCGACCCACGGCACGGTCGCGACGGTGGGGATGCCGAGGCGCTGGTAGACCTCGGCGCGCCCGGGGTCGTAGATGCGCGCCACGACGTTGGAGACGCCGTAGTTCTCCCGGGCCACGCGGGCGGCGAGGATGTTGGAGTTGTCGCCGCTGCTGACGGCGGCGAACGCGTCGGTGCGCTCGATCCCGGCCTCGCGCAGCACGTCGCGGTCGAAGCCGACGCCGGTGACGGTGGTGCCCTCGAAGGCCCCGAGGCGCCGGAAGGCGTCGGGGTTGGTGTCGATGACCGTCACCTCGTGGTCGTGCTCCTGCAGGCTCAGCGCCAGCGCGGAGCCCACCCGGCCGCAGCCCATGATCACGACGTGCACGCGCCCCTCCTCGGGTGGTCCGGCCGGGCGGGACGCTACACGGCCACTCGGCCCGCGACGGCGCCGCGCGACCTAGCATGGTCGTCCGTGTCCACCACCGACGCGGTGAAGCGGCTGCTCCTCGGCCGCCCCGTGCACAGCGACCGGCTGGCCGAGACGCTGCTGCCCAAGCGGATCGCCGTCCCCGTCTTCGCCTCGGACGCGCTCTCGTCGGTGGCGTACGCGCCCGACGAGATCCTGCTGACGCTCGCCATCGCCGGCGCGACCGCCTACGTCCTGTCCCCGTGGGTGGCGGTCGCGGTCGTCGTCGTCCTCGTCGTCGTCGTCTCCTCCTACCGCCAGAACGTGCACGCCTACCCCTCCGGAGGCGGCGACTACGAGGTGGTCACCACCAACCTCGGCCGCACGGGCGGGGTCGCGGTCGGCAGCGCGCTGCTCGTCGACTACGTCCTGACGGTGGCGGTCTCGATCTCCTCGGCGTCGCAGTACGCCACCTCCGCGCTGCCCGCGCTGCGCGACCACGAGGTGCTCGTCGCCGTGCTGCTCATCGCCGTGCTCACGAGCATCAACCTGCGCGGGGTCCGCGAGTCGGGCACCGCGTTCGCGGTCCCGACGTACCTGTTCATCGCGGCCGTGCTGGGGATGGCGGGCTTCGGGCTGCTGCGCCTGGCGCTGGGCGACCTGCCGCCGGCCCCCAGCGCGCAGCTGGAGCTGGTGCCCGAGCACGGCTGGGAGGCCGGCCTGACCGGGCTCGCGGGCGGGTTCCTCGTGCTGCGCGCCTTCTCCTCCGGCTGCGCGGCCCTGACCGGCGTGGAGGCGATCAGCAACGGCGTCCCGGCCTTCCGCAAGCCCAAGAGCCGCAACGCGGCGACGACGCTGGCGCTCCTGGCGCTGATGAGCTCCACGATGCTGCTGGGCATCATCGCCCTCTCCATCGCCACGGGCGTGCAGTTCGCCGAGCGCCCGGCCGAGCAGCTGCTGCGCGACGGGGTGCCGGTCGGGGACGACTACGTGCAGGACCCGGTGATCGGCCAGATCGCGCGCAGCGTCTTCGACGGCTTCCCGCCGGCGTTCTACCTCGTGGCGGCCGCCACCGGCGTCATCCTCGTGCTGGCCGCCAACACCGCCTTCAACGGCTTCCCCGTGCTCGGCTCGATCCTCGCGCGCGACGGGCTGCTGCCGCGCCAGCTGCACACCCGCGGGGACCGGCTGGCGTTCAGCAACGGCATCGTGGCGCTCGCCGCCGCCGCGGTCGTGCTCGTCGTCGCCTTCGACGCCGAGGTCACGCGCCTGATCCAGCTCTACATCGTCGGGGTGTTCATCTCCTTCACGATGAGCCAGACCGGCATGGTGCGGCACTGGACGCGCCACCTGGCGACGGAGGCGGACCCGGCCGCCCGCGCCCGGATGCGGCGCTCGCGGGTGATCAACGCGGTCGGGCTCGTGATGACCGGCACGGTGCTCGTCATCGTGCTGCTGACGAAGTTCTCCCGCGGCGCGTGGATCACGCTGGTGGCGATGGCGGTGCTCTTCGTGCTCATGCAGGGCATCCGCCGGCACTACGACGGCGTCGCGCGCGAGCTGGCGCTCGAGGACGGCCCGTCCGGCCGGGTGCTGCCCTCCCAGGTGCACGCCGTCGTGCTCATCTCCAAGCTGCACAAGCCCGCGCTGCGGGCCCTGGCGTACGCGCGCGCCTCGCGCCCCTCGGTGCTGGAGGCCCTGACCGTGGAGGTGGACCCGGAGGAGACCGCGCGGCTGCGCGCGCAGTGGGACGAGCGCGGCCTGCCCGTGCCGCTGAAGACCCTCGCCTCCCCCTACCGCGAGGTGACCCGGCCGGTCGTCGACTACGTGCGCGGCCTGCGCACGGAGAGCCCGCGCGACCTCGTCGTCGTCTACATCCCCGAGTACGTCGTGGGCCACTGGTGGGAGCAGCTCCTGCACAACCAGAGCGCCCTGCGCCTGAAGGGCCGCCTGCACTTCACCCCCGGCGTGGTCGTGGCCAGCGTGCCCTGGCAGCTGACGTCGTCCGCGGGCGCGGAGGACCGGTGGGAGGGCGCCGCGCCCGGCGACGTGCGCCAGGGCACCCCGGCCGCCCGGCCCGGCGCGGACAGCGGCGCCCGCGCGGGCTCGTGAGCGGCGCGCCCGCGAGGGGGCGGGGCGCCCGGACGGCGCCGCCGTCCAGGCCCGACCCCGTCACCAGCACCCCCGTGCTGCCGGCGCCGGACGAGGGCCCGGGGCCCGTCGGCCGCGAGCTCGTCATCGACGTCGGGCCCGTCGCGCACGGCGGGCACTGCGTCGCCCGCTCGCAGGGCAGGGTGCTGTTCGTGCGCCACGCCCTGCCCGGGGAGCGGGTGCGGGTGCGCGTGACCGAGGGCGGGGACGGCGACCGCTTCTGGCGCGCGGACGCCGTGGAGGTGCTGCAGGCCTCGCCCGACCGCGTGGAGGAGCCCTGCCCGTGGGCGAAGCCGGGCCTGTGCGGCGGCTGCGACTGGCAGCACGCCACCCCGCCCGCCCAGCGCGCGCTGAAGGCCGCCGTCGTGCGAGAGCAGATGGCGCGCCTGGCCGGGCTCGACGTGCCGGTCGAGGTCGAGGTGGTCGACGGGCCCGGCGTGGACGCCGCGGCGGGGCTGTCGTGGCGCACCCGGGTGCAGTACGCCGTCGGGCAGGGCGGGCGCGCGGGGCTGCGGGCGCACCGCTCCTCCCGGGTGGTGGCCATCGACTGGTGCCGCATCGCCCACCCGCGCGTGCGGGAGGTCGCCGTTCCCACGGCCGCGCGCTGGCCGGGCGCGAGCGGCGTGGAGGTCGTGGCCGCGGCCGCTGGCGAGGACCGCCTGGTGCTCCTCGAGCCCGCCGACCGCGCGCGGCGCGTGCGGGTGCCGTCCCTGCCCGCACAGGCCTCGGTGGGCGTCCACGGCGCCGAGGGGCTGCAGCGCGTGCGCGGGCGCACCTGGACCGCGGAGGACGTCGACCTGCCCGGGGGGCGGCGCACCTTCCGGGTCACCGGCTCCGGGTTCTGGCAGGTGCACCCCGGCGCGGCGCGCGCGCTGGTGGCGGCGGCCCTGGAGGCCGCGGCGCCCGCGCCGGGGGAGCGGGCGCTGGACCTGTACGCCGGCGCCGGGCTGTTCGCCGCCGCGCTGGCGCAGGCGGTCGGCGCGGGCGGGCGGGTCGCGGCCGTGGAGTCCGACCAGCGCGCGGTCGCCGACGCCCGGCGCAACCTGCGCGACCTGGAGCAGGTGCGGATCCTGCCCGGACGCGTCGACCGGGTTCTGGCCGGGAGCGCGCTCGCGCAGGAGCTGGGCGGGCCCGGCGCCGACGTCGTGGTGCTCGACCCGCCGCGCACGGGCGCCAAGCGCGAGGTCGTCGCGCGCGTCGCCGCCCTGGCGCCGCGGGCGGTGGCCTACGTCGCGTGCGACCCGGCGGCCCTGGCCCGCGACACGGCGACCTTCGCCGAGCACGGCTACGTCCTCGACGGCCTGCGGGCCTTCGACCTCTTCCCGCAGACGCACCACGTCGAGTGCGTCGCGCGGCTCGTGCCCGCCGGCTGACGCCGGCGGGCCTCACTCCCGCGCGGGCGCCTCGTGGGCCTCGTCGAGGAGCTGGTCCATGCGCTCCCTGGCGGCGGCGCGGGTGCCGCGGTCGCTGGAGCGGGTGTAGGCGGCGACGAGCGCGAGCGCGTCCACGGCGTCCTCCGGGGTCGACAGCGCCCCACCATCGCGCACGCGGCGCCCGCGCCGCCGGCGCCACGCGGCTGGGTCGCGCGACTGTGGCACGCGACTGGGCCGCCGCGTCAGGCGGCGGGCCCGGGGCGCCCGCCGACGAGGGCCTGCAGGGCCATCGCGTCGTAGGGCGCGCGCACCTCGACGTCGTTGTCGAAGAAGACGAGCACGTCCCGGCCGGTCGCGGCCTCCTCGCGGACGACGTCCGCCCACCGGCGCAGCGCCTCCTGGGAGTAGCCGCTGACGTACAGCTCCTCGTCGCCGTGCAGGCGCAGGTAGGCGAAGTCCGCCGTCCGCGCGCGCAGCGCCGGCCACCGCCCCGCCGTGTCGGCGAGCACGAGCGCCGTCCCGTGCTCGGCCAGGACCTCCTCGAAGGAGGGGTCGGCGAAGGAGTCGTGGCGCACCTCCACCGCGTGGCGCAGCGGGCGGTCGGCGTCCGTCGTCGTGTGGGCGCGGCCCTCCAGCCGCTCGTCGTGGCCCTGCGCGACCACCGCCGCCTGCGCGGTGGTGCGCGGCAGCGCGGCGAGGAAGGCCTCGACCCGCTCCCGGTCCCCGCCCGGCTCCCAGGTCAGGGTCGGCGGCAGCTGCCACAGCAGCGGCCCGAGCTTCGGCCCGAGCGCCAGCACCCCGGAGGCGAGGAAGTTCGCCAGCGCCGCCTCCGCGCCGCCCAGCCGCTTCAGGTGGGTGATGTAGCGGCTGCCCTTGACGGCGAGGGCGAAGCCGTCGGGCACCTGCTGCGCCCAGGCGCGATACGTCTCGGGGCGCTGCAGCCGGTAGCAGGAGGCGTTGACCTCCACGGCGCCCAGGCGCTGCGCGACGAAGGGCAGCTCGCTGCGCTGCGGCAGCCCGCGGGGGTAGAAGGCGCCGCGCCACCCGGCGTACGCCCACCCCGACAGCCCGACGAGCACGCGCCCCGGGCGGGGTCCCTCCGGCTCCTCGACCACGTGCCGCAGCGTGGCCCACGGCCGGCCCGCCGACCACCGGTGCGCCTGCCGGCCGGTCGGGAGGACCCGTGACGGGCGGCTCCGCCCCTGGTATCTTGACGTCGAGATACTTCGCGGACGACGGGCCCCGCGCCAGGGGGGTCGTCGCCCGCGACCCGGGTGCGCGAGGATGGGCGCGCCGGTCAGCGCAGACGACGGGCAGACGGGGAGGACCACCATGAGCACGGCACCAGACACCGGTCGCAGCGCGGACAGCTTCGGGGCGCGCGGGACCCTCCAGGTGGGCGACGCCTCCTACGAGATGTACCGCCTGGACGCGGTCGAGGGCTCCGCGACGCTGCCGTTCAGCCTCAAGGTGCTGCTGGAGAACCTCCTGCGCACCGAGGACGGCGCGAACACCACCGCCGACCACGTCCGCGCCCTGGCCGGGTGGGACCCCAGCGCCGAGCCGGACACCGAGATCCAGTTCACGCCCGCGCGCGTGGTGATGCAGGACTTCACGGGCGTGCCGTGCATCGTCGACCTGGCCACCATGCGCGAGGCCGTGGCCGACCTCGGCGGCGACCCGTCCCGGATCAACCCCCTCGCCCCGGCCGAGCTGGTCATCGACCACTCGGTCATCGTCGACGTCGCCGGGCGGCCCGACGCCTTCGAGCGCAACGTCGAGATCGAGTACCAGCGCAACGGCGAGCGCTACCAGTTCCTGCGCTGGGGCCAGGGCGCCTTCGACGACTTCAAGGTCGTCCCCCCGGGCACCGGCATCGTCCACCAGGTCAACATCGAGCACCTCGCGCGGGTGGTGCACGAGCGGGGCGGCGTCGTCTACCCCGACACCTGCGTGGGCACCGACTCGCACACCACGATGGTCAACGGCCTCGGCGTGCTCGGCTGGGGCGTGGGCGGCATCGAGGCCGAGGCGGCCATGCTCGGCCAGCCGGTGAGCATGCTCATCCCGCGCGTGGTCGGCTTCAAGCTCACCGGGGAGATCCCCGCCGGCACCACCGCCACCGACGTCGTCCTGACCATCACCGAGCTGCTGCGCCAGCACGGCGTGGTCGGCAAGTTCGTGGACTTCTACGGCGAGGGCGTCGGCGCGGTGCCGCTGGCCAACCGCGCCACGATCGGCAACATGAGCCCGGAGTTCGGCTCCACCGCGGCGATCTTCCCGATCGACGGCGTCACGCTGGAGTACCTGCACCTGACCGGCCGCAGCGCCGAGCAGGTGGCCCTGGTCGAGGCGTACGCCAGGGAGCAGGGCCTGTGGCACGACCCGTCGCTCGAGCCGCGCTTCTCCGAGCACCTCGAGCTGGACCTGTCGACCGTGGTGCCGAGCATCGCCGGCCCCAAGCGCCCGCAGGACCGCATCGCCCTGTCGGAGTCCAAGGAGGCCTTCCGCGCGGCCCTGGCGGACTACGTCCCCGAGGCGGCTCCGGCGGGGAACGCGCCGTCGTCCGCGATGAGCGACGCGATCGACGCCACCAGCGGCACCGGCCAGGACGAGGCGCTGGTGGAGACCTTCCCCGCCTCCGACGCCCCGACGGCCTCGGGGCTGGAGGACGACGTGGCGCCGCTGGAGCCGGGGCACGCCACCGACCGCCCCTCGAAGCGGGTGCCGGTCACCCTCGCCAGCGGCGCCACCACCGAGCTCGACCACGGCCACGTCGTCATCGCCGCGATCACCTCGTGCACCAACACGTCGAACCCGTCGGTGATGCTCGGCGCGGCCCTGCTGGCCCGCAACGCCGTGGACAGGGGCCTGGACGTCAAGCCGTGGGTGAAGACGTCGATGGCGCCGGGCTCGAAGGTGGTCACCGACTACTACGAGAAGGCCGGCCTGGTCCCGTACCTGGAGAAGCTGGGCTTCCACCTGGTCGGCTACGGCTGCACCACGTGCATCGGCAACTCCGGTCCGCTGGCTGAGGAGATCTCCGCCGCCGTGCAGGAGAACGACCTCGCGGTCGCCGCGGTGCTCTCCGGCAACCGCAACTTCGAGGGCCGGATCAACCCCGACGTGCAGATCAACTACCTGGCCTCCCCGCCGCTGGTCATCGCCTACGCCCTGGCCGGGACGATGGACTGGGACCCGGACACCGATCCGCTGGGCACGGGCACCGACGGGCAGCCGGTGTTCCTGCGCGACGTGTGGCCCTCGGACGCCGAGGTCGCCGAGACCATCCGCCGGGCGATCAGCCAGGACATGTTCACCAAGGACTACGCGGACGTCTTCGCCGGGGACGAGCGGTGGCGCTCCCTGCCCACGCCCTCCGGCGACGTGTTCGCGTGGGACCCGGAGAGCACGTACGTGCGCAGGCCCCCGTACTTCGAGGGCATGCCCGCGCAGCCGGCGCCGGTCGCGGACGTCTCCGGCGCGCGCGTGCTCGCCAAGCTCGGGGACTCCGTGACCACCGACCACATCAGCCCCGCCGGCTCGATCAAGGCCGACAGCCCCGCCGGCCGCTACCTCGCCGAGCACGGGGTGGAGCGCAAGGACTTCAACTCCTACGGCTCCCGCCGCGGCAACCACGAGGTGATGATCCGCGGCACGTTCGCCAACATCCGGCTGCGCAACCAGCTCCTGAGCGACGTGGCGGGCGGCTTCACGCGCGACTTCACGCTCGAGGGCGGCCCGCAGGCCACCATCTACGACGCCGCGCAGCACTACGCCGCCGCCGGCACCCCGCTCGTGGTGCTGGCGGGCAAGGAGTACGGCTCCGGCTCCAGCCGCGACTGGGCCGCCAAGGGCACGAGCCTGCTCGGGGTGCGCGCCGTGATCGCCGAGAGCTTCGAGCGCATCCACCGCTCGAACCTCATCGGGATGGGCGTGCTGCCCCTGCAGTTCCCCGAGGGCGAGTCCGCGGCGTCCCTGGGCCTCGACGGCACCGAGACCTTCGCGATCTCCGGGGTCACCGCGCTGGACGAGGGGAGCACGCCGCGCACCGTGCGCGTCACCGCCACCCGGGCCTCGGGCGAGGAGGTCGTCTTCGACGCCCGGGTGCGCATCGACACCCCCGGCGAGGCGGACTACTACCGCCACGGCGGGATCCTGCAGTACGTGCTGCGCTCGCTGCTCTGAGCTCCGCCCGTCGCGCTCTCCCTCCGCGGTGATCATGCAGTTCCGGTCCGGGCCGGAACTGCACGATCACCGCGGGGGGCGGTGGTCGGTGCCGGACCGGGGCGGGAGAGCGGCGGTCGCGGTGCCGGCGGCGGCGTCCACGGTGACGGGCGCGCCGTCCGGGAGGGGGAGCAGGTCGGCGCCGGCGCCGGCGACCACGGGCACCCCGCTCGCTCGCAGCACCTGCACGGCGTGGGACGTCGCGTCCCCGCCGGTCAGGACGACGGCCAGCAGGCCCTCGCTCCCCAGCGCCGCGACGGCCTCGGGGGAGAGGTCCTCCGCCACGAGAACCCGCGGTGTCCGCTCCGGCGCCAGGGCGGGCGCGGGCGGCGCGCGCCCCGCCAGCCGCCAGCGCACCAGCTCCCCGACGGCGCGCACGTCGGCGGCGCGGGCGCGCAGGTAGGGGTCCGCCAGCCCCGCGAGCCGCGCGGCGGCGTCCGCGACGGCCGCGGACCACGCCTCCTCCGCGGGGCCTCCCCGCGCCAGCGCCGCGACCGCCGCCCCGACCAGGGCGGGGTCGGCCAGCAGGGCCCGGTGGGCCTGCAGGACCTCTCCCGCGACCCGCTGCGCGCGCTCGGCGGCCGACCGCTGCCAGCGGTCGACGTCCTCGGTGGCGGCGGCGACGGCGGCGTCCAGGCGCGCCCGCTCCTGCGCGGGGGTGCCCGGGGCGGGCGGGGCCGGGGGCTGCGGCGCCCGCCACACCAGCGCCGGGCCGGTCACGGGCCCCGCGCCGGCGTCCGCACCGGCGTCGACACCGCCGTCCGCGCCGGGGGCGGCCTCGGCGGGCGCCTCGTCGAAGGAGCGCGCCGCGAGCTCGAGCCCGGCGCGGACGGCGGCCTGCGCGCCGGGGCCGGTGGCGCGCAGCTGCAGCTCCTCGCCGCGGCGCAGCGCCAGCCCGGCGAGCGCGGTGGCGCTGGTGGCCGGCACCCACGCGGCGTCCGGGCCGGACCCGCTCGCCCGGGCCCGCACGTCGGCGTCGTGAGCGGCCAGCGCGGCGACGAGCCGGGCCGCGGGGCGCGCGTGCAGCCCGTGCGGCAGGTCGACCACGAGCGTCGCGGTGACGGCGTCCTCCTCGTCCCCGCGGTCGGGAGCTGCATGATCACGGCGGGGTGGGGGTGGGGGTGAGGGCGCCAGGTGCTCCTGCTTGGGGCGCAGCCCGGCGTCCGCCTCGGCGGCCACGCGGTCCAGGCCGGCGCCCGTGCTGGCGGTGACGGCCGCCGCCACCAGCCCCTCGACGAGGGGGCCGGCGCTCAGGCGCACCCGCTCGCGCACGTCGTCGGCCAGCAGGTCCAGGGCCGTCTCGGCGGAGAGCACGGCGCTGCCGAGGTCGAGCAGCACGAGGACGCCGGCGGGGGAGTCCACCTCCTCGACCGCGCGCTGGACGGCGAGGGCGTCGGTGCCGAGGGAGCCGTCGTCCAGGCCCGCGGCCACGGCCAGCGCCACGTCGTCGCCGGGCACGACCTGGCGCGCGAGGTCCACGGCGGCCTGCGCCAGCGCCCGGCTGTGCGAGACGACGACGAGGCCGACCCCCGCCCGCTCGCTCACCCCGGCGCCGTCCCGGGCTGCTGCGCGCCGCCGAGGGCGCTCGCGGCGGCGCGCAGCAGCAGCACCGCGGACGTCGCCCCCGGGTCGGCGTGCCCGGCGCTGCGCTCGCCCAGGTAGCTGGCGCGGCCCTTGCGCGCCTGCAGCGCCACCGTGCTCTCTCGCCCCTGCTCCCCGGCCGCCACGGCCGTCGCCAGCGCCGCGCCGGCGTCCTGCCCGGACGCGACCGCGCCCTCCAGCGCCTCGACGGCGGGAGCCAGGGCGTCGACCATCGTCTTGTCCCCGACCTGCGCCTTCCCGCGCGCGACCACGCCTTCCAGGCCGGCGCGGAAGGCCGCGGCCAGGACGGCGGCGTCCAGCTCCTGCGCCTCGCCCGCGGCGGCGCCGAAGCGCAGGAAGAAGGTGCCGTACAGCGGGCCGCTGGCGCCGCCGACGCTGCTCACCAGCGTCATGCCCACCGCGCGCAGCAGGGCGGCGGGCGTGGCCGCCGACCCGGCCTCGCCGTCCAGGGCCGCCACCACGGCGCGCAGGCCGCGGTCCAGGTTGGCCCCGTGGTCGGCGTCGCCGATCGCCCGGTCGAGGTCGGTCAGCTCCCCGGCGCGCTCGTGGACGAGCGCGGCGAGCTCGCGCAGCCACGCCCGCAGGTCCTCCACGCCGGCGCTCACGCGCCCCACCGCAGCGCCGGGGTGCGCACGGGGGCGTCCCAGAGGTCGAGCGCCTCGTCGTCGACGCGCAGGAGGGTCACCGAGCAGCCGGCCATGTCCAGGGAGGTGACGTAGTTCCCGACCAGGGCGCGCACCGGCGTGACGCCGGCGCCCCGCAGGATGCGGTCCACCTCGGCGTGCACGAGGTACAGCTCGATCAGCGGGGTGGCGCCCATGCCGTTGACGAGGGCGACCACCCGGTCGCCGCGGGAGAACGGCAGGTCGGCCAGCACCGGCTCGACCAGCGCCTGCGCCAGCTCGCGCGCCGGGGCCATCGGCACCCGCCGGCGGCCCGGCTCGCCGTGGATGCCGATGCCGAGCTCGACCTCGTCCTCGCCGAGGTCGAAGGTGGGGCGGCCGGCGGCGGGCACGGTGCAGGACGTCAGCGCCAGCCCCATGCTGCGCCCAGCGGCGTTCGCGCGCCGGGCGACCTCGGCGACCTCGGCCAGCGGGCGCCCCTGCTCGGCGGCGGCGCCGGCGAGCTTCTCCACCAGCACGGTGACCCCCACGCCGCGGCGCCCGGCGGTGTAGAGGCTGTCCTGCACCGCCACGTCGTCGTCGAGGACGACCGAGACGACCTCGGCGCCGGCCTCCGCGGCCGCCAGCTCGGCGGCCATCTCGAAGTTCATCACGTCGCCGGTGTAGTTCTTCACCAGGTGCAGCACGCCCGCGCCGCCGTCCACGGCCCGCGTGGCCGCGAGCACCTGGTCGGGCACGGGGGAGGTGAACACCTCCCCGCAGCAGGCCGCGTCGAGCATGCCGAGGCCCACGAAGCCGGCGTGCAGGGGCTCGTGGCCGCTGCCCCCGCCGGAGACGACGCCGACCTTGCCCGGCCGCGGGGCGTCCCCGCGCACCACGACCTTCGAGTCGTGGTCGACCCTCAGCTCCGGGTGGGCGGCCGCCAGCCCCCGCAGGGACTCGGCGACCACGTCGGCGGGGTCGTTGATGAGCTTCTTCACGGACCTCTCCTCGAGCACGTCGTCGTACCGGTGGGAGTGCGTGGGGGTGCAGAGGGGGTGCAGAGGGGTGCGGGGCCTGCCTACGCCCGCGGGAGCGCGCCGTCAAGGTGCGCGGACGGCGCTAGGCTCGTACGCGTGTTCGACGACGAGGGGCGCGGGCGCCGCCGCCCCGGGCCGCCCGGCTGGCCCGCGGCGGTGCCGCCGCCGGGCGCCGAGGGCTGGGAGCACCGCGCGGCGTCCTGGCTGCTGGACCTGTGCCCGCCGGAGTACCGGGCGCAGCCGGTGCTGGTGCGCCACCCGGTCGTGCTGGCCCGCCTGGCGCACCACCACGTCGCGGCGCAGGCGCAGGCGCACCGGCGCGCCGTGGCCACCCTGCGCGCCGACCTGGACGGCGCGGTGGCGCCCGGCGTGGTCGAGCGGGCGCTGACCGCCCTCGACCACGAGCAGGCGCGCCTGCTGGCGGCGGTGCGCGGCGTCCGGCTCCTGGAGGAGGCCCTGCGCGGACGGCGGCACGTCCCCCGGCTCTGAGGCGCCCGGGGGCGCAGACGCAGGGCGCAGGGGCCGGCGCGGGAGGCCGGCGCGGGGCCTCTCCAGGGGCCGGGGGGAGCGCGTCGGGGACGCCGGGCTCGCGCGCTGGCGCGCCCGACCTAGACTCGACGGGGCCCGACCGGGTCACCGGGGTGTGCGAGGAGGAACCACCCGATGAGGCTGCTGCCCGGGATCACCAGCCCGCGCGACCTGGACCGCCTGAGCCCGACGCAGCTGGACCAGCTCGCGGGGGAGGTCCGCTCGTTCCTGGTGCACGAGGTCTCCCGCACCGGGGGCCACCTGGGCCCCAACCTCGGCGTGGTCGAGCTGACGATCGCCCTGCACCGCGTCTTCGACTCCCCGCGCGACACGGTCGTCTTCGACACCGGCCACCAGGCCTACGTGCACAAGCTGCTCACCGGCCGCCAGGACTTCTCGGGCCTGCGCCAGCGCGGCGGCCTGTCGGGCTACCCCTCGCGCGCCGAGTCCGACCACGACGTCGTGGAGAACTCCCACGCCTCCGCCTCGCTGTCCTGGGCGGACGGGATCGCGAAGGCGCGGATGCTCAAGGGCGAGGACGACCGCTACGTCGTCGCCGTCATCGGCGACGGCGCCCTGACCGGCGGCATGGCCTGGGAGGCCCTGAACAACATCGCCACGGCCCAGGACTGCCGCCTCGTCGTCGTCGTCAACGACAACGGCCGCTCCTACGCCCCCACCATCGGGGGCATGGCCCACCACCTGGCCACGCTGCGCACCACGCGCGGCTACGAGCGCTTCCTCGAGTGGGGCAAGACCACCCTGCAGCGCGGGGGGACGCCGGGCCGGCTGGCCTACGACACCCTGCACGGGATGAAGAAGGGCCTGAAGGACATCGTGGCCCCGCAGGGCCTGTTCGAGGACCTGGGCCTGAAGTACGTCGGGCCCGTCGACGGGCACGACGTCGTCGCGCTCGAGCACGCCCTGGCGCGGGCCAAGGCGTTCGGCGGCCCGGTGATCGTCCACGCCCTCACGCGCAAGGGCAACGGGTTCACGGCCGCCGAGGCCGACGACGTCGACCGCTTCCACGCCGTCGGGGTGATCGACCCCGAGACGGGCCAGTCGCTGGCCGCGCCCGGCGAGGGCACCGCGTGGACGTCCCTGTTCGCCGACGAGATGGTGCAGGTCGGGCGCCGCCGCGAGGACGTCGTCGCCCTCACGGCCGCCATGCTCGTGCCCGTGGGCCTGGACCGCTTCGCCGCGGAGCACCCCGAGCGCGTGGTCGACGTCGGCATCGCCGAGCAGCACGCCGTCACCAGCGCCGCCGGCATGGCGTTCGCCGGGCTGCACCCGGTCGTCGCCGTGTACGCCACCTTCCTCAACCGGGCGATCGACCAGGTCGTCATGGACGTCGCGATGCACCGCGCGGGCGTCACGCTCGTCCTCGACCGCGCCGGCGTCACGGGCCCGGACGGCTCCAGCCACCACGGCGCCTGGGACATGGCGCTGCTCGGGGCCGTGCCCGGCCTGCGCCTGGCCGCCCCGCGCGACGGGCGCCGCCTGCGGGAGCTGCTGGGCGAGGCCCTCGACGTCGAGGACGCCCCCACCGTGCTGCGCTTCCCCAAGGGCGTCGTCCCCGCGGACGTCGACGCGATCGAGCGCGTCGGCGGCGTCGACGTGCTCGCCCGCGGCGAGGGCAGCGACGTCCTCGTCGTCGCGGTCGGCTCGATGGTGGGCCTCGGCCTGGACGTCGGCGAGCGCCTGGCCGCCCAGGGCATCGACGCCACCGTGGTCGACCCGCGCTGGGCGCTGCCGGTGGCGCCGGCGCTGGTGGACCTCGCCCGCGGGCACCGCCTCGTCGTCACGGTCGAGGACGGCGTGCGCGCCGGCGGCGTCGGCAGCCAGGTCGCCCAGGCCCTCGCGGACGCCGAGGTGGTCGTGCCCGTGCACGTGGTCGGCCTGCCCGCGAGGTTCCTGCCCCACGGCAGCCAGGGTCAGGTGCTGGCCTCCGTGGGCCTGACGGGCCAGGACGTCGCCCGCGACGTCGCCGCGCGGGTCGCGGGCCTGGACGCCGCCCCCGTGGCGGGGGAGCCGGTCCCCGGCCACCGGGGCTGACCCGGCTGGGCCGGCCGCCCGGCCACCGCGACCTCCTCGGCCGTCACGAGCAGTGGGCGGGGGAACGCGCGCTGCTCCACGTCGCTGGCCGACCACGCGGCGCCGGCGAACGCGGGGTCCACGCGCGCCGGGTCCACCCAGCCGCGGGTGCGCACGGGCACGGCCACCGCGCGCAGGCCCGTGCCGTCCCCGGCGGCCAGGTGGGCGCGCAGCACCGGGGCCGCGAGCAGGGCCGGCACGTCGACGCCCCCGACCGGGCGCAGCACGAGCGGCCGGGCCCGCGGCCCGTCGGGCCCGGCCGGAGGCAGGCCCGCGGCCAGGTGGGCGTCGCGCGCCAGGCGCGCCACCGCGAGCTCCGCCATCCGGGCGCGGTGCTCCACCGCCCGCTGCCACGCCGCGTCGGCGTCGAGGCCGGCGGCCGCGGCGACGTCCGGCCACAGCGGCGCGGGCTCGTCCTCGCCGGGCAGCAGGTCCAGGGCGCCCAGGCCCACCTCCAGGGCGCCGCCGCGCACCCGCTCGCGCACCCACGCGGAGCCCGGGTGCAGCGCGCCGTCCACGGGCTGGCCCACCGCGCGGGCGCCGGCGAGCAGCGCGCCGGCCGCCCCGGCGCCGAGGTCGGCGACGGCGCGGTGCTGGCGCAGCCACGCGCGCAGGCGGGCGCGGGCGGCGGGCGAGCCGGGCGCGTGCCCGGCGACGACGGCGCGCACGGCCTCCCAGGACAGCCGCACCGGAACGGCTCCCGCGACGACGATCCCGGCGCCCGCTGGGTTCAGGTCCACGTCGTCCAGGACGGCGACGGCCAGCACGGCCTGCCGCAGCGCGAGGTCGGGGTCCGCGGTCATGTCACGGACGGTAGTGACCGATGGCGCCGGGGTCACGCCTAGTGCGGTGCCGGCGGGGCCGAGTGGGGCGCACCGTCACTGTGCGTGACACCACGCGACGTCCACGCAGCGGGGCGGGTCAGCGCGGGAACGACGGGACCACGATCCCGCGAGCACCAGCTCAGGCGGTCCTGGTCGCCGGCTCGGCGGCGGGGCGGTGCCGCGTCCGGGACGCCAGGCCCAGGACGACGGCGGCGTCGAGGAGGACCACGGCGAGCAGCGTGGCGGGGATGGCCGAAGGACCCCAGGTGTCGTGGCTCGCGCCGATGACGGGGGCGGTGAGCACCGGACCGGCGCTGGCGGCGGCGAGGACCAGGGCCCCGGCGCCGGGAGCGAGGGGACCTCGAGCCGCGAGCCAGGCGAAGGCGGTGGGGAAGACGGGCGCGAGGAACAGGCCGGTCAGGACGTAGCCGGTCCTGACCGCGGAGCCGGTGGAGGCGAGCACCAGGCCGGCGCCGGCGAGCAGCAGGCTGGCCAGCAGCAGCGGTGCGGGCGCCAGGCGCAGGCTGATCGGTGCGGCGAGCAGGCGCCCGAGGGTGAAGGCGATCCAGAAGCTGGAGGTGACGGCGGCCGCGCCGCCCGCGCCCGCGCCCGCGGCGTGGACGAGGTGCGTGCTCATCCACCCCGCCACCCCGGCCTCGGCGCCCACGTAGACCACCAGCACCGCGGTGAGGCCCAGCTGCACGCCGGTCAGGTGCGCACGGCGCGCTGGCCCGCTGGTCCGGTCCGCGCGGTGGCCCCCAGGGGCGGTGTCCGGGCGTGCGGAGTCCGGTGCGGTGGCCAGGAGCGGGATCGTGAGGGCGGCGACGGCAGCGCTGGCGAGCAGGACGCTCGTGCGGCCCGCGCCGACGGCGACCGCGGCGGGCGCCAGCACGGCGCCGAGCCCGAAGGCGGCGCTGACCAGGGTGAGCACGGCGGCGCTGCGGGTGCCGCGGGTGCTGGCGAACAGGACGTTGACGTCGAGCTCGAAGCCGCCCCAGCCCGACCCCGCCAGGACCACGCACGTCAGCAGGACCGGCCAGGTCGGGGCGAGGGCTGCTCCGGTGCATCCGGCCACCACCACCAGGGCTGCGACGAGCAGGCGCCACCGCACGGGCAGCCGCGCGCCCCCCAGCCCGGCGAGGAGGATGCCCACCACCCCTCCGGCGGCGTGGGCGCCGAGGAGCAGGCCCGCGCTGGAGGAGGAGACGCCGAAGTCCTCCTGCACCTGCGGCAGCAGCGGGCCGTAGGAGGCGACCAGCAGCCCCAGCAGGAAGAACGCGACCGCGCCGCCGAGCGTCACCCGCAGCCGCGAGCCTGCACGATCCGGTGACGAAGACACCGATTTCGCCGTTATCTCGGCAGGAGTGGCGGGAACGTCGGCGCGCATCGGTACAGTCAAGCATGATCTGGCACGCAGGAGGACGGTGATCGTGTTCGCGCACGAGCGGCAGGAGCGGATCGCCCGTCAGGTGGCCGAGCACGGCCGCGCTGCCGTCGCCGACCTGGCGGTGGCCCTGGCGGTCTCCGAGGACACCATCCGCCGGGACCTGCGCGCCCTGGCCTCTCGCGGGGTGGTGCACAAGACCCACGGCGGCGCGCTGGCTCCGGACACCGCCCGCCTGGGCTGGCGCGAGCGGGAGGGCGTCGAGGCCGACGCCAAGGCCGCCATCGGCGCCCTGGCCGCCGGGCTCGTGGCGCCGGGGCAGTCGGTGGTCCTGGACGCCGGCTCCACCGTGCTCGCCCTGGCCCGTCACCTGCGCGCCCGACCGCTCACCGTGCTGACCAGCTCGCTGGACGTCGCCGCCGTCTTCGACGCCGATCCCGACGTCGAGCTGAGCCTGACCGGCGGGGACTGGGACGCCCGCTCGCGCTACCTGACCGGGTCCACCGCCCTGCACGCCCTGGGCTCCCGCCGGGCGGACTGGGCCTTCCTGGGCACCTGCGCCCTGCACCGGACCGCCGGAGCCACCTCGGTCACCGACCGCGACGCCGCGGTCAAGCGCGCCATGCTCGCCGCGGCCGACCGCGGCGTCGTGCTCGCCGACCGCACCAAGCACGCCCGCATCCTGCCGCACCTGATCGCCCCGCTGGACACCCTGTACGCCGTCGTCACCGACGAGCCGGCCACCGCGAGCGACCTCGACGACCTCGCAGGCCTGCGGGTGCTCCGAGCCGACACCGCCGCATGAGCGCCGCTGGTGCCGGCGCGGGCGGCGAGGGGCCGACCGCGCGGACGCCGGGACGCGGCTCGGTCGGCGTACAGGTGATCATCCTCTCCAGCCGTGACGAGGTCCTCCTGCAGCACCGCGACGACGCTCCCGGCATCGCCTACCCGAACACCTGGGCCATCCCCGGCGGCCACCTGGAGCAGGCGGAGGCACCGCGTGACTGCGCCCTGCGGGAGCTGGCGGAAGAGCTGCAGCTGTTCCTCGCCCCCTCGGACCTGCTGCTGCTGTGCGCCCGGCAGCGCTCCTACGGCTACGAGCACACCTTCTGGACGCGCCAGGACCTCGTGGTCGAGGACCTCGTCGTCACCGAGGGCCGGGGGTTCGCCTGGTTCACGCACCAGGACACCAGGACCCTGCCGCTCGGCTACGAGGACGACGCCGTGCTCGAGCACTTCTTCGCCGTCCTGCAGGACCCGAGCGGCTGAGCGCGTCCGCAGCCGCGGAGCCTCGCACGGCCTCGAGGACGCCGGACAGGACGAGCACCGACCAGGACACCACCCGGCGACCCGGCCACCTGGCCACCCGGTCACCCGGGCCTCAGGGCGCTGGCAGCGAGGCCACCCCGGGCGGCAGGAACCGGGCGCCGGTGGCGCGCTGCGAGACCCCCGTGCGGTCCAGGTGGGGAGTGATGCCGCCGAGGTGGAACGGCCACCCGGCGCCGAGGAGCATGCACAGGTCGACGTCCTGCGGCTCGGCCACGACGCCCTCGTCGAGCATCAGCCGCACCTCTCGCGCCAGGGCCGCCAGGGCCCGCTCGCGCACCTGCTCGGCCGTGGACGGGTGGTCCCCGAGCTGGAGGACGGCGGCCGTCTCGGGGGCCAGCACGCGGCGTCCGCGCGCGTCGGGCGCCCAGACGCCCGGCAGGCCGGCCTCGACGATCCGCTGCAGGGTGCCCGAGACCCCGAAGCGGTCCGGGAAGGCCTCGTGCAGGGTCCGCGCGACGTGCAGGGCCACCGGTGGGCCGACGAGGCCGAGGAGGGCGAACGGGCTCATGGGCAGGCCGAGCGGGTCCGTCGCCGCGTCGGCGACCTCGGGCGGGGTGCCCTCGTCCACCGCCGCGAGCACCTCGCCTATGAGCCGCAGCAGCAGCCGGTTGACGACGAACGCCGGGGCGTCGCGGACCAGCACGCACGACTTGCCGAGCTGCCTGCCGAGCGCGAAGGCGGTGGCGAGCACGGCGTCGTCCGTGCCGGGCCGGCCGGCCTCGCCGGCGGTGCGGACGACCTCGACGAGCGGCATCCTCGCGACCGGGTTGAAGACGTGGAAGCCGACCATCCGCTCCGGGCGGCGCAGGACGCTCGCCATCGCCGTCACCGACAGGGAGGAGGTGTTGGTGGCCAGCACGCACTCGTCGGGAACGACCTGCTCGAGGGCGGTGAGGACCTGCTGCTTGACGCCCATCTCCTCGAAGACGGCCTCGATCACGATGTCGGCGCCGGCGAACGCCTCCTGGTACGACGTCGTGCCGGTCACCAGGCCCTTGAGCCCGGTCGCGGCGTCGGCGCTGACCCCGCCCCCGGCGGCCAGCTCGTCGACCTGGCCGTGGACCCAGGCGAGGCCGCGGGCGACCCGCTCGGCGTCCAGGTCGGTCATCACCACCGGCACGCCGAGGCGGCGGGCGAACAGCAGCGCCAGCTGGCTGGCCATGAGGCCGGCGCCGACGACGCCGACCCGCCTGACCGGGCGCGCGAGGGAGGCGTCCGGGGCGCCGGCGGGCCGCTTGGCGCGGCGCTGGACGAGGTCGAAGGAGTACGCGCCGGCGCGGAACTCCTCGCTCACGACCAGCTCGGCGAGGGCGTCGTCCTCGGCGGCGAACCCGGCCTCGCGGTCGTCGGTGCGGGCGCGGGCGAGGAGGTCCAGCGCGCGGTAGGGGGCCGGGGCGGCGCCGTGCAGGCGGGCGTCCAGCTGCGCGCGGGCGGCGGCGATCGCGCCGTCCCACGCGGCGGCGTCGCGGTCGACCTGCGGGCGCTCGACCACCACCTCGCCGGTGAGCACGCGGGCGGCCCAGGCGATGGACTCCTCGAGGAAGCGCGCCGGGTCCAGGACGACGTCCACGACGCCGTCGGCCAGGGCCCGCTCCGCCGTGCTCGTGCGCCCGCCGGCCAGGGGATCGCCGACCACCCAGCGCAGCGCCGTCGGGATGCCGACGAGGCCCGGCAGCAGGTGGGTGCCGCCCCACCCGGGCACCAGGCCCAGTGCGATCTCGGGCAGGCCCAGCGGGCGCGCGCCCGCCGCGGCGGTGCGGTGCGTGCAGTGCAGCGCGACCTCCAGGCCCCCGCCCAGCGCCGTGCCGTTGACGAACGCGAAGGAGGGCGCGCCGAGCTCGCCGAGGCGGCGCAGCGAGTCGTGCCCGTGGCGGGCGACGCCGAGCGCCTGCGGCCGGGTGCTGATGCGCACGACGTGCCCCAGGTCCGCCCCGGCGGCGAACGCGCTGCCGACGCCGGTGATCCCGACGGCTGCGACGGACCCCTCGGCGACCAGGGCCTCGACCTCGTCGAGGGTCGCGCGCAGCTCCAGCAGGCCCGCGGGGCCCAGCGTGGCCGGCTTGGCGCCCCCGGTGCCGTTGTCCATGGTGATCAGGGCCATCGCGCCGGCGCCGCCGGGCAGGGCGACCTGCCGCCAGGGGAAGCGGGTGACCCGCTCGGCGCCGGCCGGGTCGAGGAGGTCCTCCGGGTGCGCGGCGTCCTGCGCGCCGCGGGCGGGAGTGCTCGCTGGGGGAGTGGGACCGGTCACGCGCTCGTGCCCTCCTCGTCATCGTGGGGGTACCCGCGGTGCACAGTACCCGCGGTGCGCAGTACCGGCGGTACCGCCTGGACGGTGCCGGTGCGGCGGCGGAGGGCCGCGGCGGCACGCGGTCAGGCCAGGAGCGTCTCGCCCCACCACCCGCCCTCGCGCACCCCGGGCGGCACGGCCCACACGCCCGAGCCGGTGTGCACCAGGTACTCGCCCAGGGCGTCGGCCTCGGCCAGCGCGGTCTGCACGGGCACGAACGCGCGGCGCACGTCGCGCTGGTAGGCGAGGAAGAACAGCCCGGCGTCGAGGTGGCCGTAGCCGTCGGTGCCGCCGGTGTAGCTGAACCCGCGCCGCAGCATCCGCGCCCCCCCGTGGCGGGAGGGGTGCGCCAGTCGCACGTGCGAGGAGGCCGGCAGGGTGGCCGGGTCGAACGCCTCGTGCTCGGCGGTGCCGCCCAGGGGAGCGCCCTCGCCCTTGGTGCGACCGACGAAGGCCTCCTGCTCGGCCAGCGGCGCGCGGTCCCACGTCTCGATGCGCATCGCGACCCGGCGGGCGACGAGGTAGCTGCCGCCCGTCATCCACGCCCGCGCCTCGTCGCCGGCGTCCTGCGCGGCGACCCACACGTGCTCGTCCAGGGCCGCCGCGTCGCTGCCGGCGGGGTTGGCCGTGCCGTCCTTGAACCCGAAGAGGTTGCGCGGCGTGGGCTGGTCGGGGTCGACGGAGGCCGCGCGGCCGTAGCCGAGCTGCGCCCACCGCACCGCGGCGCGCCCGGCGGCCAGGCGGGTCAGGGTGCGGATCGCGTGGACGGCGACCTGCGGGTCGTCGGCGCACGCCTGCACGGCCAGGTCGCCGCCGCAGCGGGCCTCCTCCAGGGCGTCGCCGCGGAAGGCGGGCAGCTCCACGAGCGCCTCGGGACGCCGCTCGCCCAGCCCGAAGCGGTCGTCGAAGAGCGAGGGGCCGAACCCGACGGTCAGGGTCAGGCGCGAGGCGCCCAGGCCCTGCGCCTCCCCGGTGTCCGAGGGCGGCGCCGACGGCGAGCCGCCCGCGGCCCCGCCCTCGCCGACCTCCCGCCCGGCGCACAGGGCGACGGCGGCCCGCGTCCAGTCCCGCAGCAGCCCGGCCAGCTCGGCGCGGTCCTCGGCGAGGACGTCGAAGGCCGCGAAGTGCAGGTGCCCCTGCACGCTCGTGGCGATGCCGGCCTGGTGCTCGCCGTGGAACGGCACGACGTCGTCGCGGCCGTCGCCCTCCCGGGCGGCGGCCGCCGCCGCGGCGCCGGCGCCGATGAGCCCCGCCCCGGCCGCGCCCGTGCCGAGCGCGGCGAACAGGGACCGGCGGGAGAGGCCGCCCGGACCGCTCATGCCGCTCACGCCTGGCCGGCGGCCGCCGCTCCGAGGCGGGACAGCGGCTCGGAGAGGGCGTCGACGACGCGGGCGAGCTCTCGGCGCTGCTCCTCGGTCACGGTGTCGTAGGAGACGAAGCCGTCGGGGGTGCGGTAGGGGTCCAGGGCGGCCAGGACGTCGGCGAACTCGGCGTCCAGCGCGGTCACCAGCTCGGGGTCGGTCTCGGCGACGACGGGGCGCAGCGCCTCGAACGCCTGCTGGGCGCCGCGGACGTTGGCCTCGAAGTCGACGAGGTCGGTGTGGCTGAACGCCTCCTCCTCGCCGGTGATCTTGCCGGTGGCGACCTCGTCGAGCAGCTCCTTGGCGCCGTTGCCGATCGAGGTCGGCGTCAGGGCCGCGTTCGGGGTGCGCTGGGCGAGCTCCTGGACGTCGAGGAGCAGCTGGTCGGCGACCGCGGTCATCGGGGCCAGGTCCTCCCCGGTCCACAGCGCCTTCTCGATCCGGTGCCAGCCGGTGAGCTCCTCGCCCTCGAGCAGGTCGGCCTCCCGGGCGTCGATGCGCGGGTCCAGGTCCCCGAAGCTCTCCGCGACCGGCTCGATGGACTCCCACGGCACGCGCGAGGGGGCGTACAGGGCCATCGCGCGCTCGCGGTCCCCGGCGGCCACGGCGTCGCGCAGCTGCTGCACCAGCGGCACGCCGGCGTCGGCCTGCTGCTGGACGTAGGTCCGGTAGGCCGTGACGGCGGCCTCGGCGGCCGGGTCGGCCTGCTCCGCCCCGGCGGCCGGGGTGACGGTGATGTCCTCGCGGATGCCGTCGCCGACCATGCCCGGCTTGCACGCCACCTGGTACTCGCCCTCGGGGAGGTCGACGGTGAGGTCGTAGCTCGTGCCGGGGCCGATGTTCTCCTTCTCGGTGACGATCCGGTCGCCCGGCGCGTACACGTACACCTCGGTGACGTCGGAGCCGCCGTTGCTGATCGCGAAGGTGGTGATGCCGCTCTCGAGGTCGGTGCGCGAGACGTCGCAGGAGGAGTCCGTCGCCTCCACGGCGACCGCGCCGTCCTGCGTGCCGCCCTGCGCGCCGCCCTGAGCGGCGGTGCTGCTCGCGGTGGGCGCGTCGGTGCACGCGGTCAGCGACGCCAGCCCCAGCAGGGGCAGGGCGAGGGCGGGGGTCAGGGCGCGGGTGCGCACGGGAGCTCCAGGGGTCGGGAGGGATCGGGCGGGGTCGGGAGGGCTCGGGCGGTTCGGGAGGGCTCGGACGGTTCAGGCGGCGGCGCGGGACGGCGCGGCCGCGGGGTCGGACGACGCGCCCGCCGCGGGGACCACGGCCGCGGGCCGCGCCGGGCGCAGGTAGAGGGCCAGGACGGGGACGACGTAGGCGACCCACGCGGCGGCCTCCAGCCACGTGGTGGCGGGGGAGAAGTTCAGGGTCCCCTTCAGCAGCACCCCGTACCAGCTGGTGGGCGGCACCTGCTCGCTGACGTCGAAGGCGAGGGAGTGCAGCCCCGGCAGCACGCCGGCCTCCTGCAGGTCGTGCACGCCGTAGGCCAGCACGCCGCCGGCGACGACGACGAGCGCGGCCCCGGTCCAGGTGAAGAAGCGGCGCAGGTCGATGCGGACGGCCTGCCGGTACAGCAGCCAGCCGAGCGCGACGGCCAGGGCCAGGCCGGCGGTGGCACCCACGAGCGGCTGCCACGTCTGGCCGGTGGCCTGCACGGCGGCGTAGAGGAAGAACGCGGTCTCCATGCCCTCGCGCCCGACGGCGAGGAAGGCGGTGACCGCGACCGCGGTGGCGCCCAGCTCCACCCCCGTGCGCATCCGCGCGTCGAGGTCGGAGCGCAGGTGCCGCGCGGCGCCCTTCATCCAGAAGACCATCCACGTGACGAAGACGACCGCCACGACGGACAGGATCCCGCCGAGGAGCTCCTGCGCCTCGAAGGTGAGCACCTTGGAGGCGAGGGTGAGGCCGCCGCCGACCCCGAGGGCCAGCAGCACCGCGGCGGCCACGCCGGCCCACAGCGGGCGCAGCCGGTCGCGCCGTCCGGTCTTGACGAGGAAGGCGATGAGGATGCTGACGACGATCGTCGCCTCCAGGCCCTCGCGCAGGCCGATCAGCAGGTTGGCGATCACGCCGTGTCCCCTCGCGCAGCGCCGGCGCCCGGACGGCCCGACGGAGTGAGGCGAGGCTAACCTGCCGGATCGGCCGGGGGAACAGGTGTGGTGAGGCTCACCTCACCTGTGGAAGACACCGGGGCGCGGCTGCGCCCACCGGCGCCCACCGGGCGGGGCGCCGGTGGCCGTCAGCCGGAGAGCGCGTCGGCCAGGGCGTCGCCGACCAGCTCCCGCTGCCACGGCCGGGCACCGGCCGCGGCGAGCGCGTCGGAGACCTCCCGCGGGCCGGCGGGCGAGGGCGGGCTCCAGCACAGCCGACGCAGCAGGTCGGGGGAGAGGAGGTTCTCCACCGGCACCGCGTGCGCCTCGGCGACGGCGGCCACTGCGGCGCGCGCCCGCGCCAGGCGCTCGGCCGCGGCGGGGTCCTTGTCCTTCCACGCCCGCGGCGGGGGCGGGCCGTCACCCGGCGGGGCGGGCGCCGGCAGCTGGGACTCCGGCAGCGCCCGGGCGCGGTCCAGCGCCGACAGCCAGCGGTCGGCCTGCCGGCGGTTGGCGGGGCCGGAGAAGACCGGCAGCGCGGCGAGGGCCCCCGGCGTGGTCGGCATGGCCTGGGCGGCGGCGACGACGGCGCGGTCGGGCAGCACCCGGCCGGGGGCGACGTCGCGCCGGCGGGCGAGCTCGTCGCGGGCGAGCCACAGCTCGCGCACCGCGGCCAGGGCGCGCCGCCCGCGCACCGCGTGCAGGCCGGAGACGCGGCGCCACGGGTCCGTGCGCGGGGCGGGCGCCGGGGCGTTGCGCACGGCGGCGAACTCCTGGCGGGCCCACTCCAGCTTGCCCTGGCGCGCCAGGTCGGCGGCGAGCGCGTCCCGCAGCTCCAGCAGCACCTCGACGTCGAGGGCGGCGTAGACCAGCCACGGCTCGGGCAGGGGGCGGGTCGACCAGTCGACCGCGGAGTGCTCCTTGGCCAGCGTCATGCCGAGCAGGCGCTCGACGACGGCGGCCAGGCCCACGCGCTCGTAGCCGGCGACGCGCGCACCCAGCTCGGTGTCGAACAGCTTCCCACCGGGCGCCAGGCCCACCGCGGCCAGGCAGGGCAGGTCCTGGGAGGCCGCGTGGAGCACCCACTCGGCGTCCCCGAGGGCCTCGCGCAGCGCGGACAGGTCCGGCAGGGCGACCGGGTCGACGAGCAGGGTGCCGACGCCGGCGCGGCGCAGCTGCACCAGGTAGGCGTCCTGCCCGTAGCGGTACCCCGAGGCCCGCTCGGCGTCGACCGCCACCGGTCCGGTGCCCGCGGCCAGGGCGGCCGCGTTCCGCGCGAGCGCCTCCGGGGTGTCCGTCAGCGGCGGGAGGCCGTCGCGGGGCGCGCTGAGCAGCACCGGCTCGGGGCCCTCCGGGGCCTGCGAGGGCTCCTCCACCGGTGCGCTGCTCACGCCCGGAACCGTAGCCGCCCCGCGCGAGCGGGCGCGGCACCGCGTCAGGAGATGACGCCGGCCCGCAGGCAGACGAGCACCATCTCCGCGCGGTCGCCGGTGCCCAGCTTGCGCGCGATGCGGGCCAGGTGGCTCTTGACCGTCAGCGCGGACAGGCCCAGGGCGTCGCCGACCTCGCGGTTGGACTGCCCGTCGGCGACGAGCTGGAGCACCTCGACCTCGCGGCCGGAGAGGTTCTGCAGCCCCTCCGGCGTCGAGGGCAGCACGGGCGCGACGGTGCCGGAGGCCGGCGTGGAGACGAAGCAGCGCACGCCGGCGGCCAGGGCCGCGCGCACCATCCACGGGTCCTCGGTGGTCGAGACCACCACGGCCGGCGACCAGCCGGCCGCGCGCAGGTCGCGCACCAGGGAGATCCCCGCGCCGTCCTGCAGGCCCGCCTCGACGACGCACGCGTCCCCGGTGTGGGCGGCGGCCGCGCGGCGGGCCTCGAGCACCGTGCTGGCCGCGAGGACCTCGCTCGTGCCGAGCGCCCGCAGCACCCGGACGGCGATCTCGCGCGCCGCCAGGGTCTGCACCGCGACCAGGGCGGTGCTGCGCCGTCCCCGCGGCGCCGGCGCCGCACGCACGGCACCCCTCTCCACGACCGTGCTCATCCTGAGCCTCCGCTTCCTCGCGGCGCCCGTCCTGGGCACCGTCCGCAGGAGGTATCGGCTCGTGCGCGCCGACCTTGACCGATCAGGCGCGGGAGGCGGGAGGGCGGGAGGCGGGAGGGCGGGGCTCAGCGCCCCCGCGGGGGGAAGGCGACCACGCCGGACGGCAGGGGCGGCAGGCCGCCGGCCGCGCACATCACGTCCGCCCACGCCTGCAGGGAGGTGCCGACGTCGTCCGGGGGCGGGGTCCAGGACCCGCGGACCTCGACCTCGACGCTGGCGGGGCGCTCGGCCAGGCCCGCGAAGCTCTCCGAGACCACGCGCGTGACCGTCCCGGACAGGGCGCCAGCGCGCACGCCGCGGCTGGCCAGGGCCTCCTCCAGCCACGACCAGCCGGCCCGGCCGAGGAGGGGGTCGGTGGCCAGCTCCGCCTCCAGCGCGGCGCGGGCGAGCGTCACCACGCGCACGGTGCCCTCCCAGCCGTCCTGGCCGAGCGGGTCGTGCAGCAGCACGAAGCGGCCGCTGGCGACGTCCTCGCCGCCGGCGACGACGTCCGCGGACAGCGCCACCGCGGACGGCGCGAGGCGCCGGGGGGCGGGCACCTGCTCCACGAGGACGTCGGTGCGCAGCGGCGCGGCGCGCAGGTCCGCCAGCATGGCGAGGAACACCGGTGGTGCGTCGGCGGGGACGTCCAGCAGCTCCACGCCGCACATCCTCTCGCACGCTCCGCCCCGGGAGCCCGCCGGCGCACGCACGTCGGCGCGCCGCGCCGGGCCGCGACCGTGCTGCTGGCCCGAGCGGCGCTGGTCGGGGCGGCGCTGGTCGGGGCGGCGCTGGTCGCTGCCGGCCGGCCTGGGAGGATCGGGGGGTGTCCGACGCCGCACCGGCCCCCCCGGCTCCTCCGGCCGAGCGCCCCGCGCCCTCCGCCGCCGACTCGCCCCTGGTGCGCGCGTGCCGGCGCCTGCCGGTGCCGCACACCCCGGTGTGGTTCATGCGCCAGGCGGGCCGCTCGCTGCCGGAGTACCGCGCGGTGCGCGAGGGCGTGGCCATGCTCGAGGCCTGCCGGCGCCCCGAGCTCGTCACGGAGATCACCCTGCAGCCGGTGCGCCGCTACGGCGTCGACGCGGCGATCCTCTACTCCGACATCGTCGTGCCGCTGCAGGCCGCCGGCGTCGACCTCGACATCGTGCCCGGCGTCGGGCCGGTCGTGGCCTCGCCCGTGCGCACCGCGGCCGACGTCGAGGCCCTGCCGCTGCTGGACCCGGCGCAGGTGGAGCCCGTGGCCGCCGCGGTGCGGATGCTGGTCGCCGAGCTGGGCGCCACGCCCCTGATCGGCTTCGCCGGCGCGCCGTTCACCCTGGCCAGCTACCTCGTCGAGGGCGGGCCCAGCCGCAACCACGAGCGCACCAAGGCGCTCATGCACGGCGACCCGGGCCTGTGGGCGGCGCTCATGGCGCGCCTGGTGCAGGTGACGACGACCTTCCTGCGGGTGCAGGCGCAGGCCGGCGCGAGCGCGCTGCAGCTGTTCGACTCGTGGGCCGGAGCGCTGCCGCTGGCCGACTACGAGCGGTTCGTCCAGCCCTCCTCCCGCGCCGTGCTCGAGGGCGTCGCGGACCTCGGCGTCCCCCGCATCCACTTCGGGGTCGGCACGGGGGAGCTGCTGCGCGCGATGGGGGAGGCCGGCGCGGACGTCGTCGGCGTGGACTTCCGGGTGCCGCTGGCCGAGGCCTCCCGCCGGATCGGCCCGTCGCGCGCGGTGCAGGGCAACCTCGACCCCGCGCTCGTCTTCGCCCCCTGGCCGGTCGTGCGGGCCGCCGTGCGCGACGTGCTCGCGAGCGGTGCGCAGGCGCCCGGCCACGTGTTCAACCTCGGCCACGGCGTGCTGCCGACCACCGACCCCGACGTCCTCGCGCGCGTGGTCGAGCTCGTGCACGAGGCGAGCGCCGGCTCGGCCGGGTCCGCGGTGGGAGCACCGGCGGAGCGGCGAGCGGGATGACGGCGCCGGCCGAGCCCGTCGTCGCGGTCGTCGGCGCCGGGATCAGCGGCCTGGCCGCCGCCTGGCGCCTGGCCAGCGCGCCCGGGCGCCGCCGCGTGGTGCTGCTGGAGGCGAGCGGGCGCACCGGAGGGGCGCTGCAGCGCGTGCGGGTGGGCGCCGGCGCGAGCGCCGTCGTGGTGGACGGCGGCGCGGAGGCGCTGCTGGCGCGCCGCACGGAGGCGGTGCGCCTGGCCGCCGAGGTGGGCCTGAGCGGGGACCTCGTGGCCCCCGCCACCGCGCGCGCCGCCGTCGCCTCGCGCGGCGCGCTGCACCCGGTGCCGCCCGGCACCGTGATGGGGGTGCCGCGCGAGGCCGACGCCCTGCGCGGCCTGCTGGACGCCGGCGAGGTCGAGCGGGCCCGCTGCGAGGTGCCCGGCCCGCCCGTGGACGACGACGCGGCCGTCGGCGCGTGGGTCGCGCACCGGTTCGGCCCGGCGGTCGCGCAGCGGCTGGTCGACCCCCTCCTCGGCGGCGTCTACGCCGGGCGCGCCGACCTGCTGTCGCTGCGCGCGACCGCGCCCGCCCTGTGGCCGGCCGCCCGCGACGCCCGGCCCGTGCTCACCGGGGGCTCGGCGCCCCCGGCCGGAGGCGACCCGGACGGCGGCGGCGGGCTGGGCAGCGGCGCCGGCACGGCCGCCGGCGGCGCCGTCTTCGCCGGCGTGCGCGGCGGCGTCGGGCGCCTGGCGGAGGCGCTGACCGCCGCGCTGCCGCGCGCCGGCGTCGCGCTGCGCCTGGGCGCGCCCGTGCGCGAGCTCGTCCCCGCCGGCGGCGCCTGGCGCCTGCGCGGAGCGCCTCCCGGCCGCGCGGAGGAGGAGCTCCTCGCCGACGCCGTCGTGGTGGCCCTGCCCCCGCCCGCGGCGTCCGCGCTGCTGGCCGGCCCCGTGCCCGAGGCCGCGGCCGCCCTGAGCGGCGTGCCCACGGCGAGCCTGGCGCTGTGCACGCTGGTGCTGCCCCCCGGCGCGCTGGACGCGGTCGCGATCGAGGGTGCGCCCGGCCCGCTGTCCGGGGTGCTCGTCCCGCCCGTGGAGGGCCGCCTCGTGAAGGCGATGACGTTCTCCAGCGCCAAGTGGGCCTGGGTCGCGCAGGCCGCCGGAGGGCGCAGCGTGCTGCGGCTGTCGGTCGGCCGGTACGGCGACGACGGCGTCCTGGCGCGCTCCGACGAGCAGCTGCTGGCCGCGGCGGCCGCCGACGCGCAGGAGGTGCTCGGCGTGCCGCTGCGGCCGCTGGCCGCAGCCGTCACCCGCTGGGACGACGCGCTGCCGCAGTACCTCGTCGGCCACGTCGGGCGGGTGGAGGCCGTGCGCGCCGCCGTGGCCGCCCGCCCCGGCCTGGCCGTGGCCGGCGCCGCCTACGACGGCGTCGGCGTGCCCGCGTGCATCGCCTCCGCCGGGCTCGCCGCCGAGCGGGTGCTCGCGCACCTGGCCGCCTGAGCCCGGCGGTGCGGGCCGCGGGCGCCGCGGGCGCACCGCGCGGCCCCGGGGTGAGCGCGGGCGCCGCGCGCGCGAGGATGGGGCCATGACGCAGGCTCCCGAGCAGGAGCGGGCGGGCACCGCCGAGAAGCCGGCCACCCGCACGCACGCCGAGATCAACCAGACCATCCGCTACACGATGTGGTCGGTGTTCGCCCTCGACGGCGAGCTGGGCCCCGGCGCCGACCGCGCCGCGGTCGCGGCCGAGGTCGAGGCGCTGCTCGCCGGGCTCGGTGCGCGCGACCTGCAGGTGCGGGGGCTGTACGACACCTCCGGCATGCGCGCCGACGCGGACGTGATGGTGTGGTGGCACGCGCCGTCCGTGGAGGTGGTGCAGGAGGCCTACCGGCGCCTGCGCCGCACCGCGCTCGGGCGGGTGCTGAAGCCCGTGTGGTCCTCGGTCGGGGTGCACCGCCAGGCCGAGTTCAACGCCCGCCACGTCCCGGCGTTCATGGCCGGGGAGGAGCCGCGCCGCTACCTGAACGTGTACCCGTTCGTGCGATCCTACGAGTGGTACCTGCTGCCCGAGGACGAGCGGCGCACGATGCTCAAGGACCACGGCATGGCCGCCATGCCTTATCCGGACGTGCGCGCGAACACCGTCTCCGCGTTCGCGCTCGGCGACTACGAGTGGCTGCTCGCGTTCGAGGCCGACGAGCTGCACCGCATCGTCGACCTCATGCGCGACCTGCGGAACACCGAGGCCCGCCGCCACGTGCGCGAGGAGCTGCCCTTCTTCACCGGGCGGCGCGTGCCGCTGGCCGAGCTCGTCGACGCCCTGCCGTGAGCGCGCCGGGCGGAGGGCCGCTGCGGCTCCCGCAGCCGCCCGTTCCGGACGCCGAGCGGCTGCGCGGCGAGGTCGACCGGCTGCTGGGCTTCGCCGCCGGCGCGGTGCACCCCGACGGCGGCTTCGCGCTCCTGGACGACGAGGGCCGGCCGCAGCTGGACCAGCCGGTGCACGCGTACGTGACCGCACGGATGACGCACGTGTTCTCCCTCGGCCACCTGCTGGGCCGGCCCGGGGACGGCGCGCTCGCCGACGCCGGCGTCGCGGCGCTGAGCGGGCGGCTGCGCGACGGCGAGCACGGCGGCTGGTTCGGCGCGCTCGGCCCGACCGGCCTGGAGGACCCCGCCAGCGACCTGACCAAGGGCGCGTACGCGCACGCGTTCGTCGTCCTGGCCGCGGCCAGCGCCACCGCCGCCGGACGCCCCGGCGCGCCCGAGCTGCTCGACGACGCCCTCGGCGTGCTCGAGCGGCGGTTCTGGCGCGAGGACGACGGGATGCTCGTCGAGGAGTGGGACCGCGCCTTCTCGGCGCTGGACCCCTACCGCGGGGTCAACGCCAACATGCACGGCGTCGAGGCGATGCTCACCGCCGCCGACGTCACCGGCCGCGAGCAGTGGCGGGCGCGGGCGCTGCGGATCGCCGAGCGCGTCGTGCACGGCTTCGCCCGGGAGGCCGGGTGGCGGCTGCCGGAGCACTTCGACGCCGGCTGGAACCCGCTGCCGGACTACAACAGCGACGATCGGGCCCACCCCTTCCGCCCGTACGGGGTGACCACCGGGCACCTGCTGGAGTGGTCGCGCCTGTGCCTGCACCTGCGGGCCTCCCTCGGCGCCGGCGCACCGGTGTGGCTGCTCGACGACGCGGTGGCGCTGTTCGACACCGCCGTGCGGGAGGGCTGGCGCGCCGACGGGCACGAGGGGTTCGTCTACACCACGGACTTCGACGGCGCCCCGGTGGTGACGGCCCGCATGCACTGGGTGGTCACCGAGGGCATCGCGGCCGCGGCCGCGATGTACGCCGCGACGGGGGAGCCGGCCTACGCCGACCGCTACGAGGAGTGGTGGGACCATGCCGAGCGGCTCTTCGTCGACCGCGAGAAGGGCTCCTGGCGCCACGAGCTGGACGCGCGAGGGCGCCCGGCGACGGGCACCTGGTCGGGCAAGCCGGACGTCTACCACGCCGTGCAGGCGTGCCTGGTGCCGCAGCTGCCGCTGACCCCGATGCTCCCGGCGGCCCTGCGCGACGCGTCCGCGCCGTCCCCGCCGGCCTGACCCACACGATCACGGCGGGGTGGGGAAGCGGCGCATCGGCACGTGCGGGATGCCGTCCTCGAGGAAACCCGGCCCGGACGGCGCGAAGCCCCAGCGGGCGTACCAGTGCTCCAGGTGCGCCTGGGCGTCCAGCACCAGCGGCGCGCGCCCGTGCCGGGCCAGGACGTCGCCCATCAGCGCCCCCGCCAGGCCCTGCCCGCGCGCGGGGGCAGCCGTGACGACCCGCCCGACGCGGCGCGCGCCGTCGCCGTCGCCGTCGGCCAGCACCCGCAGGTACGCGCCGACCGCCAGCCCGCCGCCGGGGACCCAGCAGTGCTCGGCGTCCGGCTCCAGGTCGCGCCCGTCCAGCTCGGGGTAGGGGCACGCCTGCTCGACCACGAACACGTCGACCCGCAGCCGGGCGATCGCGTACGCCAGCTGCGGGTCGAGGTCGCGCCAGGCGGCGCGGCGGACGGCGGGCGCGGCAGGAGTGCTCACCCGCGCATCCTCGCCGGTCGGCTCAGGAGCTGGTGGTGGGATCCAGACGCAGGCTGACGGAGTTGATGCAGTACCGCTGGTCGGTCGGTGTGGGGAAGCCCTCGCCCTCGAAGACGTGGCCGAGGTGGCTGCCGCAGGACGCGCACCGGACCTCGGTGCGCACCACGCCGAGCGAGCGGTCGGGAACCAGCTCCACGTGGTCGTCGGCCGACGGCGCCCAGAACGCGGGCCAGCCGCAGTTCGAGTGGAACTTCGTGTCGCTGCGGAAGAGCTCCGCGCCGCACGCGCGGCAGGAGTAGACGCCCTCGGTCTCGGTGTCGGTGTACTCGCCGACGTAGGGGCGCTCGGTGCCGGCCTCGCGCAGCACGTGGTACTCGGCGCGCGACAGCTGCTGGCGCCACTCGGTGTCGCTCTTGGTGACCGGATACCGCGTGCCGGACTCGCCGGGCAGGCTCGAGGTGCTCATGCCGGGGTCAACACCGGTGCGCCGCGCGCCGTTCCCCGCCGGCTCGGCCGAGGAGCATCGGCTCAGCCGAGGAACGTCGTCCCGCCGTACAGGTGCAGCACCGGCACGCCGAGCTCCTCGCGGGCCCGCGACGCCCAGTCGCGGTGGAAGGTGTCCTCCAGGGCCCGCGGGCGCGTGACGACCACGACCTCGCGGGCGCCGTGCCCCCGCACGGCCTGCTCCAGCGCCGGCAGCGGGTCGTCGGCGGTCAGGGCGCCGTCGGCGTCCCGGCCGCGCTCGCGCAGCGAGAACAGCGTCGCGTCGAGCACCTCCTGCGCCTGCGCCCGCGCCCGCTGCGGATCGGGCCCGCGCACGGCGTCCAGGGCCTGGCGCAGCTGGCCCAGGCTGAGCCGGTCGACGACCTCGGCGAGCAGGTTGCGCTCGGTGTCCGTGGGCACGAGCACGCGGTAGAGGAGGTCCTCGCCCTCGTGCAGCGCGATGATCCGCTCGGCGTCGGCGGCCTGCACGGGCTCCTCGGTGAGCAGGACGACGGTCTCGCGCGGCTCGGGCACGGCGGCGAGGCTACCGGGCCGGCACCCGCGGCTCGGGCACGGCGCCGGCGCGCGGCGTCGGCTCAGCGCCCGGAGGAGCCCGTGAGCACGGCGTCGAGGTCGTAGGCCACCGGCACCTCGAGCTGCCCGAAGGTGCACGAGGCGGGGTCGCGGTCCGGGCGCCAGCGCCCGAACTGCGCCACGTGCCGGAACCGGTCGCCCTCCATCTGGTCGTAGCGCACCTCGAGCACCAGCTCCGGGCGCAGCACCACCCACGAGGTGTCCTTGTCCGCGGCGGCGAACCGGTTCCTCTCCCCGACCCCGCGCACGACCTCACCGCCCTCGTCGCGCGCCACGAGCGGGGCCAGCTGCTCCTCCAGCTGCGCGCGGACGGCCGTGGTGAACGCCGAGACCGCCCCGACCTGGCGCAGCTGCCCCGCGTCGTCGTGCAGGCCGAGCAGCAGCGACCCGACGCCGCGCCCGCTCTTGTGCACCCGGTAGCCGACGGCCACGACGTCGGCGGTGCGCGCGTGCTTGACCTTGAGCACCACCCGCCTGCCCGGCGCGTACGGGGCCGCGAGCGGCTTGGCCACCACGCCGTCCAGGCCGGCGCCCTCGAAGGCCTCCAGCCACCGCCGGGCCTCCTCGGCGTCGGCGGTCACCCGCGTCAGGTGCAGCCGGCCGTGGTCGCGGTCGTGGTCCAGCACGTCCTCCAGCCGGGCGCGCCGCTCGGCGAACGGGCGCAGCTGCAGGTCCTCCTCGCCCAGGGCGAGCAGGTCGAAGGCGACGAAGGAGACCGGCGTCCGCTCGGCCAGCAGGCGCACCCGCGAGCCGGCCGGGTGGATCCGCTGCGCCAGGGCCTCCCAGTCCAGCCGCTCCGCGCCCGGCTGACCGCGGCGCAGCACGACCTCCCCGTCGACCACGCACCGCGGCGGCGCGTGCTGCAGCACCTGCTCCACGAGCTCGGGGAAGTACCGCGTCAGCGGGCGCTCGCCGCGGCTGCCGAGGACCACCTCGTCGCCGTCGCGGAAGACGATGCAGCGGAACCCGTCCCACTTCGGCTCGTACACCAGCCCGCCGGCGACGGCGTCCGGTGCGGGCACCTGCGGCACGGGCCTCGCCAGCATCGGCGCGACGGGAGGCAGGACGGGCAGGCGCACGCGGCCATCCTGGCCGCGGGCTCTCCCGCACGACCCCCGCCCGGCGGCGCGGACCGCCGGGCGGGGGAGCGGTTCACCCCGTTCGGCGCAGCACCGTCAGGGACCGGTCGCGCACGAGCACCGTCGCCCCGGGTGCCAGGGGGCGCCGCAGGTGCTGCTCCGGGTCGGTGCTCAGCAGCAGCTCCCAGCGCTTGACGCGCTTCTTGCCGCGCCGCGGCTCGGCCGGGGTGCCGAACTCCACCGCGCCCTCCGAGGCGTTCAGGAGCACGAGCAGCTCGTCCGCGCCGCCGTCGCCCGCCGGCCCGGTCAGGTGGACGGCGAGGGCCTTGCTCACGGCGTCGCCCCAGTCGGCGTCCGTCATCCGCGGCCCGTCGGCGCGGCGCATGACGATCGCGCCGTCGGCGTCCTCGTCGGCGTCGTCGGGCGCGGGCAGGTAGTGGCGCGGGTGCAGCGCCGGGTGCGCCTTGCGCAGCGCGATCAGCTCGCGCGTGAAGGCCAGCAGGTCGGCGTCGGCGCCCTCCCAGTCGTACCAGGAGACCTCGTCGTCGTGGCAGTAGGCGTTGTTGTTGCCGCCCTGGGTGCGGGCGATCTCGTCGCCGCCGAGGAGCATCGGCACCCCGGCCGAGAGCAGCAGCGTGGCGAGGAGGTTGCGCCGCTGCCGGTCGCGCAGCGCGCACACGGCCGGGTCGTCGCTGGGCCCCTCGGCGCCGCAGTTCCACGAGCGGTTGTCGCTCTCGCCGTCCGCGCCGCCCTCGCCGTTGGCCTCGTTGTGCTTCTCGTCGAAGGCGGTGAGGTCGGCGAGGCTGAACCCGTCGTGGGCGGTGACGAAGTTGACGCTGGCCACCGGGTCGCGCCCGCCGCGCTCGTAGACGTCGGGGCTGCCCGTCATCCGCAGCGCAAGCTCGCCGAGCGAGCCCTCGGCGCCGCGCCAGAAGTCGCGCACGCCGTCGCGGTACTTCCCGTTCCACTCCGACCAGCGGGCCGGGAAGCCGCCGACCTGGTAGCCGGCGGTGTCCCACGGTTCGGCGATCATCTTCACGGGCGCCAGCACCGGGTCCTGGTGCACGAGGTCGAGGAAGGCGCTGTGCACGTCCATGTCACCGCCCTGGCGGGTCAGGGTCGTGGCCAGGTCGAAGCGGAAGCCGTCGACGTGCATCTCGGTCACCCAGTAGCGCAGCGAGTCCATGATCAGGTGCAGGGCGGCGGGGTGGCCGACGTTCAGGCTGTTGCCCGTGCCGGTGGTGTCGAAGTAGTGCTGGCGGTCCTCCCCGACCAGGCGGTAGTAGGAGCCGTTGTCGATGCCCCTCAGGGACAGCGTCGGCCCCAGGTGGTTGCCCTCGGCGGTGTGGTTGAACACCACGTCGAGGATCACCTCCAGGCCCGCGGCGTGCAGCGCCTTGACCATGGCCTTGAACTCGGCGACCTGCTGCCCGCCGTCGCCCGCGGAGCTGTACTCCCCGTGCGGGGCGAGGAAGCCGATGGAGTTGTAGCCCCAGTAGTTGCGCAGGCCCTTCTCCAGCAGGTGGGAGTCCTGGACGAACTGGTGCACCGGCAGCAGCTCGACGGCGGTCACCCCCAGGTCGGTCAGGTGCTGCGTGACCGCGGGGTGGGCCAGGCCGGCGTAGGTGCCGCGCAGCTCCTCCGGGACGTCGGGGTGGCGCTTCGTCAGGCCCTTCACGTGCGTCTCGTAGACGACCGTCTCCGACAGCGGCGTGCGCGGCGGCGCGTCGTCGCCCCAGTCGAAGGAGCGGTCGGCGACGACGCAGCGGGGCATCGACGCCGCGGAGTCCGCGTCGTTGCGCCGGGTCGGGTCGTCGAAGTGGTGGCCGAAGACGTCCTCGCCCCAGGACACCCCGCCCTCGACGGCCGTCGCGTGCGGGTCCAGCAGCAGCTTGGCCGCGTTGTGCCGCAGCCCGTTCGCCGGGTCCCACGGCCCGTGCACGCGCAGCCCGTACCGCTGCCCGACGCCGACGCCCGGCAGGAAGCCGTGGAAGACGTGCCCGGTGCGCTCGGGCAGCGCCACGCGCGTCTCGGTGCCGACCGCGTCGAACAGGGCCACCTCGACGGCCTCCGCCGTCTCGGAGTACACGGCGACGTTCGTGCCGCCCTGCAGCGGCGTGGCGCCGAGCGGGAAGGGCAGGCCGGCGTCCGCGGTCGGCGGCGCGGTGGGCGGGACGGGCCTCTTCTCGGTGGTGCCGAGCGCGGCGGGCGGGCCGGCGGTCGTGCTCGGTGCGGTGCGGGTGCGGGCGGAGGGAGGTGCGGAGGTCACCGCGGGAGCATGCGGGATGCCGCCGCCCTCGGCGAACCCCCCTGCGCCCGCCCGGGTGCACCCGCGCCGCGCACGACCGCGTCGCACACCTCGCCCAGCGCAGCCGCCTGGGCCGGGGTGAGCCGGTCGAAGAGCACCTGGCGCACGGCCTCCACGTGGCCGGGCGCCGCCCGCTGCAGCACCCGCAGGCCCTCGTGCGTCAGGACGGCGCTGGTGCCCCGGCGGTCGCTGGGGTCGGCGGTGCGGGCCACCCACCCGGCCTCCTCCAGCCGGGCGACGGCGTGGGAGGTGCGGCTCTGGCTGGCGCCCAGGACGGCGGCCAGGTCCTTCATCCGCAGGCTCGCGCCCGGGGCCTCCGAGAGCGCGACCAGGGCCCGGTAGTAGGCGTGCGGCATCCCGGCCGCCTGCTGCAGCTGGCGCTCGAGCGCCTCCTCCACGGTGCGCACCGCCGCCAGCCAGGCCCGCCAGACGCGCTGCTCGTCCTCGTCCAGCCACGGCGTCGGTGCTCCAGCGCTCACGGCCCGAGGGTAGGCGGCTGCCCAGGCGCCCTCCCGGCGCGCCGCCAGTGTTGCATGAGGATGCACGAACCTGCATCGTCATCCCTGTGTCCAAGGTGCTCACCTCCCTGCCCACCGGCGAGCGCGTCGGGATCGCCTTCTCCGGCGGCCTCGACACCTCCGTAGCGGTCGCGTGGATGCGCGAGCGGGGTGCGGTGCCGTGCACGTACACCGCCGACATCGGCCAGTACGACGAGCCCGACATCGCCTCGGTGCCCGGGCGCGCGACGGCGTACGGCGCGGAGGTCGCCCGGCTCGTCGACGGCAGGGCGGCCCTCGTGGAGGAGGGGCTGGCTGCCCTGACCTGCGGGGCGTTCCACATCCGCTCGGGCGGGCGCAGCTACTTCAACACCACCCCGCTCGGGCGGGCCGTCACCGGCACCCTGCTGGTGCGCGCGATGCTCGAGGACGGCGTGCAGATCTGGGGCGACGGCTCGACCTTCAAGGGCAACGACATCGAGCGGTTCTACCGCTACGGCCTGCTGGCCAACCCCGCCCTGCGCATCTACAAGCCGTGGCTGGACGCCGACTTCGTCAGCGAGCTCGGCGGCCGCAAGGAGATGTCGGAGTGGCTGACCTCGCACGGCCTGCCGTACCGCGACAGCGTGGAGAAGGCCTACTCCACCGACGCGAACATCTGGGGCGCGACCCACGAGGCGAAGGCGCTCGAGCACCTCGACACGGGCATCGAGATCGTCGAACCGATCATGGGCGTGCGGTTCTGGGACCCCGAGGTCGAGGTCGCCGCCGAGGACGTCACCATCGGCTTCGAGCAGGGGCGCCCGGTGAGGATCGACGGCCGTGAGTTCCCCTCCGCCGTGGACCTGGTGCTGGAGGCCAACGCGATCGGCGGCCGGCACGGCACAGGCATGTCCGACCAGATCGAGAACCGCATCATCGAGGCGAAGAGCCGCGGCATCTACGAGGCGCCGGGGATGGCGCTGCTGCACGCGGCGTACGAGCGGCTGGTCAACGCCATCCACAACGAGGACACCCTCGCCACCTACCACAGCGAGGGACGGCGGCTGGGCAGGCTGATGTACGAGGGCCGCTGGCTGGACCCGCAGGCCCTCATGCTGCGCGAGTCGCTGCAGCGCTGGGTCGGCACGGCGGTCACCGGGGAGGTGACGCTGCGGCTGCGGCGCGGGGAGGACTACTCGATCCTCGACACCTCCGGACCGGCGTTCAGCTACCACCCGGACAAGCTGTCCATGGAGCGCACCGCGGACTCCGCCTTCGGGCCCGGGGACCGGATCGGCCAGCTGACCATGCGCAACCTCGACATCGCCGACTCCCGCGCCAAGCTGGAGCAGTACGCCGGGCTCGGCATGGTCGGCAGCTCGCACCCGACGCTGATCGGCGCCGCGCAGGCGGCCTCGACCGGGCTGATCGGGGCGATGCCCGAGGGCGGGGCCGACGCCATCGCCTCGCGCGGGCGGGGCTCGAGCGCGGAGGAGCTGCTCGACCGCGCCGCGATGGAGCTGGGCACCGACTGACCGGCGCTCAGGACGCGTCGTCCCCGAGCGCCGCCTCGAAGGGCCTCACTCGAGGAGGCCGGCGCGCTGGGCCACCAGGAGCGCCTCGGTGCGCGTGCTGGTCCCCAGGTGCCGGTAGCAGCGGCTGAGCAGGCGGTACATCTCCCGCTCGGACCGGCTGCTGCGCGCTGCGAGGTCGGCCACGGTCACGCCCTGCGCCAGCTGGACCAGCCAGTGCTGCTCCTCCGGCGCGAGCTCGATCCGGACGACGCCGCTGGACGGCCCGCACAGCGCGCGCGCCACCGCTGCGGGCAGGACGGTCAGGCCGCGGGCGGCGGCGCGCACCACGGCGAGCAGCTCGGACAGGGGCGCGCCGACGTGCACCGCCGCGCGCGCTCCGGCTCGCACGGCGCCGGCGTAGGTGCTCGCGGTGGTGTCGGGGAGCAGCGCCACCACGGGCACCGGGCCGTGGTGGCCCTCCAGCACCTTCGTCACGGCGCCCACGAGCTCCTGCGGGCAGATGACGAGGTGGCGCGGCGCCGGAGCGGCCCCTCGCGCGCCGGCGGGCGGCCGGCCGTCGGCGCGGTCGGCGCCGTCGGCGCGGTCGGCGTGCTCGGTGCGGCCGGCGGGGCGGTCGGCGTGCTGAGCGGGGTGCTCGGCGTCGTACAGCTCCGCGGCGAGCTGGACCGGGCCCCGCAGCAGCTGCACGGAGGTGCCCGACTGCCGCTCCAGCGCGGCCCGCAGGCCGTGCGCCGCGACCGGGTTCATCCCGACGACCCGCACCGCCACCGCCCGTCCGTCGTGCGGGGCGGAGGAGGCGGGTGCGCCGGACGCGCCGCGCGGCGCGGGGGCCGGGGGAGCCAGGCCGACCCGGTCGCCGAGGCGGGGTTCGGGGCGCGCGGGCAGCCGCGCGGCGGACGGGCGGGTCCGCTCTCGGTCGGTGGCGGGCTTCAGTCCCACAGGACGCGGCAGGTCGGCAAGCACAGCGCTCCCCCTCGGCGGCTCGTCTCGACGGCAGGTCGAGGACGTGGCGCGGTCGGTGTGAGCCCTGGTCTGGACCCTGTAGGCCACCCCGGGCCGAGTGCCCGGTGATCGGTGACGTGCGCTAACTGTCAGTGCCTGCTGCGTGATCTGTCAACAGGGGGTGCCCTCGGTCACACGGTGCCCGGTGTCGAGGGTGCCGCGACGTCCCGTTCCTCCTCGACCTGTGCGAGCGGCTGGTCGAGCGCCTGTCCCGCGGCCGGCGCCGGGTCCGCCCGAGCCTCAGGGTCCGAGGAGCTCCGTGCGGTAGCGCGGAGCCAGCTCCTGCGCACGGCGCAGGAACGCCGCCCGCTGGTCGGCGTCGAGCACGGGCGGCGGCGTCGTCCGGCCGTCGACGGGGACGCCGACCTCCGCGAGGAAGCGCTCCTGCCCGGGGGGCGTGCACACGCACAGCAGCCGCGCCGGCTGGCGAGAGGCGTTGGTGAAGCGGTGCGGCGCGCCGGACGGGACGTGCATGTCGATGAGGGTGTAGCGCCCGCCGGTCTGCTCGCCCGTGAGCAGGAGGACCGTGTGGGTGTCTCCCGCCAGCCCGATGTGGGTCAGGCCGTGGTCGGCGTCCGGGCGGGCGACGGCGAGGTCGCGCTCGGGGTCGTCGGGCGGGACCGGCTGCGGGGCGGCCTCCTGGTCCTGGCTCATCTCGTCGCTCCTCCTCCCCGGGGGGTCCTGCGGCCCCGTGCTGCGAGGACCGGGCCCGGCAGCGTCGCGGCTCCTCCCCGGGGACCGGGAGCCTGCTGGCAGCAGTAGACCGGGCGCGGTCGGGATCGTCCGGCGCTGCGGCGGGTCGTGCGGGATCGGCACGGGCGCACGGGCCGCGGTGGTGCGGGCGCGCCCGCCGGGGCGGTCCGGCACCCCGGCGCGCGCGCTGGCAGGATCGGGCCATGCCTCTCCTCCCTCCCGGCCGGCGCGCCCTGGCCACCGCCGCAGCCCGCGGGGCCGTCGTCGGAGGAGCCGTGGGCCTGGCCGCGGCGGCCGTGGGCTCCGGCCTGGCGGCCCGTTTCGCGCGGGCCGTCGTCACCCCGCCGCGCGAGCGTCCCGACGACGTCGAGGTGCTCGCCGTGCGCGAGGGCGCCGTGGTGCTGCGCGCGAGCGAGGAGACCGCCGCGCCCGGGCGGTACGGGATCTGGCTGGCCGGCGGCACCGGCCACGCCCGCCTCGGCGCCGTGCTGGAGCGCGATGAGGCGGCGGGCACGGTCACCCGCGAGCTCCTCGGGGTCGACGAGGGCGTCCTGCGGCCGGGGCCGGCGCGGTGGAACAGCTGGTACTACGCCGGGGACCCGGCCTCCGCCCTCGGCCTGGAGCACGAGGACGTCGTCGTCCGCTCGCAGGTGGGGGACCTGCCCGCGTGGTTCGTCCCCGCGCCGCGGGGCCAGGGCGCCAGCGAGGTGTGGGGCGTGCTGGTGCACGGGCGGGGCGCGACGCGCGCGGAGTGCCTGCGCGCCGTGCCGCTGCTGCACCGCCTCGGGGTGCCCGCGCTCGTGCCCGCGTACCGCAACGACGTCGAGGCGCCGGCGAGCCCGGACGGGCGCTACGCCCTGGGCCACGCCGAGTGGCAGGACGTCGAGGCGGCCGTGCTGCACGCCGTGGACGCCGGGGCCCGGGAGGTCGTCCTCTTCGGCTGGTCGATGGGCGGCGCCATCGCGCTGCAGCACCTGGCGCGCTCGTGGACGGCGGACCGGGTGCGCGCCGTCGTCCTCGACGGGCCGGTGGTCGACTGGCGCTCCGTGCTCGACCACCACGCCAAGCTCAACCGCCTGCCCCTGCCGGTGGGCCGCTACGGCTCGGCGCTGCTGGCCTCCCCGCTGGCGCGGGCCCTCGTGGGCGTGCTCGAGCCGGTGGACCTGCGGCGCCTGGACTGGGTGGCCCGCGCCGAGGAGCTCGCCGTGCCGCTGCTGATCGTGCACAGCGACGACGACGAGTACGTGCCCGCGGGTCCCTCCCGCCGCCTGGCGCAGGCGCGCCCGGAGCTCGTGCGCCACGTCGCGGTGCCGGGCGCCCGGCACTGCAAGGAGTGGAACGTCGACCCGGACCGGTGGGAGCGCGAGGTCGCGCGGTTCCTGCTCGACCACCTGTGAGCGGCCGGCCCCAGCAGGGCCAGCCGGCCTAGGAGGGCCCGAACCGCTCCACGCGGACGTCGCCGGGCGCGACGCCGAGGCCGGCCAGCAGCCGCTCGGCGGTGCCCGCGAAGCCGGCGGACCCGCACACGTACACCGTGGCGCCGGGCAGCAGGGCCAGCGCGAGGTCCGCGGCGCTCAGGCGCCCGGGCGGTCGCGGCCACCCCGCGGGCACGGCGCGCGTGAGCACCACGGTGGTCTCTTCGCCGTACTCGTCGCGGTAGAGCAGGTCCTCCAGGCTGCGGGCGGAGACGACCATCCGCAGCGGCACGCCCAGGCCGCGGGCGCGCCGGGAGCGCAGCATCGCCATGAGCGGGACCACGCCCGAGCCGCCGCCGACGAGGACGGCGGGGCGCGCGCCGTCCCAGACGAACCAGCCGCCGAAGGGGCCGCGCACCTCCAGCTCGTCGCCGACCTCGACCGCGTCGTGCAGGTGGGGGGAGACCTCCCCGTCGGCGAGGCGCTCGACGGTCAGCTCGATGTGACCGGCGTCCTCGGGTGGGCTGGCGACGCTGTAGGAGCGCTCGGCGCGGTAGCCGTCGGGGGCCGTGAGCCGCACGACGTAGTGCTGGCCGGGCGCGTGCGGGTTCCACACCGGCAGGGCGAGGCGCAGGGTGCGCGCGTGCGGGGTCTCCGGGCGCACGGCCACGACCCGGCAGTGCTGCCACGGGCGCCGCGCGCCGCCGACGGGCGGCTGCCGCAGGGCGGGGCCGCTCATCGCCGGCAGCTCCGGCAGGCCCGGGAGCGCTGGGAGCGCCGGGAGCGCCGGGAGTGCCGGGAGCGCCGGGAGCCCGTCAGTCACCGTCGTAGCGCTGCTCGCGCCACGGGTCGCCGCGGTGGTGGTAGCCGCGGGTCTCCCAGAAGCCGGGGGAGTCGGCGTCCAGCACGCGCAGCCCGCCGACCCACTTGGCGCTCTTCCAGAAGTACAGGTGCGGCACGAGCAGGCGCACGGGACCGCCGTGGTCGGCGCTCAGCGGCTCCCCCTCGTGGGCCCACACCAGCCACGCCCGCCCGCCGGTGACGTCCTCCAGCGGCAGGTTCGTCGTGTAGCCGCTGACCGACCAGGCGAGCGCGTGCGCGGCGGACGGCGCGACGTCCACGGCGTCCAGCAGGACGTCGAGGCTGACGCCCGTGAACGACGTGCCCAGCTTCGACCACGTCGTCACGCAGTGGATGTCGCCCTGCCAGGTCTCCTCGGGCAGGGCGCGCAGCTCGTCCCAGGTCCAGCTGCGCGGCGCGCGCACGGAGCCGTCGACGCGGAAGCTCCACGTCTGCGTGCGCACGTCGGGCGTCGCCTCCGCGGTGAGCACGGGGAAGGACGAGCCGACGTCGTACTGGCCGGGGGGCAGCCGCGGGTCGCGCCCGCGCCGCCCCTGGAACACCCTGCTGACCACGGCTGACCTCCTGAGGACGTGGGACGACGGGCCCGCGGACGGGCGGCACCTAGCGCCGCGGCGGCTGCCGCTGCTCGCGCACCCGGTAGCCGCCGTAGGCGGCGACGCCCAGGCCCACCAGCACGGTCAGCGGCCAGAACGCGACCTCCCCGCGCTGGGTGAAGGACGACCACGCGAAGAGCAGGCCCGCGGCGACGAACAGCCACGGGTAGTTGCGGTTCCAGTTCTGGCGCTGCTGCTCCCGGCGCTCCTGCACGCGCCCATCCAACCCCAGGACCGGCACGCCGGCTCAGGCGCCGGTGCGCTCGCGCACCTGGCGCTTGATGCGCCCGAGCATGCCGGCCATGCCGCGCAGCCGCAGCGGGCTGACGGCGCGCTCCAGGCCCAGGCGCGCGCTGACGTCGTCCGGGGTGGCGAGCAGCTGCGCCGCGGGCAGGCCGTCCAGGCCCTCGCGCAGGATGCCGGCGAAGCCGCGGGTGGTCGGCGCCTCGCGCGGGGCGGAGAAGAACAGGCGGACCGTCGACGCCGCGTCGTCCCCGACCTCGGTGACGAGGAAGACCGGCGACTGGCACTCGGGCACCGGCTCGAGCAGCTCCGGGTGGTCGGCGTACCGCTGCGGCAGCGGCGGCAGCTCCTCGCTGAACTCCAGCAGCAGCTGCAGCCGCTCGCGCTCGCCGACGCAGGTGAAGTCCTCGACGATCTCCGCCAGCGCCGGTGGCAGCCCGTCGGTCGAGGGGCCGCCACCGGTGGAGGTCTGGCTCATGCCGCCCAGTGTGCACCCGCCGGCCGCGGCCGCCGCGGGGCCCCGGTGCGGTGGGAGCCGCCGGGGTGCGCCGGCGGCCTCCTCAGCGGCCGGGGGCGCTGCCCGGCTCCGGGCCGGTCGCGATCGGCACGCGCACGAGGCTGCCCCACTCCGTCCAGGAGCCGTCGTAGTTGCGCACGTCGTCGAAGCCGAGCAGGTACTTCAGCGCGAACCACGTGTGGCTGGAGCGCTCGCCGATGCGGCAGTAGGCGATGGTGGGCGCCGACGGCTCGAGGCCCTTCTCGCCCTGGTAGATCGCCTCCAGCTCCTCGCGGGGGCGGAAGCCGCCGTCCTCGGCCACGGCCCGGCCCCACGGCACGCTCTGCGCCGTGGGGATGTGCCCGGCGCGCAGGGCGCCCTCCTCCGGGTAGGCCGGCGCCGTGGTGCGCTGGCCCGAGTACTCCTCGGGGGAGCGGACGTCGACCAGCTGCCCGCCGAGGGAGGCGAGGACGTCGTCCCGGAAGGCCCGCACGGAGGAGTCGTCGCGCTGGACCACCGGGTACTCGCTCGGGGCGGGGGAGGGGACCTCCCTCGTCATCTCCCTCCCCTCGGCCTCCCAGCGGGCGCGGCCGCCGTCGAGGAGGCGCACGTCCTCGTGGCCGAAGAGGGTGAACACCCACAGGGCGTAGGCGGCCCACCAGTTGTTCTTGTCGCCGTAGATCACCACGGTGTCGTCGCGGGAGACGCCGCGCGAGGACATCAGCGCCGCGAAGCCCTCGCCGTCGACGTAGTCGCGCGTGACGGGGTCGTTGAGGTCGGTGTGCCAGTCGACCTTGACGGCGGTCGGGACGTGCCCGGTCTCGTACAGCAGCACGTCCTCGTCGCTCTCGACGACGGCCAGGCCGTCGGAGCCGAGGTGGCGCGCGAGCCACTCGGTGCTGACGAGGCGCTCGGGGTGGGCGTAGCCGGCGAAGCGGGGGTCGTCGTCCAGGGGCAGCGGCATGGTTCCTCCAACACGGGCGGGGGCGCGGTCGTTCCGGGCAGTGCTGCGGTCGTCCGGGGCCGCCGGCCCGGGAGCGCGGCGGCGTCGGGGTGCGGCGGGCGCCGCTCGGGGACGGCTCAGGGACAGGAGCCGCCGGCGGTGCGCCGCAGGTCGACGTGTCGCCGCCGCGCTGCGTGGAAGTGGCCCGCCATGGTGGTGGCGACCCTAGAGCACGCCCCCGCGCGCCGCCGCGCCGCGAGGGCTGACCTAGGCTCGACCTCCGTGAGCGGCTCCGTGCAGCACCTGGTGGACCGCGACCCCCGCCCCGACGCGCAGCGGCTGCTGGCCGACCTCGTGCCGCCGCCGCACTTCGCCGGGGTCTCCTTCGACAGCTACCGGCCCGACCCGGCGCAGCCGTCCCAGGCGGCGGCCGTGCAGGCGCTGCGGGGCCTCGCCGGGCGGGTGGCCGGCGACGGCGCCGGGCGCGGCGGCGGCCTGCGGGCCCTGTTCGGCGGGCGCCGCTCCAGCGCGCCGGCCGGCCGCGCGGGCGTGTACCTCGACGGCGGGTTCGGCGTCGGCAAGACGCACCTGCTCGCCTCCCTGTGGCACGCGGTCGCCGCGCAGCCGGGCCGCACGGGCGCCTTCGGCACGTTCGTGGAGTACACCAACCTCGTCGGCGCCCTGGGCTTCCGCCCGGCCGTCGAGGCGCTCTCGCGCCACCGGCTCGTGTGCATCGACGAGTTCGAGCTCGACGACCCGGGCGACACGGTGCTCATGGCCCGCCTGCTGCGCGAGCTGGCGGACGCCGGCACGCACCTGGCCGCCACCTCCAACACCCTGCCCGAGGCCCTCGGCGAGGGCCGCTTCGCCGCGGACGACTTCCTGCGCGAGATCCAGGCGGTCTCCGAGCAGTTCGACGTCGTGCGCGTCGACGGGCAGGACTACCGCCACCGCGGACTGCCCGACCCGCCGCCGCCCCTGGACGACGCCGCCGTCGCCGAGCGCGCGGCCGCCGCGGGCGAGGGCGCCGTCCTCGACGACTTCCCCGCGCTGACCGCGCACCTGGCCGCCGTGCACCCCAGCCGGTACGGCGCGCTGCTCGACGGGGTGCGCGCGGTGCACTGGCGCGGCGTCGCGCCGGTCGCGGACCAGAGCGTGGCCCTGCGCGTCGTCGTCCTCGCCGACCGCATGTACGACCGCGACCTGCCGCTCGTCACCAGCGGCGTCCCGCTGGACCGGCTCTTCCCCGCGGAGCTGCTGCGCGGCGGCTACCGCAAGAAGTACTACCGGGCGGTCTCGCGCCTGACCGCGCTGGCCCGCGAGGGCGCCCCCACCCCCTGACGCGCCGCCGTCCGGCCGGTCAGCGCGCGGCAGCGGTCGGCGTTCGCGGTGAGGTGTCACGACCGGGGCTCCGGTGCCCTGCTGGAGCCCCACCCGTGACACCTCACCAGCGCAGCCCGCGCTCGCGCAGCGCGCTGGCGACCAGGGCCGCGGTCTGCTCGGGACGGCGCAGCAGGTCGTCGGCCGTCAGGACCACGACGCGCCACCCGCACGCCTCGAGCAGCTGCTTGCGCCGCACGTCGCTGCGCCACTGGTGGGGGTCGGTGCGGTGGTGGTCCCCGTCGTGCTCGACCGCGACGCGCACCTCGGGCCAGCTGAGGTCCGGCCGCGCGACCCACGCGCCGTCCACCACGACGTCGCGCCCGCACACCGGCTCTGGCAGCCCGGCGCGGGTGAGCTGCAGGCGGGCCAGGGTCTCCATCGCCGAGTCGACCGGATGGCGCACGAGGGCCAGCACGCGGCGCAGCTGCTCGGCGCCCCGCTGCCCCTCGCGGGAGCGCACGGCCTCGGTCAAGGCCTCAGCACGCGCCCACCTGCGGCGCACGGCGTCCCCCAGCGCGACGGCGTCGTCGAGCGGGAGGTCCGGTGCCAGGTCGCACCAGAGGTGCACCGGGTGGAGCACGGGCAGGCCCCTGCGGGTCAGCCTGCTCGGAGCGAACCGCGACTGCGCCGCCTCGACGTCCGGCAGGCGCGGCGCGCGCCGCGGCGGCGGCACGACGACGTGCAGCGGTCCCTCGAGGACGTCCGGGGCTCCCAGCGGCTGCGGCAGGCCCCACAGCGCGACGCCCGTGGGCCCGCTGACCGCGGCGGCCTCGGGCAGCACCAGACGAGCCGCTGCGCACCGCACGCGGAGGGTGTCCGGCAGGGCGGCGGGCACCCGCACGCCGCGGTGCGGTGCTCGCAGGTGGGGCCCGCGCAGCTGGTCTCGGGTCATCCCGAGCTGCAGGGCCTCCAGCACCGTGAACGGGCGGCCTCGCAGCTCGAGCGGCAGGGGACGGGGCGGCGGCACCCCGGCAGACTGCTGCCCGGCGACGGGAGCGCGCCGACGCCGTCCACAGGCCGCACCGAGGTGTCACGAGCGGGGCTCTGAGCGCCTGCCAGAGCCCCGCTCGTGACACCTCGCGGCGCCCTGGCGCCCGAGGGGCCGCCGCTCAGGCGCGCACGACGGCCACCGCGTGGCCCGGCAGGGTCACCGACCCCTCGGCGACGGCGGCGCCGTCCCAGGCCAGCAGCACCCGCCCGCCCGCGCCCAGGCCCGCCACCGGCACCGCCTGCTCGGACGCCGCGAGGTTGACTACCACCCGCAGGCCCCCGCGCACCACGACCAGCCACGGGGAGTCCGATGCGTCCTCGGCGTGCGCGACCGAGACCCGGTCGAGCCGGTCGTCGCGCAGGTCCGCCTCGGCCCGGCGCAGCGCCGTCAGGTCCCGGTGCCAGGCCAGCAGGCGCGCCCCGCGCTGCGAGCCGGGCTCGGACCAGTCGAGCACGGACGCGTCGCGCGTGGACTCCGCCTGCGGGTCCGGCACCTCCTCGGCGTCCCACCCGTGCTCGGCGAACTCCCGCCGCCGGCCCTCGCTGACGAGCTTGCCGAGCTCGGGGTCGTGGTCGGTGAAGAACTGCCACGGCGTGCGCGCGCCCCACTCCTCGCCCATGAACACCATCGGCGTGAAGGGGCTCGTCAGCACCAGCGCCGCGGCGACCGCCAGCTGCCCGTCGTCCAGGGTGGCGCTGGGCCGGTCGCCGGTGGCGCGGTTGCCCACCTGGTCGTGGTCGGTGCTGCAGACGACGAAGGCCCCGCCGCGGTGGCGGGCGCGGTCCACCGGCGCGCCCCACACCTCGCCCCGGAACGACGAGTACGTCCCGGCGTGCAGGAACACCTCCTGCAGGGTCCTCGCCATTCCCGACAGGCTCCCGAAGTCGGCGTAGTACCCCTGGCGCTCGCCGGTGAGCAGCGCGTGCAGCGCGTGGTGGACGTCGTCGGCCCACTGCGCCGTCATCCCGCACCCGCCCGCCTCGACGGGCTCGACCGTCCTCGGGTCGTTCAGGTCGCTCTCGGCGATCAGCGACAGCGGGCGGCCCAGCTCGCGGGAGAGCTGCGCGACCTCGGTGGACAGCTGCGCCAGCAGGTGCGTGGGGGAGGTGTCGACGAGGGCGTGGACGGCGTCCAGGCGCAGCGCGTCGACGTGGAAGTCGCGGAACCAGCGCAGCGCGTTGTCGACGAGGAACCGGCGCACCTCGTGCGAGCCGGTGTCGTCGAGGTTGACCGCCTGCCCCCAGGGCGTGGAGTGCTTGTCGGTGAAGTACGGGCCGAAGGCGTGCAGGTGGTTCCCGGACGGGCCGAGGTGGTTGTAGACGACGTCGAGGGCGACGGCCAGGCCGCGCGCGTGCGCGTCGTCGACGAAGGACTGCAGCGCCGCCGGCCCGCCGTAGGGGTCGTGCACGGCGTACAGGTCCACCCCGTCGTAGCCCCAGCCCCACCGCCCGGGGAAGGCGGCCACGGGCATGAGCTCGACCACCTCGACGCCGAGGTCGACGAGGTGGTCCAGGCGGGCGCGGGCGGCGGCCAGGGTGCCCTCGGGCGTGAAGGTGCCCACGTGCAGCTCGTAGACGACGGCGCCGCGCGCGTCCCGCCCCGCCCAGGCGCCGTCCGACCACGCGTGCCGAGAGGCGTCGAAGAGGCGGCTGGGCCCGTGCACGTCGTGCGGCTGCCAGGCGCTGCGCGGGTCGGGCAGCGGGTCGCCGCCGTCGAGGCGGAACGCGTAGTCGGTGCCGTGCCCGGCGTCCGGGACCTCCAGGCGCCACCAGCCGCCCTCGCCGCGCTCCATCGGCGCGGTGCGCACCTGCGGGTCCGCTCCCGGGTCGCCGGTGCTCAGGTGGACGTCGAGGTCGACGCGGGAGGCCGCGGGGGCCCAGACGGTGAAGGCGTGCATCAGGACACCGTGCCGGTCGCGGTCAGCGTCCGCAGGTCCGCGCGGTCCAGGTACAGCGCGCCGTTCAGGTGGTCCGTCTCGTGCTGGACGATGCGCGCCGGCCAGCCGGTGAGGACCTCGTCGAGGGCGCGGCCGGTCTCGTCCTGCCCGGTCAGGCGGATCGAGCGCGGGCGGGCGACGACCGCCTCGTACCCGCGCACGCTCAGGCACCCCTCGGGGAAGGCGACGCGCTGCTCGCCCTGCACCTCGTAGCGCGGGTTGACGAGCACCCGGAACGGCAGCTCGTACCGCTCGCGGGGGTCGTCGTCGTCCCCGCGCTCGTCCTCGACGACCGCCAGGGCCAGGCCGAGGCCGACCTGCGGGGCGGCCAGCCCCACGCCCGGGGCGGCGTGCATGGTCGCGCGCAGGGCGGCCACGAGGTCGCCCAGCAGCTCGGGGGACAGCTCGCCGTCGTAGGGCTGGGCGACCCGGCGCAGCACCGGGTCGCCCGCCTGCACGATCGGCAGCGGCCGCGGGCCGCGCAGCAGCTGCCCGACCCGGCGGCGCAGCTCCCGGCTCGACACCACGGGGCCGTGCTCCGGCGCGGGCCCGCCCGGCGCGCTCACGCCCGCACCAGCAGCGCCACGGGCAGCGCGTGCAGCAGGTCCGCCAGGCGCACTCCGCCGCCGCGCACCTCGGCGCCGGTCAGCAGGTCGCGCCAGCTGCCCTCGGGCACGGCGACGGTGTGCCCGCCCCACCCGCCGAGGCGCTCCAGCGACACCGCCAGGCGCGTGGCGACCACCACGGCGCCCGGCCCGCCGGCGTCGCCGCGCGCGAAGGCGACCGCGTTGCCCGTGGACGTCGGCACCGCGGCGTACGCGGCGTCCTCGCCGACGAACCACTCCGGGGCGTCTCGGCGCAGCCGCAGCGCGCGGGAGGTGACGAGCAGCTTCTCGTCCGACAGGTCGCTCGGGCGCGCTCCGGAGTCCAGGCGGGCCAGGCGCGCGCGCCGGTCGGCGTAGTCCACGGGACGCCGGTTGTCCGGGTCCACCAGCGACAGGTCGACCAGCTCGGAGCCCTGGTAGACGTCCGGCACGCCCGGCATGCACAGCTGCACGAGCTTCTGCCCGAGCACGCCCGCCCGCACGGGCTCGGCGATGCGCTCGCAGAAGGCCCCCACGGCGTCGAGCACCCGCGCGTCGGAGAGCACCCCGGTGGCGAAGGAGCGCACGGCGTCCTCGTAGACCCGGTCCTGGGAGGTCCAGGTGGTGTGCACCTTCGCCTCCCGCACGGCCTTCTCCAGGTACCCGACGAGCCGCTCGGCGCTGATCGGGCCCTTCCCGTCCTCCGCGGAGCCCCACGTGCCGACCAGCGTCTGCCAGACCAGCTGCTCCGTCGCGCCGTCCAGCTCCGCCGCCCGGTGCTCGGCGGCCGCCTCGCGCCACGAGCGCACCGCCTGCGCCCACTCGCCCGGCAGCTCCGAGAGCACGGCCAGGCGGGCCCGCACGTCCTCGCTGCGCTTGGTGTCGTGCGTGGACAGCGTCGTCATCGCCACCGGCCAGGAGTGCGCCCGGGAGCTCGAGTACGCGTGGAACTCCTCCGGCGCGACGCCGAAGTGGTCCGGGTCGCCGCCGACCTCGTCGAGGGAGGACAGCCGGAACCAGCGGTAGAAGGCCGTGTCCTCCACGCCCTTGGCCATCACGGGCCCGCAGGTCTGCTGGAAGCGGACGACCAGCTCCGCGCGCTGGGCGTCGGTGGTGCGCCCGGCGCTGCCGGCCTCCAGGCCCAGCAGCAGGTCGCGGACGGCGTCCAGGGTGTCCCAGCGCTCGGCCGGCAGGTGGGAGCGCGCGACGGCCACCGCGTGGTCGACCGCCTCGACGGACACCGCGGGCGCCGCCTCGCCCGGCACGACGTAGGCGCGGTAGCGGTCGAAGGCGACGAGCAGCTCCACGACGCACTCGCGCAGCCCCCGCTCGGTGTGGTCGCGCAGGCGGACGTCGGCGTGGGTGATCTGGCGCAGCAGCTCGGTGAGGCGGTGCACCTCGGCGTACAGGCCGTGCTCGACGACCTCGCGCTTCGCCTGCTCGACCACCGCCGCGAAGCCGCGGGGATCGCCCGTCGTCTCGGCCCAGAACGCCGACAGCGGCGCCGCCCCGGCGGGGTCGACGAACAGCCCCCCGACGCGCAGCAGGGCGTCGTAGCCGGTCGTGCCGGCGCACGGCCAGTCCGGGGGCAGGTCCTCGTCGCCCTCGAGGATCTTCTCCACGACGACCCACACGCCGCCGGTGCGCTCGTGCAGGCGCCGCAGGTACCCGCGCGGGTCGGCCAGGCCGTCCGGGTGGTCGATGCGCAGCCCGTCCAGCTGGCCGACCGCCACGAGCTCGAGCAGCAGCGCGTGGGTGGCGTCGAAGACCTCCGGGTCCTCCACGCGGATCGCGGCCAGGGTGTCGACGTCGAAGAAGCGCCGGTAGTTCAGCTCCTCGTCCGCCACCCGCCAGTGCGCCAGGCGGTAGAACTGGCGGTCCACCAGCTCCGCCAGGGGCAGCGACTCCGTGCCCGGGCGCACCGGGAAGACGTGGTCGTAGTAGCGCAGCAGCGGCTCGGGGCCCGAGCCGTCCAGCCGCAGCTCGCCGGAGGCGAGCACCTGGCCGATGCGCGCGCCGAGCACCGGCATGAGCAGCGCGTGGTCCTCCCCGGACCAGTCGACGTCGAACCAGCGCCCGAAGGGGGAGTCGGGCCCGTCGCGCAGCACCGACCACAGCGCGGCGTTGAGGGTGGCCGGTGTCGGCACCGCCATGTGGTTGGGCACGACGTCGGCGACGGCGCCCATCCGCCGCTCGTGCAGGCGCGCCACCAGGGCGTCGAACGCCTCCCGCCCGCCGGCCTCGGGGTTCAGCCGCGAGTGGTCCACGACGTCGTAGCCGTGCGCGGACCCGGGCGCCGGGGCCAGGACCGGGGAGAGGTAGGCGTGGGTGACGCCGAGGCCGTGCAGGTGGTCCACGACGTCCGCGGCGGCCCCGAAGCCGAACTCGGAGCGGATCTGCAGGCGGTAGGTCGACACCGGCTGCGGCCTGCCGGGCGCGGGCCGGTGGCGCGGGTCGTGCGCGTGGCCGTGCGCGTGGCCGTGGGCGTTCACAGGGCCTCCACGGAGGGTCGGGTGAGCACGACGACGCTGCGCCCCAGCACGGACCGGGTGCCCTTGGCGGGCACCTCCTCGCCCGCGGCGAAGCCCTCCTGCGTGTCGATCACGACCGTCCAGGTCTGGCCGTACTCGGCGGCGGGCAGCATGAAGTCCACGGGCTCGTGACCGGCGTTGAAGAGCAGCAGGAAGGAGTCGTCGACGATCCGCTCCCCGCGCGGGTCCGGCTCCTGGATCGCCCAGCCGTTGAGGAAGACCCCCACCGAGCGGGCGTAGCCGGTGGCCCAGTCCTCCGGCGCCATGTGGCCGCCGCCGGGGCTGAACCACGCGATGTCGCCCAGGTGGCTCTCCCCGCCCTCGCCCGCCTGGCCCGCGAAGAAGCGGCGGCGCCGGAAGACCGGGTGCTCCATGCGCAGCGCGACGAGGCGCTGGGTGAAGCCGAGCAGGGCGCGCTGCTCGTCGGTGAGGTTCCAGCCCACCCAGGACGTCCTGTTGTCCTGGCAGTAGACGTTGTTGTTGCCGTGCTGCGTGCGCCCGATCTCGTCGCCGTGGGCGAGCATCGGCACGCCCTGGGAGAGCATCAGGGTGGTGAGGAGGTTGCGCTGCTGGCGGGCGCGCAGGGCGCGCACCTGCGGGTCGTCGGTCTCGCCCTCCGCGCCGCAGTTCCACGAGCGGTTGTGGCCCTCGCCGTCCGCGCCGCCCTCGCCGTTGGCCTCGTTGTGCTTCACGTCGTACGAGACGAGGTCGCGCAGGGTGAAGCCGTCGTGGGCGGTGACGAAGTTGATGCTCGCGATGGGCTTGCGCCCGTTGTGCTCGTACAGGTCCGAGGACCCGGAGATGCGCGAGGCGAACTCCGCCAGCGTCGAGGACTCCCCGCGCCAGAAGTCGCGTACGGTGTCGCGGTAGCGGCCGTTCCACTCCGTCCACAGCGGCGGGAAGTTGCCCACCTGGTAGCCGCCCTCGCCGACGTCCCACGGCTCGGCGATGAGCTTGACCTGGCTGACCACCGGGTCCTGCTGGATGAGGTCGAAGAACGCGGACAGGCGGTCGACCTCGTGGAACTGGCGGGCGAGGGTGGAGGCGAGGTCGAAGCGGAAGCCGTCGACGTGCATGTCGTTCACCCAGTACCGCAGCGAGTCCATGATCAGCTGCAGCACGTGCGGGGAGCGCATCAGCAGGCTGTTGCCGGTGCCCGTGGTGTCGTAGTAGTGGCGCCGGTCGGAGTCGACGAGGCGGTAGTAGGCCGCGTTGTCGATGCCGCGGAAGCACAGCGTCGGGCCCATGTGGTTGCCCTCGGCGGTGTGGTTGTAGACCACGTCGAGGATCACCTCGATGCCCGCCTGGTGCAGCGTGCGCACCATCGACTTGAACTCCATCACCTGCTGCCCGCGGGTGCCGGTGGAGGAGTAGGCGTTGTGCGGCGCGAAGAAGCCGATGGTGTTGTAGCCCCAGTAGTTCGACAGCCCCTTGTCGATCAGGTGGGTGTCCTGCACGAACTGGTGCACCGGCATCAGCTCCAGCGCCGTGACGCCCAGGTCGCTCAGGTGCTCGACCATCGCCGGGTGCCCGATGCCGGCGTAGGTGCCGCGCAGCTCCTCGGGGATGCCGGGGTGCAGCTTCGTCAGGCCCTTCACGTGGGCCTCGTAGATGACGCTCTCGTGGTACTCGCGCCGCGGCGGGCGGTCGGTGCCCCAGTCGAAGTACGGGTTGACGACGACGGAGAGCATCGTGTGCCCGGCGCTGTCGGCGTCGTTGAGCCGGCCCGGGTTCGCGAAGGTGTAGGAGAACAGCGACTCGTCGCCGTCCACCTGCCCGTCGACGGCCTTGGCGTACGGGTCCAGGAGCAGCTTGGACGGGTTGCAGCGGTGCCCGGCGGCGGGGTCGTAGGGCCCGTGCACCCGGTAGCCGTAGCGCTGCCCCGGCTGGATGCCCGGCAGGTACGCGTGCCAGACGAAGCCGTCCACCTCCGGCAGGTCCAGGCGCACCTCCGCGCCGTCGTCCTGGAGGAGGCACAGCTCCACCCGGTCGGCGACCTCGGAGAAGAGGGCGAAGTTCGTGCCGGCGCCGTCGTACGTGGCGCCGAGCGGGTAGGCGCGGCCGGGCCAGATCTGCATGGGTCTTCCTCAGGGGTGGGAGGTGCGCGAGCCATCCTGACGGAGCGGCGCACCGCGCGCGCACCCGGGCGCGGCGCCCCGGGGCCGCCGCCTCAGGGCTGCGGGTCGTCGTCCTGCGCGGCGCGGCGCGCGAACAGCTCCACGGCCGCCCGCCCCAGCGCGCTCGTGGTCAGCGGCCGGTCGTCGACGGCCGCCAGCGGCTGGACGTCGCGCGTGGAGGAGGTCAGCAGCACCTCCGGCGCGCGCCCGAGCTCCTCGTACGGCAGGTCCGCCTCCCGCACCGGCAGCCCCTCCTGCGCCGCCCAGCGCAGCAGCAGCAGGCGCGACGTGCCGGCCAGGCACCCCGAGGCCAGCGGCGGCGTCAGCAGCTCGTCGCCGACCGCGACGACGACGTTGCTGCCCGTGCCCTCGCACAGCTGCCCGCGCGTGTTCGCCAGCAGCGCCTCGGACGCCCCGCGCTCGCGGGCCCGCGCCAGGGCCACGACGTTCTCCGCGTAGGACGTCGTCTTCAGCCCCGCGACGGCGGACCGCTCGTTGCGGGTCCACGGCACCGTCACGGCGCGCGCCCCCGCCGGCCACGGCGACAGCGGCGCCGCCGCCACGACGAGGGTGCCCGCACCGGGGACGCGCTCGGACCCCAGCGGCCCCGGCCCGGAGGTGGCGGTGATGCGCAGGCGCGCGGACGCCGCCGCGGGCCCCAGCGCCGCGAGCACCTCCCGCACGGCCGCCCGGACGACGTCCTCCTCCGGCGCCGCCAGGCCCAGGCCCGCGGCCGAGCGCTCCAGGCGGCGCAGGTGGAGGGTGAGCGCGAAGGGCCTGCCGTCGACGACCTTGCACGTCTCGAAGACGCCGTCGCCGACGACCAGGCCGTGGTCGAGGGCGTGCACCGCGGGGTGCCCGTCGGGGACCAGCGCGCCGTCCACCCACACCGCCGCCGGCACGGCGGCGCCCGGGCGGCGTGCGGAGGGCGCGGGGGCGGAGGACACGGCGGCTCCTGGGGCGGTTGGACGCGCGGCGGCGGGGGCCAGTACAGTCTGGGACGTCGGCAGGGCCCGCGCACGGCATCTCGTGGCGGCCGGTCGCACGCGGACGTGGCTCAGTTGGTAGAGCATCACCTTGCCAAGGTGAGGGTCGCGGGTTCGAATCCCGTCGTCCGCTCGGATGCACCACCCCGGGGGTCGTTCATCTCGGTGGAGTGGCCGAGAGGCGAGGCAACGGCCTGCAAAGCCGTCTACACGGGTTCGAATCCCGTCTCCACCTCGCTCGCACCACCACCGGGCGATTGGCGCAGTGGTAGCGCGCTTCCTTGACACGGAAGAGGTCACTGGTTCGAACCCAGTATCGCCCACCAGCACGGAGGCCGGTCTCCTCGCGGAGGCCGGCCTCGTGTCGTCGCGCCCGCCCTGCTGGCGTCGCGCTCGGACGCCCCCCGCACGCGCCCCGCACGCGCCAGGGCCCGGCAGCCTCCCGGCTGCCGGGCCCTGGCGCGGGTCGCGAAGACCGCAGGGCGGGCGCCGCTCAGGCGGCGCGGCCGAGGATGCCGGCCAGCTCGGCGTCCAGGTGCACGTAGCGGCTCTCGGCGCCGGGCGGCACCAGGGCGTGGGTGCGGTCGAGGAAGCCGCGCACGTCGTCGGCGTCGGCCTCGAGGACGGCGTGCCCCTCGGGGGAGGTCAGCGACACGAGCAGCACCGCGCGCCCGTCGGCCTCGCCGGGCCACACCTGCACGTCGCCCTCGCCGGTGGGGCGGCGCAGGCCCTCGCGCAGCAGGTCGCGCGCGAAGACCCACTCGATCGTGCCGCCGTCGCCGCGGAAGGCGGCCGTGACGGCGAACGGGTCGTGGGTGCCGTACCCCAGGTCCACCGCGACCGGCACCTTGCCGGCCTCGGGCACGACGAGCCTGAGTTCGACCTCGGCGTCGACGTGTGCGTTGGGGCTGGGCACGGGGGACCTCCTGCGGTGCGGACGGCGACGTCCCCGACCCGACGGGTCGGTCGAAGGCGTCAGTTCCCCACCCTGTCACGGGCCAAACGCGCGCGCCCTCGATCGGGCGGGCACCCGCCGTAGCCTGGGGGCGTGGAGGGACCCTCGCCGGGAGCGGCGCCGGCGGCGGCGCCACCCGTCGGGCCGGAGCCTCTGCGGAGGCTGCGCCGCCGCGTGCGCGCCGACCCCCGCACGCACCGCCTGTACCGCGCCGCCATCGCCGTCAGCGGCGGCGCGCTGGTCCTCCTCGGCCTGCTCAGCGGGCCGCTGCCCGGCCCCGGTGGCGTCCCGCTGGTGCTCGCCGGCCTCGCGGTGCTCGCGAGCGAGTTCCCCTGGGCCCGGCGCCTGCTCGACCGCGCGAGGCTCCGCCTGCACGCGCTCAGCGCCTGGGCCGGCGCGAGGCCGGTGTGGCTGCGCTGGGCGGGTGGGGCGGCCGTGCTGGCCGCCGTGGTCGGCGCCGCCTACGCAGGGCTGGTGCTGGCGGGCGTGCCGCCGCTGCTCCCGGACGCCCTGAGCGACCGCCTGGCGGCCCTGCCCGGCGTCGAGGGAGTCGAGGGATGAGCCGCGCGTCCGGTATGGTCGTGCCCGCAGCCGGGCGATTGGCTCAGTGGTAGAGCGCCTCGTTCACACCGAGGAGGTCACTGGTTCGAACCCAGTATCGCCCACCGCGCCCGACGGGGACGGTCCCGCTCCGGGGCCGTCCCCGTCGGCGTTCCGGGCCCCTGCGCCGGCGGGGCGCACCGGCGGCACACTGGCGCGGTGCGCGTGGGGACGGTCTCGGTGCTGCGGCGCTTCCCGCTGCGGTCGGCGGCGGGGGAGCAGCCGGCCGAGGCGGTGTTGGACGCCGGCGGACTCGTCGGCGACCGCCGCTGGGAGGTCGTGGACGCCGGGGGCCAGGTGCTGACCGGCAAGCAGCTGCCCTCCCTGGCCGGGGTGCGCGCGGAGGTCGGGCGCGACGGCCTGGTCGCGGTCGTGGACGGCGTCCGGCGCGGCGGCGCGGACCTGGGCGCCGCGCTGTCCGCGCTCGCCGGGCGGCCGGTGTCGGTGCGGGACTCCGCGGCCGGGGGCGGACCGCACCGCGAGGGTGCGGCGGTGCACGTCATCAGCGCCGGCGCCGCCCTCGCACCCGACGCCCCCACCGGGTGCGACCCGGGCACCCGCGCCAACGTCGTGCTCGCCCTGGACGCGCCGGGGGAGCCCGCGGTGCGCCCCGGCGCCGAGCGCGGCTGGGAGGGGGCGCGCCTGCGCGTCGGCGAGGCAGAGCTGCTCCTGACCCGCACCCCGCGCCGCTGCCTGGGGATCTACGCCGACGTCGTCGTCCCCGGGCGGGTGCGCACCGGCGACGACGCCGTGCTGCTCGGCTGAGGCCCCGAGCCCCCGGACCTGCCGGGCCCGGGAATCCCGGCGGGGCCGTGCGCGCCGGTCGGTAGCATTCCCGACGCCCGCCGCACCCCCTCGCGGCGCCCGCACCCCCGCATCCCCCGCCCAGCCCGCCCGCAGCCCGCAGTCCGGAGGACCTCCGTGCCAGCCCAGCTCCACGTGACCGTCGACGGCGAGCAGCGGGCGGTCGAGCCGGGCACCACGGCCGCCGACCTGTACGCCTCCGACCGCGCCGTGGTCGTCGCCCGCGTCGGGGGGCAGCTGCGCGACCTGGCGACCGAGCTGGCCGACGGCGACGTCGTCGAGGCCGTGGCGGTCGGCTCCCCGGACGGCCTCGACGTGCTGCGCCACTCCACCGCCCACGTGCTCGCGCAGGCCGTGCAGGAGCTGCACCCGGACGCGCGCCTGGGCATCGGCCCGCCGGTGCGCGACGGGTTCTACTACGACTTCGACGTCGAGACCCCCTTCACGCCCGAGGACGTCAAGGCCCTCGAGAGGGCGATGCAGCGCATCGTCAAGGAGGGGCAGGCCTTCCGCCGCCGCGCGGTCTCCGACGAGGAGGCCCGCGCCGAGCTGGCCGCCGAGCCGTACAAGCTCGAGCTGATCGGGCTGAAGGGCTCGGCCGGGAGCGGCGCGGACGCCGCCGAGGGCGCCTCCGTGGAGGTCGGCGCGGGCGAGCTGACGATCTACGACAACGTGCGCCGCGACGGCACCGTCGCCTGGAAGGACCTGTGCCGCGGCCCGCACGTGCCGAGCACCCGCCTGCTCGGCAACGGCTTCGCGCTCACCCGCACCGCGGCCGCCTACTGGCGCGGGGACCAGGCCAACCGGCAGCTGCAGCGCGTCTACGGCACGGCCTGGCCGAGCAAGGAGGAGCTGCGCGCCCACACCGAGCGCCTGGCCGAGGCCGAGCGGCGCGACCACCGGCGCCTGGGCGCGGAGCTGGACCTGTTCTCCTTCCCCGACGAGATCGGCTCGGGCCTGCCCGTCTTCCACCCCCGGGGCGGCGTGATCCGGCGGGAGATGGAGGACTACTCCCGCCGCCGCCACGAGGAGGCCGGGTACGAGTTCGTCTACACCCCGCACATCACCAAGGCGCAGCTGTTCCAGACCTCCGGGCACCTGGACTGGTACGCGGAGGGCATGTACCCCCCGATGCACCTGGACGCCGTCCTCGACGAGCGGGGCGCGCCGGTCCGGCCGGGGCAGGACTACTACCTCAAGCCGATGAACTGCCCCATGCACAACCTCGTCTTCGCCGCCCGCGGGCGCTCCTACCGCGAGCTGCCGCTGCGGCTGTTCGAGTTCGGCACGGTCTACCGGTACGAGAAGTCCGGCGTCGTGCACGGCCTGACCCGGGCGCGGGGCTTCACCCAGGACGACGCGCACATCTACTGCACCCGCGAGCAGATGCGCGACGAGCTGGCCTCGCTGCTGCGGTTCGTGCTCGACCTGCTGCGCGACTACGGGCTGGACGACTTCCACCTGGAGCTGTCCACGCGCGACCCCGAGAAGTCCGTCGGCTCCGAGGAGGCGTGGGAGGAGGCGACCGCCACCCTGGCCGCGGTCGCCGAGGCCTCCGGCCTGGAGCTGGTGCCCGACCCCGGTGGCGCGGCGTTCTACGGGCCGAAGATCTCGGTGCAGGCGCGCGACGCGATCGGGCGCACGTGGCAGATGTCCACGATCCAGCTGGACTTCAACCTGCCCGAGCGCTTCGGGCTCGAGTACACCGCGGCCGACGGCTCCCGCCAGCGGCCCGTGATGATCCACCGGGCGCTGTTCGGGTCCATCGAGCGCTTCTTCGGCGTCCTCCTCGAGCACTACGCGGGAGCGATGCCGCCGTGGCTGGCACCGGTGCAGGTCGTCGGCGTGCCGGTGGCCGAGGACTTCGCACCCCACCTGCACGCGGTGGCCGCGCGGCTGCGCGAGCACGGCGTGCGGGTGGAGGTCGACGACTCCGACGACCGGATGCCGAAGAAGATCCGCACCCACGCGAAGGCGAAGGTGCCCTTCGTGCTCATCGCCGGCGGCGAGGACGTGGAGGAGGACGCCGTCTCCTTCCGCTACCGCGACGGCACCCAGGACAACGGCGTGCCGATCGACGAAGCGGTGCAGCGCATCGTGGAGGCGGTGCGCGAGCGGGTGCAGGTGTGAGCGCCCCCGAGCAGGCCGCCGAGCAGGCCGCCGAGGGCGTGGAGGACCTCGCCGGCGTCCCGGACGGCTACCAGCGGCTGTGGACCCCGCACCGGATGGCCTACCTCTCCGGGCAGGACAAGCCGGTGGACGAGGACGCCGGCGACCAGTGCCCGTTCTGCCGCGCCCCCACCAGGCCCGACGCCGAGTCGCTGGTCGTGGCCCGCGGCGAGCTGGCGTACGTCGTCCTCAACCTCTACCCCTACAACTCCGGCCACCTGCTCGTCTGCCCCTACCGGCACGTGGCCGCGTACGCGGACCTCACGCCGCAGGAGACGGTCGAGGTCGCGACGATGACGCAGTCCTCGCTGCGCGTGCTGGCGGCGTCCTCGCGCCCCCAGGGCTTCAACCTGGGCATGAACCAGGGCGCGGTCGGCGGTGCGGGCATCGCCGCGCACCTGCACCAGCACGTCGTGCCCCGGTGGGGCGGCGACGGCAACTTCCTGCCCATCATCGCCCGCACCAAGGCGCTGCCCGAGCTGCTGGACGACGCGCGCCGGCGCCTGGCGGCGGCGTGGGCGGACTCCGGCGAGCCGGGGACGACGAGCCCCGGCTGAGCCCCGGCTGAGCCCCGGCCGACGCCCCGGCCGGCTGCCGGGCTGCACCCCCGCTGAGCTCCGGGCGGGCCTCAGCGGCCCGGGGGCCGCTCGCGCAGGGCCAGCCAGGCGGTGGCGAGGGCGCAGGCCGCGGGCACGCCGAGCACCAGCGCCACGTCGCCCGCGCCGGCGGGGCCGGCCAGCACCGCGACGGCGGCTGCGGCCCCGGCGAGCAGCACCAGCGCGCTGGCGCCGAGCGACGTCGCCCGCGCCCGCGGTGCCGCGGGAGGAGCGCCGGCCACGAGGACGGCGACGAGCGCGGCCCCCAGCAGCACGGCGCCCGCCGAACGCTCCTGCGGCCGGTCGGAGACGGCGGAGAGCAGCCACCCGAGCACCCCCAGGGCCGTGGCCGCCAGCAGCCACGCCAGGGGCAGCGCCCGGCGGCGCGAGCGCCGGCGGGCGGGAGCGCCGGCCATGGCACGATCCTCCTCCCGCGCCCGGGCCGGCACCAGGGCCCCGCCCGGCGCGCGGACCGGTCGGCGAGCAGCCCAGGAGGCGACGTGGCCCGCAGCGTGCAGCTGTCCTTCGACGCGCAGGACCCTCAACGGCTGGTCGCCTTCTGGTGCGCGGCCCTCGGCTACGAGCCCGAGCCGCTGCCGGAGGCCGCGCGGGCGGAGCTGGAGGCGGCGGGGATCGACCCCGCCAGCAGCGGCCGCCTCTTCGCCGCGGCCGTCGACCCGGCCGGCGCGGGGCCCCGGCTGCTCGCCCAGCGCGTGCCGGAGCCGAAGACGGCGAAGAACCGGCTGCACCTGGACCTGCACCTGGGCAGCTGGGACGAGGTCGAGCAGGAGGTGCGCCGCCTCGTCGGGCTGGGGGCGCGCCACCTGGGGGAGCACGACGAGCACGGCAGCCGCTGGGCCGTGATGGCCGATCCTAAGGGCAACGAGTTCTGCCTCGGCACCCGCAGCGCCTGACCGGCCCTGACCGGCCCTGACCGGCCCCGATCGGCCCTGACCGGCCCTGACCGGCCCGGCGGGGCGCCGTCCCGGGCGGGGCGGGCTCAGCCGGGCGCCGCCGGGGCGCGCGAGCGCCCGCGCCGGCGGCGCCAGCGCTCGAGGAGGCGGTCGCGGTACTGCTCCAGCGGCAGGAACGCCAGCATCATCACCAGGTGGGGCCAGAAGGCGATGCCGATGCCGGCGTAGGTGGCGGCGTGGAAGGCGAACCACGCGCCCACGGCGCGGCGGCGCCACCGCTCGGAGAGCAGGAAGATCACCGGCGCCGTCAGCTCGGCCGTGAACAGCACCCACTGCAGGGCGTGCAGCGTCCACGGCACCTCGAGGGTCCACTGCACCCACTCGGCGCCCCGGCGCACCACCGCGCGGGCGATGGTCGCGCTGTTGACCCACTCCCAGCCGCCGAAGCGCACCTTGGCGACGGCGGAGAGGAAGTACGTCGCGATCGCCATCAGCTGCACCGCGCGCAGCGCGAAGCCGGCGGCCTGGCTGCGCCGGGCGTCGGACAGGTGCGCCAGGCCCGCGGTCGGCAGGAGGAACAGCGCGACGAGGAAGTCGGCGCGGTCGTGGTCGACCTTGCCGTAGGAGAAGGAGACGTACTGGAACCACGACCAGCACACGGCCGTCGCCCACCCGAGCAGCCGCGGGGCGCGCCCGCTCATCGCCGCGAGCGCGAGCAGCGCGCTGCCCCAGCGCAGGCCCTCGGCGAGCAGCACCGTCGCCGCCGGCAGGTGCAGCACCTCCCCGACGACCAGGGGGGTGTACCAGACCGGGTCCGCGGCGCCGTGGTGGCGCCCGTCGGCGTGCAGGTGCAGGACGTCGACGACGACGAAGGCGTAGACCACCAGCCGAAGCAGGGCCACGCGCGCCAGCGGGGCCTCCTCGAACAGCCACCGCGACAGTCGGCCCGCGAGCCCGCCGCGCCCCGCGGCCGCGGGGTCCGCCGCGGGCGCCGGCGCCCGGGCGCTCACGGGGCTTCCTCCTGCGCGACCAGGCGCCCGCCGCCGTCGGCGGTCCACTCCGCGAGGACCTCCTCGCGCACCTCGCCCGTCGGGCGGCGGTCCTGGAGCACCGTGGCGCGGCGCAGCAGCCGCACGCCCGTCCACGGCGCGTCGTCCGGGTGCAGGCGCGCGTGGGCCTGCGCGAGCGTGCCGAGGACGGCGGGGTCGGAGGTCACCAGCTCCGCGCGGCCCTCCAGCTCGGCGCGGTTCAGGCCCGCGTTCGCCAGCCCCAGGGACGTGTCGCGCCACGCGACGTCCCCGCCGGCGGACGCCGCCGCGGCGGGGGCGGGCGCCGTGGTCGCCTGCAGCGCGAACACCCGCACCTCGCCGGTGGGCGCGCTGGAGGTGGAGTACATCCGCCACGGGCCGAGCGGCCACCAGTGGTCGTCCCCGACCAGGCTGCCGGCGAGGCAGCCGGCCCCGAGGACGGCGAGGACCACCAGGCGCCGGGCCCGCCCCGCGCGGGTCAGGCGCACGGGCGCGGCGGGCGCCCGGTCCGGCGGGGGCCGCAGGAGGCGGGCAGCCCCGCCGGTGGTCACCACGGCACCAGTGTCACGGACGCGGCGGCTCCGCGGGCGCCGCCGCGGGCGACGACGGACGGGCGGGCAGCGCCCGCGCCGGCACGCCCGCCGCGCGCAGCTGCTCGTCGGTGCGCGGGGTGAGCAGCCAGTCGCGGAACCGCTCGTCGCCGCGGGGGACGGGGTGCTCGACGAGCTCGGCGTCCTGCACGAGGAACCACCGGTACCCCAGGCCGTCGAGGGCCTGCAGGACGGCGGGCACCTTGGCCTGCGCGGGCAGCAGCTCGCACAGGACGTCGGGGCGCCAGCGGCGCAGCAGCTCGCGCCCGCCCAGCAGGACGGCGTCCTCGGCGCCCTCGACGTCCACCTTGACCACCGCGCGCCGCCCCCGCCCCTGCGGGTCCAGCTGCGGCAGGAGGGAGTCCAGCGAGCGCACGGGCACGTGCACGCCGCGCTCGAAGTGCATCGCGGTCGACCAGTAGTCCGGCAGCGCCGAGCCGCCGCGGCCGGTGGGCACGACCACCGCGCCGCCGTCCGCGCCGACCGCGCCGACGGCGGCCACGTGCACGGTGATGCTGCGCAGCAGGTCGTTGGCGACGACGTTGGCCTGCGCCGCCGCGGCGTTGCCGGGCACGACCTCGAAGGCGTGCACGTCGGCGGCCGGTGCCACGCGCGCGCCGAGCAGCGAGAACACGCCCGTGTAGGCGCCGACGTCCAGGACGGTGTCGGCGTCGCGCGCCAGGGCGGCGAAGACGTCGAGGGCCAGCTGGTCCGCCGCCCCCGGGCGCCGGCCCCCGCCCCAGTGCAGCTCCTTGGCGACGACGTCGCGGGAGGGGCCGAGCATGACGAACTCGACGCCGGCCATGCGCGCCGTCACCCGGCGCACGGTCAGGGGCACGGGCAGGCGCTCGGGCCTCGCTCCGGGCCGCACCAGCGGGACGGCGCGGCGCACCACCCGGTTGACGCCGGGGACGCTGACGGCCGCCTTGACGAAGCGCTTGGCGCCGAACCAGGTCTGGCGGCGGCTGCGGGTGCTGCTGCGGAAGTCGGCACCGGCCTCGGTCGCGCTGCCCTGGAGGGTCACCGCGCGAGGATAGCGGCGGCGCCCCTGCCCGCCCCAGGCTCTGCGCGGGCCCTGCGCGGGCCCTGCGCGGGCCCCGTGCGGGCTCCGTGCGGGCCCTGTGCGGGCCCCGGGGCGGGCGTTCCCCACGGGGCAACCGCTGTCGCCGCAACGGCCGTTGTCGTGCTTGGCTCTCCTCCTCGCGGACGGCCCGCGGACGGCCCGCAGCGGGCCAGGGAGCGCAGGAGGCGCGGTGGCGGAGCAGCAGGCGCAGGACGGGGAGCGCGACGTCGCGCTCGAGAGCCTGGACGCGCTGTGCCGGGCGGTGCGCGCCAGCATCGCCGACGCCGAGGAGATCCTCGTGCGCGCCGGGCACCTGCGGGCCGAGCGCGAGGCCGGCCGCTCGTACGCGCAGATCGTCCCGGCCGAGGGCCGGCCCCTCATCGTGGAGCTGCTGACCTCGATCACCGCGCGCCTGTCGGAGACGGGCAGCCGGTGGCGGCGGGAGGAGGCCCGGGCCCTGCACGCGGAGGGCCTGACGATGGACCGGATCGCCGCCCTGTTCGGCGTCACCCGGCAGCGGGTCTCGGCGCTCCTGCGCAGCGGCGGCCCCGACCGCGGCGGAGGACCCGCGCGCGGCGCGGGCGGGCCGTGAGGACGGGGCCGCACCGGCCGCACGGATAGGCTGCCGCGCGCCATGCTCAACCGCTTCGCGCGCGCGCCGCTGACCCGTCTGCTCAGCCCGGTCGCCGCCGTCCTGCTGCGCCTGGGCGTCAGCCCGGACGCCGTGACCCTCGTGGGGACCCTCGGCGTCGTCGCCGGGGCGCTGCTGCTCTACCCGGCCGGCCACCTGCTGGCGGGCACCCTCGTCATCACGGCGTTCGTGTTCTCCGACGCCGTCGACGGCATCATGGCGCGCACGGCGGGGCGCTCCAGCGCGTGGGGCGCCTTCCTCGACTCCACCCTCGACCGCTTCGGGGACGCGGCCGTCTTCGGCGGCCTGGTGCTGTGGTTCACCGGCGGCGGCCAGCACCGGCCCACCGCCGTCCTCGCGCTCGCCTGCCTGGCCCTGGGCGCGATCGTCCCCTACGCCCGGGCGCGCGCCGAGGGCGTCGGGGTGCGCGCCGACGTGGGCATCGCCGAGCGCGCCGACCGGCTCGTGGCGGTGCTGGTCGCCACCGCCTGCGTCGGCCTCGGCGTGCCGCGCGCGGTGCTGACGGCGGTCCTGGCGCTGCTGGCGGTCGCCAGCCTCGTCACGGTCGCGCAGCGGGTGCTCCTGGTGCGCCGGCAGGTGCTGGCCGGCGCGAGCGGGTGAGCGTGGCACGGCGCAGCGCGGCGCGGCTGGGCGCGGCGGCGCACCTCGCCGCCTGGCGCGGGGTCCGGCTGCTGCCGGCGGGGCTGGCCCACGGCTGCTTCGCCCTGGCCGCGGACGCCGCCTGGCTGCGGCGCGGGCGCGGCGTGCGGCGCCTGGAGGCCAACCTCGCCCGGGCGCGCCCGGAGGCGGACCAGGTGCAGCTGCGGGCGCTGTCCCGCGCCGGCATGCGCTCGTACCTGCGGTACTGGTGCGACGCGTTCCGGCTGCCGTCGTGGTCGCCGGCGCAGGTCTCGGCCACGGTGCGCGCCGAGGGCGCGGAGCCGCTGCAGCGGGCGGTGGCCGAGGGGCGCGGCGCGGTGGCCTTCCTCGGGCACCTGGGCAACTGGGACCACCTGGGCGCCTGGGGCGCCCAGCACGTCGCGCCGGTGACCACGGTGGCCGAGCGGCTGGAGCCCGCGCAGCTGTTCGACGCCTTCGTCGACTTCCGCCGCCGCCTGGGCATCACGGTGCTGCCCCTGACCGGCGGCGGGACGTTCGGCGCGCTGCTGCGCGCGGTGCGCTCCGGCGGCGTCGTCGCCCTGCTGGCCGACCGCGACCTCACCGGCACCGGCGTGCCGGTGCGCCTGCTCGGCGAGCCCGCGCGCGCCGCGGGCGGGCCCGCCGCCCTCGCCCTGGCCACGGGCGCGCCGCTGCACCCGGTCACGTGCTCCTACGAGCGGCTGCCGCGCGGCGCGCCCGCCCGCTGGGGGCTGCACCTGGTCGTCCACCCGGCCGTGCCCGTGCCCGAGCGCACCGCCGAGGGCGGCCGCGCCACGCAGGTGGCGGCCATGACGCAGGCGTGCGTCGACGTCCTCTCGGAGGCGATCCGGGAGCACCCGCAGGACTGGCACGTCCTCCAGCGGGTCTTCGACGCCGACCGCCGGGCCGCGTCGTGAGGTCGCCGTGAGGATCGGCGTCGTCTGCCCCTACTCCTTCGACGTGCCGGGGGGCGTGCAGGGGCACGTGCGCGACCTGGCCGAGCACCTCATCGCCCGCGGCCACGACGTCTCCGTCCTCGCGCCGGCGGACGAGGAGACCCCGGTGCCCCCGTACGTGGCCCCGGCGGGGCGCGCGGTCGCCGTTCCGTACAACGGCTCGGTCGCGCGCCTGACGTTCGGGCCGGTCACCGCCCTGCGGGTGCGCCGGTGGCTCGCCGAGGGCGGCTTCGACGTCCTGCACCTGCACGAGCCGATCACCCCCAGCGCCGCCCTGCTGGCCCTGTGGGCGGCCGAGGGCCCGCTCGTGGCGACCTTCCACACCTCCCAGCTGCGCTCGCGCGCTCTGCAGGCGGCCTCCCCCCTCGTGCTGCCGAGCCTGGAGAAGGTCAGCGCCCGCATCGCCGTCAGCGAGGACGCCCGGCGCACCCTCGTCGAGCACCTGGGCGGCGACGCCGTGGTGATCCCCAACGGCGTGGACGTCGACGCCTTCGCCCGCGCCCGCCCGCGCCCGTCGTGGCAGGGCACGCCGGCGGCGCCCACGCTCGCCTTCCTCGGCCGCCTGGAGGAGCCCCGCAAGGGCTTCGCCGTCCTCGCCGCCGCCCTGCCCGCGCTGCGGGCGGCGCGTCCGGGGCTGCGCCTGCTCGTGGCCGGGCGGGGGGACCCGGAGCAGGCGCGGGCGCTCGCCGGGGAGCACGCGGACGCCCTGGAGCTGCTCGGCCCCGTCTCCGACGCGGACAAGGCGGCGCTGCTGTCCTCCGTCGACGCCTACGTCGCCCCGCAGACGGCCGGGGAGAGCTTCGGCATCGTGCTCCTGGAGGCGATGAGCGCGGGCACGGCGGTCGTCGCGAGCGCGCTGCCGTCCTTCGGGCGGGTCCTGGACGGCGGGCGCCTCGGCGCGCTCGCGCCCGTGGGGGACCCCCGCGGCCTCGCCCGCGCGGTGCTCGAGCTCCTCGACGACGTCCCGCGCCGGCGCGCCCTGGTCGCGGCCGCGTCCGCGGCCGTGCGCCGCTACGACTGGTCGCGCGTGGCCGAGGAGGTCCTCGCCGTCTACGAGACGGTGGCGGGCACGGGGGCGGGCACGGGTACGGGCGCGGGCGCGGCGGCACCGGCCGCGCGCGCCGGGGCGCGGGCCGGGGTGCGCGAGGACCCGCTGGCCCACCGGCTGCTCTCGCGCTGGCTCGGCCCGTGAGCCCCACGGCCGTCGCGACCCTCGTCGTCCTGGCGGTGCTCGCCGTCCTGGCCTGGGCCCTGACCGCCTACGCCGCCCGCCTCGACCGGCTCCACCACCGGGTGGAGACCAGCCGCGCGGCCCTCGACGCGCAGCTGCTGCGCCGGGCGGGCGCCGCCGAGCAGCTGGCGGTCTCGCGGGCGCTCGACCCCGCCACCTCCCTGCTCCTCGCCAGCGCCGCCGCCGAGGCCGTGGCCGCGGACGGCGACGCGGAGCGCGAGGCCGCGGAGTCCGACCTCTCCCGCGCCCTGCGCGCGGCGCTGTCGCCGCCGGCGGTGCGGGCGCTGCGCGCCGACCCGGGAGGGCGGGGCCTGCTGGCCGACCTGTCGGCGGCGTGCTCGCGCGCGGTGCTGGCGCGGCGCTTCCACAACGACGCCGTCACGCAGACGCGGGCGGTGCGCAGCTCGCGGGTGGTGCGGTGGGCCCGCCTGGCCGGGCGGGCGCCGCTGCCGCGCACGTTCGAGATCGACGACGAGCCGCCCGCCCTCGACGCGGCGGACCAGGACGGGCCCGGGCGGGACGGGCCGGGGAACGAGCGGGGGAGCGGGACGTGAGCGAGGACCCGGCGCAGGAGGCGCCCTACTGGCGCGAGTGGACCCGGGGCGAGGACGGCCTCTGGCACCGCCGCGGCGCCCGCGTGCTCGTGCTCGCCGGCGCCCCCGGCGACGGGCCGGACGAGGTGCGCCTGCTCCTGCTGCGCGGGCACGACGTCGACCAGCCGCAGCGGTCGTGGTGGTTCACCGTCGGGGGCGGCATCGGGGACGGCGAGGAGCCGGCGGCCGCCGCGGTGCGCGAGCTGGCCGAGGAGACCGGCCTGCTCCTCGCCGCGGAGGACCTGGTCGGCCCGGTGGTCGAGCGCACCGCCGTCTTCGACTTCTACGCCCGCACCTGCCGCCAGGACGAGCTGATCTACCTGGCGTGGGTGCCCGCGGGCGGGCCGGGCGGCCGGGAGCCGGAGCTCAGCCGCGCCGGGTGGACGGCGGTGGAGCAGGAGAGCGTGGACGAGCTGCGCTGGTGGCGGCTGGCGGACCTCGCCGCCGCGGAGGCCGCCGGCGTCGAGGTCTTCCCCGAGGGCCTGGCGGGGCTCGTCGCCGGGCTGCTGCCCGCCTGGGACGGCGTCGTGCGCCGCCTCGGCCGGGGACGCGGCTGATGGCGGGGCCCGGGCGCGTGGTGGCGCTGTACGTCGCCGCCGCCGGCGGGCAGCCGGTGCGCGCCGTGGCGCGGGCGGACGCCGTGGTCGGCGGCGGCCTGCTCGGGGACCGCTACCAGCGCGGCACGGGGCACTGGTCGTACCAGGAGCGGCTGCGCGACGACGTCACGCTGGTCGCCGCCGAGGCCCTGGCCGCGGCGGCCGCCGAGCACGGCGTCGCGCTCGGCGGCGGCGCCTCCCGGCGGAACGCCGTCACCGAGGGCGTCGACCTCGACGCCCTCGTCGGGCGCGAGTTCGCCGTGGGCGGGGCGCTGCTGCGCGGGGAGCGCCCGTGCGAGCCGTGCCGCTACCTGGACGGGCTGGTCGGCGGCCCGGCGCGGGCGGCGCTGGCCGGGCGGGGCGGCCTGCGCGCCACCGTGGTGCGCGCCGGCCGCCTCGCCGTCGGGGACGCCGTGCTCCCGGGCCCCCCAGGCCCCCCGGACACCGCGTCCTAGTCGTCCACGCCGCGGGCGGTCAGGGCCTCCCCGAGCAGGTGCGCGTGGCGCACGCTGCGGATCACCAGCGGCACCACGAGCGCCCGGGGGCTGCGCTCCAGGCCCCGGGCGCGGCGGGCGTCGCGGGCCTCGTCGAAGGCCGCCAGCAGCAGCGGCACCGACCGGATCGTCAGGGCCAGCACGAGCGCCACCCGCTCGGGGTCGACGCCGAGGCGGCGGGCGGGGCGCAGCAGCGCGACGAGGACGTCGAGGACGTCGCCGACCCGCGTCGTCAGGGTCACGAGCGCCGCGGCGAGGACGGCGAGCAGGAGCGTGCCGACCACGACGACCACCGCGCGCCACTCGCCGGCCCACCACTGGAAGGGCACGAGCAGCGCCGTGATCCAGCGCAGCGGCCACACCTGCGCCAGGGCCACCGCGGCCGGCACGCGCGCCAGCGCCACGAGGGAGACCACGACCAGCGCGCCGACGCCCACCGCGGCGGGCGTCGCGACCGCCACGAGCAGCGTCGTCCCGAGGGCGAGCAGCGCCAGCTTCGCCCACGCCGGGGCGCGGTGCAGCGGCGAGGAGCCCTCCCGGTAGAGCCCGATCACGCCATCAGCGCCCGGTAGGCCGCCACCGCTGCGGCCGGCGGCGCGTCGGCGACGACCCGGCCCTCCTCGAGGACGAGCACGCGCTCCACGTCGTCGAGCAGGTCCAGGTGGTGCGTGACGAGCACGACCTGCTGCGGCAGGTCGGCGACCAGGCGCGTGATGCGGCGGGCGTTGCGCAGGTCCAGCAGGGTCGTCGGCTCGTCGAGCACGAGCACGGAGGGCTCCAGGACGAGGACGGCGGCCAGCGCGAGCAGCTGCTTCTGCCCGCCGGAGAGCAGGTGCGCCGGGGAGTCCTCCAGGCCCGCCAGGCCGAAGCGCTCGAGCACCTGCGCCACGCGCCGGTCGGCCTCGGCCCGCGGCAGGCGGGCCCGGCGCAGGGAGAAGGCGACGTCCTCGGCCACCGTGGGCATGACGATCTGCGCGTCCGGGTCGCTGAAGACGAAGCCCACGCGGCGGCGCACCGCGGCGCCCTGCTCGCGGGTGTCCAGGCCGTCGACCTCCACGGCGCCCTCGGTGGGCACCACGAGGCCGTTGAGGGTGCGCGCCAGGGTGGACTTGCCCGACCCGTTGGCCCCGATCAGGCCGATGCGGCGCTCGGGCAGGTCGGCGCTGACGCCGTCCAGGACGGTGCGCCCGCCGTAGCGGTGGGTCACCGCGCGCAGGCGGATCACCCACCGCCCCCGTCCGCGCCCCCGTCCGCGCCGACGCGCTCGAGGAGCACGGCGACGCCCTGCCCGCCGCCGACCGCGCACGCGGCCAGCCCGTACCGGGGGCCGCCGGGCGCGAGCAGGCGCGCGAGGAGGCGGACGACGAGCACCGCCCCCGTGGCGCCCCACGGGTGCCCCAGCGCGAGGGCGCCGCCGTCGGGGCACACGCGCTCGGCGTCCGCGCCGAGGGGGTCCAGGCCGAGGGCGTCGGTGACGGCGAGCACCTGGGCCGCGAACGCCTCGCCGACCTCCACGACGCCGACGTCGTCGAGGGCGACGCCGGCGCGCTCCAGCGCGGCCCGCACCGCGGGCACGGGACCCAGGCCCGGGGTCGCCGGGTCCACGCCGGCCACGGCCGCGGCGCGCACGGCCGCCCCCGGCACGCCCAGGCGGGCGCGCACCCGCTCGCTGACCACGGCGACCGCCGCGGCCCCGTCGCTGACGCCGCTGGAGGTGCCCGCCGTCACGCTCCCGCCCGCCCCGAAGGCGGGCGGGAAGCGCGCCAGGCGCCGCGCGTGCAGGCGCCGGGGCCGGTCGTCGGCGGTGGCGCCGGCCACCGGCACGAGCTCGGCGACGAAGGCCCCGCGCGCGGCGGCGGCCAGCGCCCTCGCGTGGGAGCGGGCGGCGTAGGCGTCCTGCCGCTCGCGCGAGACGCCGCAGCGGCGCGCGAGGGCGTCGGCGGCCTCGCCCATGTCGGGGTCGGGGTGGCCGGGCGGGGCGAAGGGGGCGCGGGTGTAGCGCACCGCCTCCTCGCCCGGGGCGGTCGGCGGCCAGGCGCGGTGCGGGGCGGTGCTCGCGCTCTCGGCGCCCCCCGCGAGGTAGACCTGTCCGGCGCCGCCCGCGACCAGGCCGGCGGCCAGGCGCACGGCCTCCAGGCCGCTGCCGCACTGGCGGTCCACGGTCAGCCCGGGCACGGCGGCGCCCAGCCCGGCCGCCAGCGCCGCGACCCGGGCGGTGTTCCCGCCCGGTCCTCGGCAGTTGCCGAGGACGACGTCGTCCACGGGCGGGTCCGGCGGCAGCCGGTCGGCGAGCGCCCGCAGCACCGGCGCGGCCAGCGCGTGCACCGGGGTGCCGGCCAGGGCGCGGCCGGCCGTGGTGATCGGGGTGCGCAGGCCCGCGACGACGACGGGGGTGCGCGGGTCCGGGGTCACCGGCCCAGCCTCGGCAGGGCGCCGGCGCGCACGGCCTGCGCCAGCGCGGCGCGGTCGACCTTGCCCGCCGCCGTGCGGGGCAGCGCCTCGGCGGCGTGCCAGCGCACCGGGCGCGCCGGGCGCGGCAGCGCCCGGGCCGCGCGCGCCAGGGCCTCCCGCAGGCGCGCGCCCGGGCGGTCGGCGGGCACGACCACCGCCGCGACCACCGCGCCCAGCCGCGCGGAGGGCACGCCGACCACGGCGACCTCCGCGACGCCGTCCGCGCCCGCGAGCGCCCGCTCGACCTCCTCGACGACCACCGTGTGCCCGCCCGTGGTCACCGCGCTCCCGCCGCGCCCGCGCAGCAGCACCCCGCCGTCCCCCGTGACCTCGCCGAGGTCGCCGACGCCGGCCCAGGCGCTCCCGTCGTCCCCGTCGTCCTCGGGCCCGCTCCAGCGCAGCGGCCCGTCGTCGGCCGGGTCCAGGTAGCCGCGGGACAGGTACGGCGAGCGCACCTGGAGCACGCCGTCGCGCGCGCGCACCCGCACGCCCGGGAAGGGGCGCATCGCGGCCCGCCCGTCTTCGCGCCAGGCGACGAAGGACAGCTCGGCGGCGCCGTAGTACTCCACCACGCGCCATCCCAGCGCCTGCGCCCGCGCCCGCAGGGCCGGCGCCAGCGCGTCACCGGCCACGACGGCCGTGCGCACGCGCGGCAGGGCTCCGCCCTCCGCGGCGGCCACCGCGCGGGCGAGCAGCGCCGGAACGGCGTGCAGGGCGCTCGCGCGCTCCGGCGGGGCGGGCTGGGCGACCGCGCCGGCGCCCGCGGCGGCGGCGTGCCACGCGCCGTGCAGGAACAGGGAGGAGGACAGCGGACCCGGCAGCCACACGACGTCGTCCGCGCCGATGCCCGTCAGGGCGCTGAGCGCGTCGGTGCTGGCGTCCCACGACGCCGCGGTGCGCACGACGCCGCGCGGGCGCCCCGTGGAGCCGGAGGTGAAGAGCACGAGGTCGCCGCCGCGCAGGCGGCCCTCCTCCTGCGCGGCCGCCAGGTGCTCGCGCGCCCGGGCCAGCAGCGGCGCCGGCCACCCCGGGTCGGCGACCGCGGCCCACCCGCCGCCGCGCACGGCGTCCAGCACGGCGGGCAGCACCGCCGCACCGGCGCCGACCACGAGCCGGCCCGCCGGCGGGCCTGCCGCCGCCGGGGACGCGGACGGCGCCCGCACCGCTCCGTTCAGGCCCGGCCCGCCCGGCCGCGGGCGGACGCGGCGTCCGCCCGCGGGTCGAGCACGGGGTAGCCGCGGTGCACGGCGACGGCGATCGCGGCGGCGAGCGCGGCCTTGAGCAGGTCCCCGGGCAGGAAGACGGCGTTGCCGGCGGCGGCGGTGGCCAGCGGGACGTCGGTGCGCGCGGCGAGCACCGGGATGCCGAACGCGTACACGACGCCGATGCCGCCGACGACGCACGCCACCAGCGTCCACCAGAACGCGCCGCGCGCGGGGCGCCGCGCCAGCAGGGCGCCGATGACGAACGCGCCCACCGGCCAGCCGAGCAGGTAGCCGGCCGACGGGCCGGCGAGGACGGCCAGGCCGCCGCGCCCGCCGGCGAGCAGCGGCAGGCCCGCCACGACGAGGGCGAGGAGGACGAGCACGGCGAGCGCGCCGCGCCGGGCGCCGAGCAGCGCCCCGGCGAGCATCACCCCGAAGGTCTGCAGCGTGATCGGCACCGGCAGCCCCGGCACGGGGAAGGCGCCGGGCAGGCCCAGGGCGGCGATCAGCGCGGCGAAGACGGCGATCAGCGCCAGGTCGCGGGCGGGCGTGCGGCGGGGCGCGGTGCGGGACATGCGGCTCCAGGGGTGGACGGGCTGTCCGGAGCGCTCCGGCACGTCGCCGCATCGTAGAGGAGCGGGTTCCCGCCGGCACCGCGAGCGCGGACGGAGCACTAGACTGGGGGCGCGGCCGCACCGCCGTCCCCACGCCCTCCCAGGAGTCGCCCCCCATGTCCGAGCAGCCCTCGGCCCCCCAGCAGTCCGTCACGCCCGGCGCGAGCGAGCCCGTGGTCGGCACCGAGCGGGTCAAGCGCGGCATGGCCCAGCAGGTCAAGGGCGGCGTCATCATGGACGTCGTCACCGCCGAGCAGGCGAAGATCGCCGAGGACGCCGGCGCCGTCGCCGTCATGGCCCTCGAGCGCGTGCCCGCCGACATCCGCTCCCAGGGCGGCGTGGCGCGCATGAGCGACCCGGACCTCATCGACGCCATCCAGGCCGCCGTCTCGATCCCCGTGATGGCGAAGGTGCGCATCGGCCACTTCGTCGAGGCCCAGGTGCTGCAGAGCCTCGGGGTGGACTACGTCGACGAGTCCGAGGTGCTCACCCCGGCGGACTACGCCCACCACATCGACAAGAAGGCCTTCACCGTCCCGTTCGTGTGCGGGGCGACGAACCTCGGCGAGGCGCTGCGCCGCATCACCGAGGGCGCCGCGATGATCCGCTCCAAGGGCGAGGCCGGCACCGGCGACGTCTCCAACGCCGTCACCCACATGCGCACCATCCGCGCCGAGGTCAACCGGCTGCGCTCGATGAGCCCCGACGAGGTCTACGTCGCCGCCAAGGAGCTGCAGGCGCCGTACGAGCTGGTCCGCTCGGTCGCGGCGGCCGGCCGCCTGCCCGTCGTCCTGTTCACCGCCGGCGGCATCGCCACCCCGGCCGACGCGGCGATGATGATGCAGCTGGGCGCGGACGGCGTCTTCGTCGGCTCCGGCATCTTCAAGTCCGGCGACCCCGCCCGCCGGGCCGACGCGATCGTGCAGGCCACGACCTTCTACGACGACCCCGACGTGATCGCGAAGGTCTCCCGGGGCCTGGGCGAGGCGATGGTGGGGCTGAACGTCGAGGCGATCCCCGAGCCGCACCGCCTGGCCCAGCGCGGCTGGTGAGCTGACCCTCCCGCCCCTGCGCGGCGCCCCGATCGGCAGAGCCGGTCGGGGCGCCGCGCGTCTACGCTCCCGTCCATGGCGCAGGAGACCGTCTCGGCCGACCTCTCGGTGCCGCGCTGGCGCATGACCCGGGCGCTGTACGACGCGCTGGTCGGCACGGGAGCCCTCGAGGGCGAGCCGGTGGAGCTGCTGGAGGGGGTGCTCGTCGAGGTGGTGCCGCAGGGCCCTGAGCACGCCGACGTGATCCAGGTGCTGACGCAGCACCTCGTCCGCTCGCTGCCCGACCCGTGGCTCCTGCGGGTGCAGCTGCCCCTCGCGGCCACGACCGCGTCCGAGCCGGAGCCGGACCTCGCGGTCACGCGCCGCACGCCCGGTGAGCACCCCAGCACGGCGGCCCTCGTCATCGAGGTCGCCGGAACGACGCAGCGCACCGACCTCGTCCACAAGCCCCCGGTCTACGCCGAGGCCGGCGTCGAGCAGTACTGGGTCCTCGACCTGCCCCGCCGCGAGGTCGTCGTCCACACCGAGCCCGGGGAGGCCGGGTACGCGACCGTGCGCCGCCTGCCGTGGACGGCGCCGCTGGCGGCGCTCGGCGTCCCGGTCGACCTGGCGACCCTCCTCGCCGACGTCTGAGGCGGCGCGGCGCCGGCGGGGCTGCGGTTGCGGCCCGGCGGCGCCGCGGCAGGATGACGCCAGCCAGGGCCCGTCGACGTGCCTGCGGCCGCTGTCGTCGCCCGCGCCGACCAGCTCCGTCGACGGGCCGCCGTCCCGCCCTCCAGGAGCCCCTGCGTGACCACACCCACCGACAGCCGCCGCGACCTGCTGACCGTCGTCGCCACCATGCGCGCGAAGCCGGGTAAGGAGGACGAGCTGCGCGAGGCCCTGACCTCCCTGGTCGAGCCCACGACGAAGGAGCAGGGCTTCGTCAACTACGACCTGCACCAGAGCATCGAGGACCCGGCCGAGTTCGCCTTCTACGAGAACTGGGAGCGCGGCGAGGACCTCGACGCGCACCTGTCGGCGCCGCACCTGCAGCGGTTCGTGTCCGTCATGGGCGACCTGCTGGACGGACCGCTCGTCGTGCGCCGCATGCGCCGGATCGCCTGAGGGGGACCGGGCGCGCAGTCCTGGTCACCGCTCCGGGCGGGTCGTGACCAGGGCTCCGCGCCCGACGCCTCAGCCCGCGGCGGGCGCGGCGCCGGACGCCGGCAGCCGCCGCGCCACCACGGCGTAGAGCGGGTCGCCGCGGTAGCGCCCGCCGCTGCCGCGGCCCGGCGGGGTGCGCCGGGAGACCTCGGGCTCGGTGAAGCCGCCCGCGCGGCGCAGGTACTCGACGACGATCGCGCACCGCCCGGCGTCGTCGGCGGCCAACCAGCCGCGCACGGCCTTGGTCGGGAAGCACCGGTCCGAGAAGGTGATCACCACGGGCCCGCCCGGGCGCAGCACGCGGGCGACCTCGGCGAGCACCTCGACGGGGCGCACGAGGTAGTCGATCGAGACGCAGCACAGCACCGCGTCGACGTCAGCGTCGGGGAGGGGCAGCGCCGGGTCGGCGTTGAGGTCCTGGACGACGCGCTCGGTGGCCATCGCGTTCGCCGCCAGCTCGGCGGCGTTCAGGCCCAGGACGACCAGCTCCGCCGGCGCGGTGCGCAGGTGCGAGACCCACGAGGACATCAGGTCCAGCACCCGCCGCGGGCCCGGCGCGGAGCCGTCGACGCCCAGCTCGGCGTACAGCTCGCCCACGGCGGCGATCGCGCCGTCGTCGATGTGCGTGACGAGGCGCGGCGGGCCGTAGAAGCGGGGATCGGGCGAGGGGTCCTCGCGGTCGAAGAACCACGCGGGGAAGGGCTGGTGCTGCGACGCCGTCACGGGCCCAGCCTCGCCCGGCGCTCCCGCTCCGGCACGCGCAGCCGGCCCGAGCGGTCAGCGCCCTCGTCCGCGCGCGCTGGCGCAGGCGATGCAGGTGCGGGCGTCCGGACGCGCCTGCAGCCGCCCGGCGGCGATGGTGGTGCCGCAGACCTCGCACCGCCCGTGGGTGCCGTCGTGCAGCCGATCCAGCGCCCGCGCGAGGTCCCGGCCCGTGCGGCGCGCCCGCTCCAGCAGCGCCGCCACCTGCGCGCGCTCGAAGGCGATGGTCGAGCCCTCGGGGTCGTGCTCGTCGTCCGCGTTCGAGCCCTGCGATGCCGCGACGACGAGGGCGTGCTGGCGCTGCAGGGCCGCGACCTGCTCGTCGGCGCGCGCCAGCGCCTCCCGCAGCTGCTGCTCGACGTCGCTCACGGACGCTCCCCGCCCTCGAAGCCGGCGCTCGCGGTCACGGTGCCCGGCGCGACCTCGGTGAACCCGCCGTCGGCGACGTCCACCCGTTCGCCCGCCGGCAGCACCGGGGTGCCGGTGACCACCCGCACCGGCAGGCCGTCCGCGCGCCAGGCGGCCACGGCGGCCGGGTCGAGGCGCTCGAGGGCCAACTGCGCGGCGTGCCCCACCTGGGCGGCGGCCTTGCCCGTCGTCATCGGCACGCCGGGGGAGGTGCGCACGGTCAGGGCGGACGGCGGCACGTGCGGCGGCGCCCAGCCCTGCGGGTCGGCCAGGTCCAGGCCCCCGACCTGCAGCGGGGCCAGCTCGGCGGGCGCGGCGTCGCGCGGGTGCGGCGCGAAGACCCGCACGACGGCGCTGCCGACCCGCGCCTCCACGTGCGGCAGGGCGCCGGTGCGCTCCCAGCGGGTGCCGCGCGCCCGCCGGGCGATCTTGCGGATCCGGCCGGCCCGCCACCGCGCCACCGCCTCGTGCAGCTCGCCGTCCGGGTCCGTGACGCGGGGGTCGAGCAGGAGCGCCGCGACCGCCCGCGCGGCGGCGGCCAGGACGTCGGAGTGCGCCGGCGGCTGCGCCCTCTCGGTCCGCACGACGAGGGACAGCGCCCACGGGTCGGCCTCGTCCAGCCGCTGCTGCGCCGCGTCGTCCCGGACGACGGCGCCGAGCGAGGTGGTCGCGCCGATCGGGGTGGCGCCGCCGATCGGGGTGGGGGCGCCGCCGCTCACGTGACCGGGTTGTGCAGCGCGTGCACCGGGTCCAGGTGCTCGTCCGCGTCGAGGACGGCGCGCAGCGCTCCCACGGCGGCCAGCACGTCGGCGTGGCTCAGGTACAGCGGCGCGAAGCCCAGGCGCACGAGGTCGGGCTCGCGGAAGTCGCCGACCACGCCGCGGGCGGCCAGGGCCTGCACGACGCCGTACGCGTGCGGGGAGTGCAGCGACAGCTGCGCGCCGCGGCGGTGCTCCTCGCGCGGGGTGGCGAGCTCCAGCTCCGGCACGAGCGCGTCGAGGCACGCGATCGCGAAGCCCGTCAGCGACAGGGAGCGGGCGCGCACGTCGGCCACGGCCACACCGTCGAAGACGGTCAGCGCCGCCTCGAGCGCGAGCAGGGAGAGCACCGGCGGGGTGCCCGTGCGCGCCCGCGCGATCCCCTCGGCCGGTGCGTACTCGGGCGCGAAGGCGAACGGGGCGGCGTGCCCGTGCCAGCCGGCGAGGGGGTTCTCGAAGGCCGGCTGCAGCGAGCGGGCGACGTGCAGGTAGCCCGGCGCGCCGGGGCCGCCGCTGAGGTACTTGTAGCCGCACCCGACCGCCAGGTCCACGCCGTGCGCGTCGAGCCCGACGTCCAGGACGCCGGCCGAGTGGCACAGGTCCCACAGGGCCAGCGCGCCGGCGTCGTGGGCGGCCGCCGTCAGCCCCGGCAGGTCCCACAGCTCCCCGGTGCGGTAGTCGACGTGGGAGAGCGCGACCAGCGCCACCTGTCCGGGCCGCTGGGCGAGCACGCCCGGCACGGACGGCGGCGGGGCCAGGACCACCTCCAGGTCGGCCCGCCGCGCCGCGGCGCCGAGCACGTACAGGTCGGTGGGGAAGCTGGCGGGGTCGGTGACCACCACGCGCCGTCCCGGGCGGGCGGCCGCGGCGGCCAGGTAGGCCTTGTACAGCTGCACCGACGTGGACTCCCCGACCACGACCTGCCCGGGGCCGCTGCCGACGAGCGCCCCGACGGCGTCCCCGACGCGCGTCGGCGCGCCCCACCAGTCGGCGGTGTTCCACGAGGCCACGAGGTCGCGCCCCCACTGGCGGGTCACGGCGTCGGCGACGGCCGCCGGGACGGCGCGGGGCAGCGCGCCGAGGCTGTTGCCGTCGAGGTAGACCAGCCCGTCCGGCAGGTCGAAGGCGTCGCGCGCGCCGGCCAGGGGCGCGACGTCGTCCAGCGCGGCGGCCCGCTCGGCGAGCCCGGCGATCGCGTCGTCCATCCCGCCATCCTGCCGCCGCACCGGGGAATCCGGCGCCCGGCGGTGGCGCTGGGCCTGGCGTGAGCACCGCCTCCGCGCCCGTGGTCGGCGTCCTGGCCCTGCAGGGGGACGTCGGCGAGCACCTGCACGCCCTCACCGAGGCCGGGGCGCGCGCGGTGCGGGTGCGGCGCCCGCAGGAGCTGGCCGCCGTCGACGCCCTCGTCGTCCCGGGCGGGGAGTCGACGACGATGGACAAGCTGGCGCGCGCGGTCGGGCTGCACGAGCCCGTGCGCGAGCGCATCGCGGCCGGCATGCCGGTGTACGGCTCCTGCGCGGGGATGATCATGCTGGCCGACCGGCTGGCCGACGGGATCGAGGGCCAGCGCACCTTCGGCGGCCTCGACGTCCTCGTGCGCCGCAACGCCTTCGGCCGGCAGGTGGAGTCCTTCGAGGAGGACCTGCCGTTCACCGGCCTGGACGACGGGCCCGTGCGCGCCGTCTTCATCCGCGCGCCGTGGGTGGAGCGGGCCGGGGAGGGTGTGCAGGTGCTGGCGCGGGTGGCCGCCGGGCCGGCGGCGGGCAGCGTCGTGGCGGTGCGCCAGGGCCCGCTCGTGGCCACCTCCTTCCATCCGGAGATCACCGGCGACCTGCGGGTGCACCGCCTGTTCGTGGACCTCGTGCGCTCCTCCTGAGGCCCGTCCCGGCTCCGTCCGACCAGGAGCCGCCGCCGGGTGCGGCGGTAGGCTCGACCGCGATCCGACCTCGAGGGGGACTGGCATGTCCGGCCATTCCAAGTGGGCCACCACCAAGCACAAGAAGGCCGTCGTCGACGCCAAGCGCAGCTCGATGTTCGCCAAGCTCATCAAGAACATCGAGGTCGCGGCGCGCACCGGCGGCGGCGACCCGGCGGGCAACCCCACCCTCTACGACGCCATCCAGAAGGCGAAGAAGTCCTCCGTCCCGAACGACAACATCGACCGCGCCGTCAAGCGCGGCTCGGGCGCGGAGACCGGCGGCGCCGACTACCAGACGATCATGTACGAGGGGTACGGGCCCCACGGCGTCGCGGTCCTCGTCGAGTGCCTGACCGACAACCGCAACCGCGCCGCCTCCGACGTGCGCGTCGCGGTCACCCGCAACGGCGGCACCATGGCCGACCCCGGCAGCGTCTCCTACCTCTTCAGCCGCAGGGGCCTCGTGCTCGTGCCCGCCGCCGGCACCACCGAGGACGACGTCCTCGCGGCCGTCCTCGACGCCGGCGCGGAGGAGGTCGACGGCCTCGGCGACGCGTTCGAGGTCGTCTGCGAGCCGAGCGACCTCGTCGCCGTGCGCACCGCGCTGCAGGACGCCGGCATCGAGTACGACTCCGCCGAGGTCTCCTTCGTGCCCTCCACCCAGGTCGAGCTGGACGCCGAGGGGGCGAGCAGGGTGCTCAGGCTCGTCGACGCCCTGGAGGACCTGGACGACGTGCAGAACGTCTACACCAACCTCGAGGTGCCCGATGAGGTGCTGGCCGACGCCTGAGGCGCGCCGCGCGGGGCGCGATCGCGCGCTCTGCGCCCCGTATCGCGCGCTCTGCGCCCCGTCGGGCCGCAGCGGTGGCACGCTGGGGGCGTGCGCGTGCTCGGCATCGACCCCGGCCTGACCCGGTGCGGCCTCGGCGTCGTCGACGGCCTGACCGGGCGCCGGGCGGGCCTGGTCGCCGTGGGCGTCGTGCGCACGCCGGTCGAGGACGCCCTCGAGCAGCGGCTGCTCGCCGTCGGCGACGCCCTGACCGAGTGGGTCGAGCGGCACCGCCCGGACGTCGTCGCCGTCGAGCGGGTCTTCGCCCAGTCCAACGTCAGCACCGTGATGGGCACCGCCCAGGTCTCCGGCGTCGCGATGCTCGTGGCGGCCCGCGCGGGCCTGCCGGTCGCCTTGCACACCCCCAGCGAGGTGAAGAAGGCCGTCACCGGGGAGGGGCGCGCCGGCAAGGAGCAGGTGACCGCGATGGTCACCCGCATCCTCGGGCTCGACGAGCGCCCGCGCCCGGCCGACGCCGCGGACGCCCTCGCCCTGGCCGTGTGCCACCTGTGGCGCGCGCCCTCGCCCGGGGCCGTCGGCGCGCGCCCCGGCGCCCCGACCGCGGCGCAGAGCGCGTGGGCCCGCGCGGCCTCCGAGGCGTCGCGGGCGGCCGACCGCTCGCCCATCCTCCTCGCCGCGCGGGCGGCGCGCCGCGGCCGCGCCTGACCGCTCCTCGTACACCCGTTCGGTACTGTCGGCAGCGGTCGGTAGCGTCGGGGCCGGTCCATCGCGGGAGCGCGCAGCGAGAGGGGGACGCCGGTGATCGCGTCGGTGCGGGGCAGGGTCCTCGCGGTGCGCTTGGACGGCGCCGTCGTCGAGGTCGGCGGCGTCGGCCTCTTCGTGCAGGCCACCCCCACCACGCTCGCGGGGCTGCGCACGGGCGCCGAGGCCGAGCTCGCCACGAGCCTGGTGGTGCGGGAGGACTCCCTGACCCTCTTCGGCTTCGTCGACGCCGACGAGCGGGAGGTGTTCGAGACGCTGCAGACCGTCTCCGGCGTCGGGCCGCGCCTGGCGCTGGCCGCGCTCGCGGTGCACCCGCCGGAGGAGCTGCGCCGCGCCGTCGCCGCGGAGGACCTGACGGCGCTGACCCGCGTGCCGGGCATCGGGCGCAAGGGCGCCCAGCGCATCGTCCTGGAGCTGGGGGACAGGCTCGGCCCGCCCAGCACGCCCGTGCCCGCCGGCGCCCTCGCGCCGCCGGCCCAGCGCACGGAGGCGCCGCGCGCGCCCTCGCCCGTCGTCGAGGCCCTCGTGGGCCTGGGCTGGAACGCCAAGCAGGCGGAGGACGCCGTCGCGGCGGTGAGCTCGACCGACGGCGCCGCCGGCGCGGACGGCGCCGCCTCCCTCGACCTGCCCGCCCTGCTGCGGGCGGCCCTGCGGCACCTGGGGAGGCACTGACGTGGCGGCGCACGAGGTCCCGCAGCCGGGTCGAGAGCGGGAGCTGGACGGGTCGGTGGACCTCTCCCCGGACGACGAGGCCCTGGGCGCGCTCGCGGCGGAGCCGGCGGACCGGCTGGTCGGCACCGGCGCCGACGCCGCCGAGCGGGCGGCCGAGAGCGCGCTGCGGCCCAAGCGCCTCGACGACTTCGTGGGCCAGGCCGTCGTGCGCGAGCAGCTCTCCCTCGTCCTCGAGGCCGCCCGCGCCCGCCGGCGGCCGCCGGACCACGTGCTGCTCTCCGGGCCCCCGGGGCTCGGCAAGACCACCCTGTCCATGATCATCGCGGCGGAGATGGGCAGCACCCTGCGGCTGACCAGCGGCCCGGCGATCCAGCACGCCGGCGACCTCGCCGCGGTGCTGACCTCGCTGGAGGAGGGCGACGTCCTCTTCGTCGACGAGGTGCACCGCGTCGCGCGCCCCGCCGAGGAGCTGCTCTACGTCGCGATGGAGGACTTCCGCGTCGACGTCGTCGTCGGCAAGGGCCCGGGCGCGACGGCGATCCCGCTCGACCTGCCGCCGTTCACCCTGGTCGGGGCCACCACCCGCGCCGGCCTGCTGCCCGCGCCGCTGCGCGACCGCTTCGGCTTCACCGCCCACCTGGACTTCTACTCGGCCGGGGAGCTGCAGCGGGTGCTGCACCGCTCCGCGGTGATGATGGGCGTGCCGCTGACCACCGAGGGCGCCATCGAGATCGCCCGGCGCTCGCGCGGCACGCCGCGCATCGCCAACCGCCTCCTGCGGCGCGTGCGCGACTGGGCGCAGGTGCGCGGCGACGGCACCGTCGACCAGGCGGCCGCGCGCGCTGCGCTGGAGGTCTACGAGGTCGACCCTCTCGGCCTCGACCGCCTCGACCGCGCGGTGCTGCGCTCCCTGTGCCGCACCTTCGGGGGCGGTCCGGTGGGTCTGTCGACCCTCGCCGTCGCCGTGGGGGAGGAGCCGGAGACCGTCGAGACCGTCGTCGAGCCCTTCCTGGTGCGCGAGGGCATGCTCGGGCGCACGCCGCGCGGGCGCGTGGCCACCGAGGCGGGCTGGCGCCACCTCGGCCTGGAGCCGCCGCTGGCCGCAGGCCGCGCGGGCCAGCTGGGCCTGGACCTGACGGGCCGCTCGAGCACCGCGGCCGGCCCCGGGGCGGAGGAGGATCTGGGCGGGAACGCCGGGAGCGGCGCCTGACGCGGGTAGAGTTCGAGTGCGTCCGGTCCGGCCCGGTGGACCGGCGATCCCGTCGACGCGGGGCGCCACGAGCACCCGCGGAAGGACGTGCTTCCCGCATGGACCTCCTGATCCTCCTCCTCCCGCTGCTGCTGCTCTTCTTCATCATGAGCCGCGGCCGCAAGCAGCAGCGCCAGCTGGCCGACCTGCAGGCGAGCCTGGCCCCGGGCCAGGAGGTCATGACCACCGCCGGGCTGCACGCGCGGATCGCGGCCGTCCACGACACCACCGTCGAGCTCGAGGTCGCCCCAGGCGTGCGCACCACCTGGGCCCGCCAGGCGGTCGCCCGCCGGGTGGACGCCGTCGTCGCGGACGCCGCAGCCGTCGGGGACGACGCAGCTGTCGCGGACGGCGCGGCCGTCGGGGACCCGACGGGCCCGCGGACCGGCACCACCGCGGGGCCGACCGGCACCGCCGTCCCCGGCGCTGCGGTTCCCGGCACCACCGCCGACGCCCCGGGCGCCACCCCCCTCGGCGACGCGGACGGCCCGGGACGCACCGGGCGCTGACGCGCTCGCCCGCAGTCCCGCACCGCCGTCCGGCACCGCACCGCGCGGCGGCAGCACCGCGCACCGCACCCCGCAACGGAAGAGACCTCGTTGGCCCGATCCTCCGCGTCCCGCGCCCGCCGGACGCTCGCCTGGTTCGCCGCCCTGGTGGCGGCGACGACCGGTGGCCTGGCGGCCGCCGTGCAGTTCTCCGACGCCGAGTGGACGCCGGGCCTGGCGCTCGACCTCGCCGGGGGCACGCAGATCGTGCTCACCCCGGAGGTGACCGCCGGCGAGGGCGAGATCACCGACCAGACCATCGCCGACGCCATCGCGATCATCCGCCAGCGCGTGGACTCCTCCGGCGTCGCCGAGGCCGAGGTCACCAGCGAGGGCGGGCGCAACATCGTCGTGAGCCTGCCCGGAGACCCGGCCGAGCAGGCCGAGGCCCGGGCGCTGGTCGCCCAGGCCGCGCAGATGCGCTTCCGGCCGGTGATCGTCGAGCAGCCGGCCGACGCGGCGCCGGACCCGGCGGCCGAGGAGGCGGCGCCCGAGGTCCCCGAGACGCCGGCGGTCGAGCCGCCCGCCGAGAGCGCGCCGGCCCAGACCGCCCCGGCGGAGGAGACGGCAGCCGAGGAGACGGCGAACAGCGCGCTGCCGCAGGCGCTGCTGGGCACCGGCGCCGAGACCCCGGCGGCCGAGACCCCGGCGGCCGAGACTCCGGCGGCTGAGATTCCCGCTGCTGAGGCTCCCGCCGACCCGGCGGCCCCCGCGGCCCCCGCCGCGCCCGCCGACCCCAGCGACCTGGCGTGGGTGACCCCGGAGGTGCTGACCCAGCTCGACGCCCTCGACTGCTCCGACCCCACCGCCATCGGCACGAGCCTCGAGGACGACCCGACCCGGCCGATCGTCACCTGCAGCGACGACGGCGCGGCCAAGTACGTCCTCGGCCCCGTCGAGGTCGAGGGCACCGACATCGACACCGCCAGCGCGGGCCTGGAGACCACCGCCCAGGGCGCGACGACGAACAACTGGATCGTCCAGCTCGACCTCAGCGAGGAGGGCGGCGACGCCTTCCTCGACGCCACGAGCCGCCTGTCGACGCTGGAGCCGCCGCGCGACCGCTTCGCCGTCGTCCTCGACGGGGTCGTCATCACCAGCCCGTCGGTGGACAGCCCCATCCCCGGCGGCCAGGCGCAGATCAGCGGCGGCTTCACGCAGGAGAGCGCGACCACGCTGGCCAACCAGCTGCAGTTCGGCGCCCTGCCGATCTCCTTCACGGTGCAGACGGAGGAGCAGATCTCCGCGGTGCTCGGCTCCGAGCAGCTGCAGCGCGGCATCCTCGCCGGCCTGATCGGCCTCGTGCTGGTCGTCGTGTACTCCCTGGCGCAGTACCGCGCGCTCGGGCTGGTCACCGTCGCGAGCCTGGTCGTGGCCGCGGGCCTGAGCTACACCGCGATCACCCTGCTCAGCTGGTACCAGGGCTACCGGCTCAGCCTCGCGGGCGTCGCCGGCTTCATCGTCTCGATCGGCATCACCGCCGACTCGTTCATCGTCTTCTTCGAGCGGGTGCGCGACGAGGTGCGCGAGGGCCGCTCCCTCGTCGCCGCGGTCGAGACCGGCTGGGCGCGGGCGCGCCGGACGATCATCATCTCCGACGCCGTCAACTTCCTCGCGGCGGCCGTGCTGTACGTCCTCGCCGTCGGCGGCGTGCGCGGCTTCGCGTTCACCCTCGGCCTGACCACGCTCATCGACCTGCTCGTCGTCCTGCTCTTCACGCACCCGGTGGTCGCGCTGCTGGCGCGCACGAAGTTCTTCGGGGGCGGCCACCGCCTCTCCGGCTTCGACGCCGAGCACCTCGGGCGCACCGTCGCCTACGCCGGCCGCGGCCGGGTGCGCACCCCCGCCGAGCGCGGGGCCCGCCAGACCATCGCCGAGCGCCGCGCCGCCGAGCGGGCCGCGCGAGGAGCGCCGCACGAGGACGGTCAGCCCGACCCGCAGGTCGACGGCCGGCCCGGGCGCAGCGCAGCCGAGCACGCCACCGCCGGGGCCCACCCGGCCCGCCCGTCCCAGGAGCGCTGACCGTGCCCGACTTCGCCGCCTTCGGCAACGACCTCTACACCGGCAAGCGCTCCTTCGACTTCGTCGGCACGCGCAGGCGCTGGTACGCCGTCGCCGCGGTGCTCGTGCTGGCGTCGGTGGTGCTGCTGCTGACCCGGGGCCTGAACCCGGGCATCGAGTTCCGCGGCGGCTCGGAGTTCCGGGTCAGCGGCGTGAGCACCACGGACGGCGCGCCCGGCACCGACGCCGTCGTGTCCGTCGTCCCGGAGGCCGAGCCGCCCCGCACGTCGTCCATCGGCGACGACGCGGTGCGCATCCAGACCGAGCGCCTCGACGCCGACGAGACCGAGGAGGTCTCCACCGCCCTCGCGCAGGCCTACGGCGTGGAGCCGTCGGCGGTCACCTCCTCGTTCGTGGGGCCCACGTGGGGCCAGGACGTCACGGACAAGGCGGTCCGGGGCCTGGTCATCTTCCTGCTCCTCGCCGGCGCGGTGCTGGCGGTCTACTTCCGCACCTGGAAGATGGCCGTGACCGCCATGGTCGCCCTCGTGCACGACGTGGTGCTGACCGCGGGCGTGTACTCCCTCAGCGGCTTCGAGGTCACCCCCGCCACCGTGGTCGGCTTCCTGACGATCCTCGGCTACTCCCTCTACGACACCGTCGTCGTCTTCGACAAGGTGCGCGAGAACACCCAGCACGTCCTCACCGGCACCCGCCGCACCTACGCCGAGGCCGTCAACCTCGCCGTCAACCAGACCTTGGTGCGCTCCATCAACACCTCGGTCGTGGCGCTGCTGCCGATCGCCTCGATCCTGTTCATCGGCGCCTTCGTCCTCGGAGCGGGCACGCTGCGCGACATCGCCCTGTCGCTGTTCGTCGGCATCCTCGCCGGCGCCTACTCCTCGATCTTCCTGGCCCCGCCGCTGTTCGCGCAGCTGATGGAGCGCGAGCCGCGCATCGCCGAGCACGCCCGGCGCGTGCGCGAGCTGCGCGCCTCCGGCGGCCAGCGCCGCCCCCGCGCGGGCCGCCAGGCGGGTGCCCCGGCCGGTGCGGCGGCGTCGGGCAGCACGCCCTCGCGCGCGGCGACCGCCGTGCTCGAGCGCGTGGACGGCCCCGAGGACGGCGTCGAGGACGGCGTCGCGGACGGCGTCGCGGGCGGCGGGGTGGATGCGGACGGCGCCGGCCCGGTGCTGCGCCGCTCCTCGGGCGGGCAGCGCAGCCAGCCCGTGCGCCGGCCCGGAGGACGGCGCCGGTGACGGCGCCCGCCGCCCGCGCCGGCGACGGCGTCCCCGTCGACGTCGAGGTGCTGCGGCGCCACCTGCGGGAGGTGCCCGACTTCCCGCGGCCCGGCGTCCGCTTCGCCGACATCACCCCGCTGCTGGCCGACGCGTCGGCGCTGGCGGCCACCGTCGAGGCGCTCGCGGGGACGGTCCCGCCCGGCGGCGTGGACGTCGTCGCCGGCGTCGAGGCCCGCGGGTTCCTGCTCGGCACGCCCCTGGCCCTGGCCCTGGGGGCGGGGTTCGTGCCGGTGCGCAAGGCCGGCAAGCTGCCCCGGCGCACCGCGTCCCGCCGCTACGCCCTGGAGTACGGCGAGGCGGAGCTGCAGGTGCACGAGGACGCCGTGCGGCCCGGTCAGCGGGTCCTCGTGGTCGACGACGTCCTCGCCACGGGCGGGACGGCGGAGGCGGCGGCCGGCCTCGTGGAGCAGCTGGGCGGCCGGGTGGTCGGGCTGCGCTTCCTCGTCGAGCTCGCCGGCCTCGGGGGCCGCCGGGCCCTGGCGGGGCGAGACGTCGTGGCGGTGCTGCAGCACAGGGCGTAGTGTCACGCTAGGTAGCTCGATCTGACGCAGCGGAGGGCGGAGGGGTCCGTCCGGGCCACGGCCGTCGCGCACGCGCGCGCCGTCGATCATCGCCTGCATGGATCGCCCCCATCTCGGGTAGGACACGGCCGCACCCGAGACGGAGGTACACCCATGACGACATCTGCATCGCACCCGGTGGGCGGGGGCGGGGCGGCCGGAGGTTCCGGCTCCGGCTCCGGCACCGCCGGGGCGGCCAAGGACCAGGCCCGCCAGACCGCGAGCACCGCCGCCGACCAGGCGCGGTCGGTCGCGGGCACCGCCGCCGACCAGGCCCGCTCTGTGGCCGGCACCGCCAAGGAGGAGGCGTCCCACGTCGCCGGCGAGGCGAAGGCGCAGGCGCGCAACCTGCTCGGCGAGCTGAGCAGCCAGGTCAGCGACCAGTCCCGCACGCAGCGCGACCGCCTCGTCGGCCTGCTGCGCGACCTCGGCGACGAGCTGCAGGAGATGGCGGACAGCAGCACCCGCCAGGGGCCGGCGACGGACCTGGTCCGCCAGGTCGCCACGCGCACCCGCACGGTGGGCAGCTCCCTGCAGGACCGCGAGCCGGCCGAGCTGCTCGACCAGCTGCGCCGCACGGCCCGACGCCGCCCCGGCGCCTTCCTGCTGGGTGCCGCCGCCGCGGGCCTGGTCGCCGGCCGCCTGACGCGGGCCACCCGCGAGGCCCACAAGCCCGACACCGACGCGCGCGGCGTCCAGGGCCGGACGACCTACCCGGTCGGCACCGGCTACGGCGCGCCGACCTCCGCTGCGGGGAGGTACGCGGGCCAGGGCGGCCACGGCGCTCCCGGTGCGTCCACCACGGCGCCCATCACCCCCGCCACCGGCGGCTACGCCCCCGGTGGCGACGTCCTCCCGCCGACGACGGGCGGTCTGCGGTGAGCCACCCCGCTGCGCAGCCCCTGAGGACCCACGAGGAGGCCCCCACCCGCAGCATCGGGGAGATCGTCGGTGACATCGCCGGCGGCCTGAGCACCCTCGTGCGCCAGGAGATCGCCCTGGCCAAGACGGAGCTGAAGGAGGAGGCCGGCAAGGCCGGCAAGGGCGTGGGCATGCTCGCCGGCGCTGGCCTGGCCGGTTGGTTCACCCTCCTCTTCCTCTCCTGGGTGCTCATCTTCGCCCTGGACTACCTGATGCCCATCGTGCTCGCGGCGCTGATCGTGACCGCGCTGTGGGGCATCGCCGCCGCCGTGCTGGCCTCCCGGGGCCGCAAGGAGCTGAAGCGGGTCGACCCGAAGCTCGACCTGACCGCCAAGACCCTGAAGGAGGACGCGGAATGGCTGAAGACGCGCAGCGCCTGACGCACGAGATCGAGGACACCCGCCGCAACCTGTCCCGCGACGTCGACGAGCTGACCGACAAGGTCAGCCCCTCCCGCGTGGTGCAGCGCAAGACGCAGGGCGCGAAGAACGCCGTCGCCAGCGTGCGCGACCGCGTCATGGGCACGGCCTCGGAGGCCGCCGACACGGTGCGCCACAGTCTGCACTCGGTCGGGGACAGCGCCTCCGGCACGGGCCAGTCCGTCGCCGGCACCGTCTCCGGTGCGGGGCAGACCGTCGCCGAGACCGCCAGCGACGCCGCCACCACGGTGCGCCGCAAGGCGGAGGGCAACCCCCTGGTCGCCGGCCTCCTCGCCTTCGGCGTGGGCTGGCTCGTCTCCTCCCTCATCCCGACCACGGAGAAGGAGGAGCGCCTGGCCGCCCGCGCCGTCGACGCGGCCAAGGAGCACGCCCAGCCCCTGGCCGAGCAGGCCAAGCAGGTGGGCCAGCAGGTCGGCTCCCAGCTGAAGGAGCAGGCCACCGAGGCCGCCCAGCAGGTCAGGGCCACCGCCCAGGAGGCCGCCCAGAACGTGACCGAGCAGGGTCGCTCCTCGGCGCAGACCGTGGCGGAGGAGGGCCGCTCGTCCGCGGGCACCGTGGCCGACCAGGCCCGGTCCTCCAGCTCCGCGGTGGCCGACCAGGCCCGCTCCGGCGGGCCCGGCCGCTCCGGCGGTCCCGGTGGCTCGGGTGGCTCCGGCAGGTCCGGCGGCGGCAACCGGCGCTGACGCACCGGCCGCACCAGCGGCCGCACCGCAGGAGGGGACGGCGCCACGTGGCGCCGTCCCCTCCTGCGGTCCCACTCCCGCCCCGGTCCTCCTCGCCGGTCCTGCGCGCTGGTCCTGCGCGCTGGTCCTCTCGCCGATCCTCCGCGCGGCCGCCCCGGCGGCCGGCCGGCCCGCCGTAGACTGGGTGCTCCGGGCCCGGGCGGGAGCCGGAGCTGGGAGGTCGGCATGAGCGACGAGACAGCCACCGGTGCGCCCGGCGCCGCCACCGGTGTCGCCCCCGCTCCCGAGACCGTTCCCGGAGCCCGCTCCGAGGCCCGTCCCGAAGCCCGTCCCGACGCCGCCCCCCAGCCCCCTGCCTCCCCGGCCGCCGGCGAGGCGCCGGGCACGAGCATCCGCCGCCGCCTCGCGCGCCTGGGGACCCGCCAGAGCACGTCGTCGGCCGCCATCGAGCCGCTGATCAGCTCCGTGCGCTCCAACCACCCCAAGGCCGACGCGTCCCTGATCGAGCGGGCCTACGTCGTCGCCGAGCGCGCCCACCGGGGCCAGCGCCGCAAGAGCGGCGACCCGTACATCACCCACCCGGTCGCGGTGGCCACGATCCTGGCCGAGCTGGGCATGACGCCGCCGACGCTCGCGGCCGCGCTGCTGCACGACACCGTCGAGGACACCGGCTACGCGCTGGAGGACATCCGGCGCGAGTTCGGCGACGAGGTCGCCATGCTCGTCGACGGGGTGACGAAGCTCGACAAGGTCACCTACGGGGACGCCGCGCAGGCGGAGACCGTGCGCAAGATGGTCGTCGCCATGGCCAAGGACATCCGGGTCCTGGTGATCAAGCTGGCGGACCGGCTGCACAACGCCCGCACGTGGAAGTTCGTGCCCGCCGCCTCCGCGGAGCGCAAGGCCCGCGAGACCCTCGAGATCTACGCGCCGCTGGCCCACCGCCTCGGCATGAACACGATCAAGTGGGAGCTGGAAGACCTCTCCTTCGCCACCCTCTACCCGCGCATGCACGAGGAGGTCGTGCGCCTCGTGGCCGAGCGCGCGCCCGCGCGCGAGGAGTACCTGGCGACGGTGCGCGACCAGGTGACCAACGACCTGCGCGCCGCCAAGATCAAGGCGGTGGTCACGGGCCGGCCGAAGCACTACTACTCCGTGTACCAGAAGATGATCGTGCGCGGCCACGACTTCACGGACATCTACGACCTCGTGGGCCTGCGGGTCCTCGTCGACACGGTCCGCGACTGCTACGCCGTCCTGGGCGCGCTGCACGCGCGCTGGAACCCGGTGCCCGGCCGGTTCAAGGACTACATCGCGATGCCCAAGTTCAACATGTACCAGTCGCTGCACACGACGGTGATCGGGCCCGAGGGCAAGCCCGTGGAGATCCAGATCCGCACCCACGCGATGCACCGGCGCGCGGAGTACGGCGTCGCGGCGCACTGGAAGTACAAGGACGCCGCCGTGCGCGGCAGCGGCGACGGCTCCCTGGGGGACATGTCCTGGCTGCGCCAGCTCGTCGACTGGCAGCAGGAGACCCAGGACCCGGGCGAGTTCCTCGACAGCCTGCGCTTCGAGATCAACGCGCAGGAGGTCTTCGTCTTCACGCCCAAGGGCGAGGTGATCGGCCTGCCCGCGGGCGCCACGCCCGTGGACTTCGCCTACGCGGTGCACACCGAGGTCGGCCACCGCACGATGGGCGCCCGGGTCAACGGCCGCCTGGTGCCGCTGGAGTCCGCCCTCGACAACGGCGACGTCGTGGAGATCTTCACCTCCAAGGTCGAGGGCGCCGGCCCCAGCCGCGACTGGCTGACGTTCGTCAAGAGCCCGCGGGCCCGCAACAAGATCCGCCAGTGGTTCTCCAAGGAGCGCCGCGAGGAGGCCATCGAGCAGGGCAAGGACGCCATCGCCCGGGCGATGCGCAAGCAGCACCTGCCGATCCAGCGGCTGATGTCCCACGAGGCGCTCGTCGGGCTGGCCGCGGAGATGCGCTACGCCGACGTCTCCGCGCTGTACGCGGCGGTGGGGGAGAACCACGTCTCGGCGCAGTCCGTCGTCGAGCGGCTCGTCAGCGCCCTCGGCGGGGAGGAGGGCGCCCAGGAGGACCTGGCCGAGGCCACCCTGCCCACCCGCACGATGCGCCGTCCGCGCACCGGCGACCCCGGGGTCGTGGTCAAGGGCGCGGACGACGTGTGGGCCAAGCTCGCGCGCTGCTGCACGCCCGTGCCCGGGGACGCCATCATCGGCTTCGTCACGCGCGGGCAGGGCGTTTCGGTGCACCGGCAGGACTGCGGCAACGTGGCGGGGCTGCGCGCGCAGCCGGACCGCATCGTCGAGGTGGAGTGGGACCCGAGGTCGGCGAGCGTCTTCCTCGTGCAGATCCAGGTGGAGGCCCTCGACCGCTCCCGGCTGCTCTCCGACATCACGCGCGTGCTGTCGGACAGCCACGTCAACATCCTCTCGGCGACCGTGCACACCTCACGCGACCGCGTCGCGGTCTCCCGCTTCTCCTTCGAGATGGCCGACCCCACCCACCTCGACCACGTCCTCGCGGTGGTGCGCCGCGTCGACGGCGTCTTCGACGTCTACCGGCTGACGGGGAGCCGGCAGGGCTGAGCGCCCCGGCACCGCGCACGGCACCGGGGCGGCGGCCAGGGCCCGCGCCGCGGCGAGCACCTGGCGCCCGCGGCGCGTGCCGGGAGCGCGCGAGGGCCGGTCCAGGGCCGCCAGCACGGCGTCGGGGGAGCACCCGGCGCGCAGGGCGCGCACCACCAGGCCCACCGCCCGGCCCTCCGGGGCCCACCGGGCGGCGTCCGCGGCGGCGCGCGCCAGCACCGCGACGGCGAGGGCGCCGTGCCGCGCCACCTCCTCCGGGGCGATGAGCGCCCCGCGCAGCCGGGCGCCCGGCCGCACGAGGCGCGAGCCGCCGACGGCGCCCGGCGGCAGCAGGACGTCGACGACCGGGCAGCGCTCCAGCAGGCCGTGCACCCACAGCGCCGCCGCGGAGGTCACCACCCCGCCGGCGGGCACCACGTGCGCCAGCGCCGCCGCCCGGGCGGCCGGCACGTCGGCGAGGTCGGCGGGCAGCAGCACGCCGCCCGCGACCGGGACCAGCAGCCCCTCCGCCACCATGGCGTCGAGAACCGCCCGCGGGGCGTCGCGGCCGGTGACGAACGGGTCCGTGGCGGTGCGCGCGGGCTCGCGCACGAGCAGCCAGCGCAGCGAGGGGGTGACCACCCGCCCAGGATGCTGCACGCCGCCGCCCGGGCCCGTCGCCGCGGCCCGGCTGTGGACGGCCGCTCGTGTGGTCCCGCGCGAGCGGGGGTAGGAGCCGGTCATGAGGACGGACCGCACGCTGGGACTGCTGCGCCAGGGCTACCCGTGGGCCGGGAGGCTGCGCGCGGGGCGGGTCGCCGTCCCGGCGCGGGTCTTCGGGCGGTCGGCCGCCGTGGTCGGCGGCGCGGAGGGCGTGCGGCGCTTCTACGACGGGTCCCTGCGGCGGCGCCGCGCGGTCCCGCTGCCGCTCAAGCTCGTCCTGTTCGGCCCGGACGCCGTCCACGGCCTCGACGACGCCGAGCACCACCACCGCAAGGCGCTGCTGCTGCGGGTGCTCGCACCCGAGCCGGTGGCGCGGCTGGGCCGGCGCGCCGAGCGGGAGTGGTCCTCCGCCGCCCGCGGCTGGGCCGAGCGCGGCGGTGTCGTCCTCTTCGACGAGGCCGTGCACGTCATCGCCCGCTCCGTCGTACCGTGGGCGGGGGTGCCGCTCGCGCCCCGCCAGCTCGAGCGCCGCGCCCGGCAGATGGCCACCGTGGTCGACGGCTTCGGCAAGCCGGGGCCGGCGTTCCCCCGCGCCGCCGTGCAGCGGTGGCTCCTGGACCGCTGGGCGGCCGGCCTGGTGCGGCGCACCCGGCGCGGCCGCCTGGCGCCGCCGCCGGGCACCGCCCTGCACGAGCTGGCCTCGGGGCGCGACCGGCGCGGCCGCCTGCTGCCGGCGCGCACCGCCGGCGTGGAGCTGCTCAACGTCCTGCGCCCCACGGTGGCCGTCTCCTGGTTCGTCGCCTTCGCCGCCGTGGCGCTGCACGAGCACCCGCAGTGGCGCCGGCGCATCGCGGACGGCGACGAGGCGGCGCTGGAGGCGTTCGCTCAGGAGGTGCGGCGCCGCTACCCGTTCGTGCCCGCCCTGGCTGCCCGCGCCCGCCACGCCCAGGACGTGCTCGGCGTGCGCGTGCCCCGCGGCGGCTACGTGGTCCTCGACGTGCACGGCACCGACCACGACCCCGCGCACTGGCCCGACCCCGACCGCTTCGACCCCGAGCGCTTCCTCACCGGGCGCGTGGACCCGGACGCGCTCGTGCCGCAGGGCGGCGGGGACGTCGCGACCGGGCACCGGTGCCCCGGCGAGGGCGCGACGGTGGCGGTGCTCTCGGCCGCCGTGCGGGTGCTGGCCCGCACGCCGCACGCGCTGCCCGAGCAGGACCTCACGGTCGACCTGTCGGTCATGCCCACCCGGCCGCGCAGCGGGGTGCGGCTCGTCGCCGAGCGCGCGACCGCCTGAGCCGGACCCACCCGCGACCCCCGGGCCGGCCGGGCCGGCCGGGCCGGCCGGGTCAGCGAGGTCAGCCGGAGAACTCCTGCGCGGTGCGCCGCGCCGCCTCGAGCCACTGGCGGCGGGCCTCCAGGGAGGCCGTGGCCTGCTGCTCGGCGCGAGCGTCCCCGCGGGTGCGGGCGTCGGCGACGTCCCGCTCGAGGTCGGCCACGACGCGCTCGAGCTGCTCGACGGCGCCCTGCGCGCGGGCGCGGGTCTCGGGGTTGGAGCGCTGCCACCGCTCGCGGTCGGCGTCGGCCACCGCCTGCTCCACGGCGCGCATGCGCCGCTCGACGCGGCCGAGGTCCGCCCGCGGCACCTTCCCGGCCGCCTCCCAGCGCTCCTGGATCTCGCGCAGCGCGGCGCGCGCGGCGCGGGGGTCCTGCACGGGCAGCAGGGCCTCGGCCTCGGCGAGCAGCGCCTCCTTGGCCTTGAGGTTCTCTCCCTGCTCCGCGTCGCCCTCGGCCTGGGCGGCGTTGCGGGCGCTGAAGAAGGCGTCCTGCGCGGCCCGGAAGCGGGCCCACAGCGCGTCGTCGTCCTTGCGGGAGGCGCGCCCGGCGGCGCGCCAGCGGTCCATCAGGCGCCGGTAGGCCGTCGACGTCGACCCCCAGTCGGTGGACGTCGACAGTGCCTCGGCCTCGGCCACGAGCGCCTCCTTGGCGGCGCGCGCGGCGGAGTTGGCGTCCTCCAGGGAGGAGAACCAGGCACGGCGAGCGCGGTCGAAGGCCGTGCGGGCGGCGCTGAACCGCTTCCACAGCTCCTCCTCGCTGCGCCGGTCCAGGCGTGCGCCGGAGCGCTGCTGCTCCTTCCACGCCTCCAGCAGCTGGCGCAGCCGGTCGCCGCTGGGGCGCCACTGCATCTTCGCGGGGTCCGTCGCGGCGATCCGCTCGGCCTCCTCGACGATGCCGCTGCGCTGGGCCCGCGCGGCCTCCCGGGCGGCCTCGCGGGCGGCGTCCGCCTCGGCCCGCCGTTGGGCGGCGACCTGCTCGAGGTCGCGGGTGCGCTGGGCGAGCCCGTCGAGGTCCCCGACGGCGGCCGCGTCGGCCAGACCGGCCCGCAGGCCCCGCAGGGTGCCGACCGCGTCGGCGGGGGAGACGTCCGTGGCGGCCAGGCGCTGCTCGACGAGGTCGACCTGCGCGACGAGGTCGTCGTAGCGGCGCCCGAAGTGCGCCAGGGCCTCCTGCGCGCTCGCGCCGGGGAAGGAGCCCACGGCGCGCTCGCCCTCGCCGGTGCGCACGAAGACCGTGCCGTCCTCGGCGACGCGCCCCCACGGGGTGGGGTCGCTCGCGGCGCGCACGGCGACGGGCGCCTGCGCCGGGGCCGCCGCGCCCTCTGGCGCGGGACGCGCGGGAGCGGGCCTGGGCAGCGGGCGCGGCACGGGACGCGGCCGCGGCGCCGGGCGCGGAGCGGGCGCCGCGGCCGCGGAGGCCGGCTCGCTCGGGGCCTCGGTCGGGACCTCCGGCTCGACGGGCACCTCGGCGGGGGTGGCCGGCTCGGCGGGAGCAGCGACCTCGGCGACCTCGGCCAGGGCCTCGGCGGAGAGCTCGGCAGGGATCTCGGCAGCGGCCTCGGCAGGGGCCTCCGGCTCCTGCTCGGCTCGGGGGGTGGTCGGCTGCTCGCTCACTGGACGGTCACCTGCTCGATGCTGATCGGGGTCGTGGGGGCGCCGTCACCCGGGCCGTTGCTGCCGTCGTCGCCGGCGGCGGCCACCCGCTCGACGACGTCGAGGCCGCTGGTCACGCGACCGAAGACCGTGTAGCCGCCCGCGGCGTCGCTGGGGATGGCGGAGTCCTCGTAGACGACGAAGAACTGGCTGCCCATGCTCTGCGCGTCCCCGCCGCGGCGGGCCATCGCCAGCGTCCCGGCCGGGTAGACGTCGTCCGCGGGGGCGTTCTCGACCGGCCCGAAGGTGTAGCCGGGGCCGCCGGTGCCCGTGCCCGTGGGGTCGCCGCACTGCAGCACGGAGATGCCCTGGGTGGTGAGGCGGTGGCACGGCGTGCCGGCGAAGAAGTCCTGCTGGGCGAGGGTGACGAACGAGGCGACGGCGGCGGGGGCGGCGGCGCCGTCGAGCTCGGCGACGACGTCCCCGCAGGAGGTCGCGATCGTCGCCGTCCAGGTGCGCCCCTGCGCCGCCGAGGGGTCGGGCGCGGCGTCGAGCTGCACCGGCTCCGCCGGCGGCGCGGACGTCGGCGCCGGGCACGCGTCGACCGGCGGGGCGCTGGACGCCGCGGCCTGCGAGGCGCCGGCGGCGCTCGTCGCCGGGTCTCCGGAGCCGCCGGTGCCGATGGCGACGGCGGCCGCGAACAGGGCCACGACGAGGACGGCGGCACCGACCAGGCGGGCGATCGAGCGCCGGCGGGAGCGCTGCACCTCGCGGGTGTCCTGGCGCTGCTGCCACTCGGCGTGGCGGCGTCGCGCGTACTCGCGCTCGCGCTTGCTCGGCGACACCCGTCCTCCTCCTCGGCTCCCCCCGTGGAGCGCGCGCCAGCATACGGGCGCCGCCTGCGGGGCAGGCACGGCTAGGCTCCCGGGGTGCTGGTCAGCGGGATCCCGGACTCCGTCGTGGGCACGAACTGCTGGGTCCTCGCTCCCGCCGCGGGCGAGGAGTGCCTCGTCGTCGACCCCGGCTTCGACGTCGTCGACCGGCTCGACGCGGTGCTGGCCGAGCACCGCCTGCGCCCGGCCGCCGTGCTGCTGACCCACGGCCACGCCGACCACGTGTGGTCCGTCGCGCCCGTGTGCGGCGCGCGCGGCGTGCCCGCCCTCGTGCACGCCGACGACGCGCACCGCCTCGGCGACCCCCTCGCCGGGCTGGGCCCGCAGCTGCGGGCGATGCTGCAGGCGCGCTTCGGCGACGCCGCGCGCTGGAGCGAGCCGGACGACGTGCGCACCCTCGCCGACCGCCAGCACCTGGAGCTGGCGGGCCTGGGCCTGGAGGTGCTGCACGCGCCCGGGCACACCGAGGGCTCGGCCGTCTTCGTCCTCGACGACGTGCCCGAGGAGGTCTCCGGCGCCGCGGGCCCGGGGCAGCGCGCCGCGCTGACGTCGACCGTGCTCAGCGGGGACGTGCTGTTCGCCGGCAGCATCGGGCGCACCGACCTGCCCGGGGGCGACCCGGGGGCGATGCAGCGCTCGCTGCGCGACGTCGTCCTGCCGATGCCGGACGACCGGCTCGTGCTGCCCGGGCACGGCGGCGCGACCACCATCGCGCAGGAGCGCAGCGCCAACCCGTACCTGCGCCAGCTGTCCTGACGAACGACCTGGAGACCCGCTCGATGCCCCGTCCCGCGCCCCTGTCCGGCTTCCCCGAGCTGCTGCCCGCCCAGCGGGTCGTCGAGCAGCACGTGCTGGACTCCCTGCGCGCCACGTTCGAGCTGCACGGGTTCGCGTCGGTGGAGACCCGGGCCGTCGAGCCGCTGTCGGTGCTGCTGCGCAAGGGCGAGATCGACAAGGAGGTCTACGTCGTCCGGCGCCTGCACGCCGACCCCGACCAGGGCCCGGCCGGTGCTGGCGACGAGGACGCCCTGGCGCTGCACTTCGACCTCACCGTGCCGTTCGCGCGCTACGTGGTGGAGAACGCGGGCCACCTGGCGTTCCCCTTCCGCCGCTACCAGGTGCAGAAGGTCTGGCGCGGGGAGCGGCCGCAGGAGGGCCGCTACCGGGAGTTCGTGCAGGCCGACATCGACGTCGTCGGGCAGGACGTGCTCGCGCCCCACCACGACGCGGAGATGGCGCGCGTGATGGCCGCCGCCCTCGCCCGCCTGCCGCTGCCGCCCGTGCGGCTGCAGGTGAACAACCGCAAGCTCATCGAGGGCTTCTACCGCGGCCTGGGCGTGGGCGAGGGCCCCGGCGCGGAGGAGGACGGCGGCGCCGGTGCCGTCGCGGCCGTGATGCGGGCCGTGGACAAGCTGGAGAAGGTCGGGCGCGACGGCGTGGCCGCGCAGCTGCGCGAGGCCGGGCTGTCCGAGCAGCAGGCCGCCGCGTGCCTGGACCTCGCCTCGACCACCGCGGAGGACGCCTCGGTCGCCGACCGCGTCGCCGGCCTCGGGGTGCGCCACCCGCTGCTCGAGGAGGGTGTCGCGGAGCTCGTCGCCGTCCTGGAGGGCACCGCGGACCTGCGCAGCGACCGCGTGCGCGTCGTCGCCGACCTCTCGGTCGCCCGCGGACTCGACTACTACACCGGCACGGTCTACGAGACCCGCATGAGCGGCTACGAGTCCCTCGGCTCCATCTGCTCCGGCGGCCGCTACGACGCCCTCGCCTCCGACGGGCGGCACACCTACCCCGGCGTCGGCATCTCCCTCGGCGTCACGCGCGCCCTGGCCCCGCTGCTGGCCCGCGGCGCGCTCACCGCCAGCCGCCCGACGCCCACCGCGGTCGTCGTGGCCGTCGTCGACGAGGCCCGGCGCGCCGCCTCGGACGCCGTGGCGGCGGCCCTGCGCGCCCGCGGGGTCGCGACCGAGGTCTCCCCGAGCGCGGCCAAGCTCGGCCGGCAGATCCGCTACGCGGACCGGCGCTCCATCCCCTTCGTGTGGTTCCCCGGCGAGGACGGCGACCACGAGGTCAAGGACATCCGCTCGGGCGAGCAGGTGCCCGCCGACCCCGCCACGTGGAGCCCGCCCGAGCAGGACCTGCGGCCCGCCGTCGCGACGAGCTGGTGAGCGCGGCCGCTGCCGTCGCCGCTGCCGTCGACGCGGCCGCCGCCGTCGGGCGCCGGCTCGGCCTGCCGGACGGCGAGGCGGTGCTCCTGCACCAGGGCGCCAACGCGGTCGTGCACCTGTCGCCCTCGCCGGTGGTCGCACGCGTCGCCCTCATGACGGCGCGCGCCCGCCCCCGCCCCGCGGAGGCCCTCGCGCGCGAGGTGCTCCTCGCCGGGTGGCTCGCCGAGCGCGGGGCCGCCGTCGTCCCGCCCACGCAGGTCGTCGACGCCGGCCCGCACGAGCACGACGGCTGGGCGATGTCCCTGTGGCCGCACCTAGCCGTGCCCGCCGACGGCAGCGGGCACCCCTTCGACGCCCCCGAGGCGGTCGCGGCGGCCCTCGCCGCCCTGCACGACGCGCTGGCCGGCTTCGGGCAGGAGCTGCCTGGGCTCGAGGAGTCCGTGGGCGACGCCGCCCGGTGCCTGGAGGTCGCGGGCGGCTGGCTGCCCCCACCGCTGCTGGGCGCGCTGCTGGAGGGCGCGCGCGACGCCGCGGAGACGGCGTCGCAGGTGGACGTCGCGACCCCGGGCCGTCGCGCGCTGCACGGGGACCCGCACCCGCGCAACCTGCTGCTGGTGGGGGGAGCGGCCCTGTGGTGCGACCTCGAGGACACCCTCGCCGGGCCCGTCGAGTGGGACCTCGCGGTGATGGGCCGCAGCCAGCGCCACGACGGCGCGGCGGCCGTGCGCGCGTACGCGGCGGCGACCGGGACGGCGCCGGACGCCGACCTGCTCGCGGCGCTCAATGCCCTGCGCTGGTGGCAGGTGCAGTGCTGGTGGGTGCTTTACGCGTCGGTGCGCGAGGGGGACCGGCCGGACGCCCTCGCGAGCGTCGCGGCGTGGGCCTCGGCCAGGAGCGGGTCGCCGCGGGCCTGAGAGTCGCCGAGGGACGGTTGGAGAGGCTGTGCCTGACGGCGCGTCGAAGCGCCTGCGAGGTTCCAGGTCGCTCCCGTGCCCCGTGGTGATGCCGAGGGGGCCCTCGCACCAGTACGGCAAGGGCCCCCACGGCAGGTGGTCAACTGTGGAAGTCGACTGGTTCGGCCCGCGTCTGTTCGTGCTGCCTCCACCAGCTCCACGCATGGATCAGACCCAGCATCACGATCACCCCCACCATGGCGACGACAGCTGTGACCAGGGGTGGACGTATGATGATCAGGACGATCAGTGCCGCAAGGGTCCCAGTGACGTCGGCCTTCCAGGGCGAGCGCCCGTAGCTGCTCAACATGGTCTCACTTCCCGTCAGGAGCTGTGGCAGGTCGGGCTCGTGCTGTAACGCCGCCATCCTGCGACGACAGGAATCGGATGGCTGAACCTGATCTCCATGCACTTGTTCTCCGCCTTCGCGGCAGAGAAGGCGTTGTTCAGCGAGTTCCCGACCGCCCCGATGGCCCCTGCGCACGCTCCTGCGAGGAACCAGTTGAGCAGTCGGCCGCATGTTGCCGCTGCCAGCGATCCTACGAATGTGACTGTGTTTTGGCCGGCCTGGGTGCGCACCTCAGCACGAGAGTACCGCACGTAGATATAGATGCCGATGGAAATTCGCGGGTCGACGGTGATCGGGAAGGCGGCCCCCGCGGTGTCCACGGACTGCACCAGCTTGTCACCGTCGTAGGCGAAACTGGTCGTCAACGCTCTTCCGTTGGCATCGATGGCCCATGGTGCTTGCACCTGGCCCACCACGATGTCCTCGTCCACGACCACCTCGAAGCCCTGCCCCGACCTGGACAGCGTCGTACCGGGAGGAAGATCCAGGTCGAACGTGGCGCGTGACTCGCCGGAGCGCAGGAGACTGATCACCTGCGCCCCGTCGGGATGCTCCACGACCACAGAGTCAGCCGGGTCACCGGCGGCGAGACTGACCGCTGCGCCCGCAGGGGCTGTGATGCGAGCGGACGCCTCTGCGTGATCCGTCTCGACCGTGACATCGGTGTCGACCGACTTGATCGGAAACTTCTTCTCCGCGACCGCTGTCGCCTTCTCGATCTGCTTGAGCGTTGTGTCGTCGGGCTCAGCGGCGGCCCCGGGGGCCAAGGCCACGCCGGATGCCACCATCGCCATCAAGGACGTTGCTAGAACACCCTTACGGATGAAGTCCTTCACCGGGATTCCCCTCGTCGAACGGCCACGTTGCCGTGAGTGGACCCTTCCACCGGGATCTCGCGGCGTCAAGCGGTTCGTGGATGCAGAGCCGTCACCTCATAAGAGGCACAGGTCGATGGTCGATCGAGCCCATCGCTGTTACCACAGCGTAGGTAAAAATATCAATGACGAATCAGTGAGATGTGCCGGGGCCCGATCCCAACAGTCGGCGGCGTGGCTGATCCGCATCGTTCCAGCGAACCTGGCCCGGCGGATCAACCGAAGCGAACGGTTCCGCGACGTCCGGACTACTCGCTGTACCGCGCCACCTACGTGACGTAACAGCATGCGCGCCGTCCGTACAGTGGGCCGGTGCAGACGCTCGCCGCGGCCGTGGCGCACCGCCCGCTCGTCCTCGACGGGGGCCTGGGCACGCAGCTGGAGGCGCACGGGCACGACCTGTCCTCGCACCTGTGGTCCGCGCGGCTGCTCCTGGAGGACCCGGAGGCCGTCGTCGCCGCGCACCGCGACTTCCTCGCCGCGGGCGCGGAGGTGCTCATCACCAGCTCCTACCAGGTCTCCTACGACGGGCTCGCGGCGGTCGGGGTCGGGCCGGAGGAGGTCGACGTCCTGCTGCGCCGCAGCGTCGAGCTCGCGCGCCGGGCCGTCGCGGAGCACGCCGGGGCCAGCGGGGACGAGCGGCCGCGGTGGGTCGCGGCGTCGGTCGGCCCCTGGGGCGCGGCGCGCGGGGACGGCTCGGAGTACCGCGGCGACACCGCGCTGTCGGTGCGGCAGCTGCGCGCGTGGCACCGGCGGCGCCTGCAGGTGCTCGCGGCGGCGGGCGCCGACGTCCTGGCCTTGGAGACGGTGCCCGGCGCGGCGGAGGCCGAGGCGCTGCTCGCGGAGCTGGCCGACCTCGAGGGCGCGAGCAGCAGCGGCCCCGCGGCGTGGCTGTCGCTGACGTGCGCCGGCGGTCGCACCCGGGCGGGGGAGGCGGCGGCCGACGCGTTCGCGCTGGCGCGCGGGGTGCCCGGGGTCCTCGCGGTCGGGGTCAACTGCTGCGAGCCGCAGGACGCCGCCGCGCTGGTGCCGGTCGCGGTCGCGGCGTGCGACCTGCCGGCCGTGGTCTACCCCAACAGCGGGGAGGTCTGGGACGCGCGGGCGCGGCGCTGGCGCGGTGCGGCGGCGCCCGTGGCGGACGGCGTGGACACCTGGGTCGCCCACGACGCGCGGCTGGTGGGCGGGTGCTGCCGCGTCGGCCCGGACCAGGTCGCTGGGATCGCCGCCCGGGTGGCTCCGGCGTAGGGTCGCTGGGCGTGGAGCAGAGGACCCTCGGCCGCACGGGCCGCGCCGTCAGCGTCGTCGGACTGGGCTGCTGGCAGCTGGGGGGTGACTGGGGCGAGGTCTCCGAGGACGACGCCCTGGCCACCCTGCACGCCGCGGTGGAGGCGGGGGTCACCCTGCTGGACACCGCGGACGTGTACGGCGACGGCCGCAGCGAGCAGCTGATCGCGCGGTTCCTGCGCGACCTGCCGGAGGCGGACCGCCCGTTCGTCGCCACGAAGGCCGGGCGCCGCGCCGACCCGCACGTGCCCGAGCAGTACACGGCGCAGAACCTGCGCGCGTGGGTCGACCGCAGCCGGCGCAACCTCGGCGCGCAGACCCTGGACCTGGTGCAGCTGCACTGCCCGCCCACGCCCGTCTACGGCGCGGACGCCGTCTTCGACGCCCTCGACCAGCTGGTCGCCGACGGCGCGGTCGCCGCCTACGGGGTCTCGGTGGAGACCGTCGAGGAGGCGCTGACGGCCATCGCCCGGCCCGGGGTGGCGAGCGTGCAGATCATCCTCAACGCGTTCCGGCGCAAGCCGCTGGAGCGGGTGCTCCCGGCGGCGCGGGAGGCCGGGGTGGGGATCCTGGCGCGGGTGCCGCTGGCGAGCGGGCTGCTGACGGGCACGTACGACGAGGGCACGACCTTCGCGGCGGACGACCACCGCAGCTACAACCGCCACGGCGAGGCGTTCGACGTGGGCGAGACCTTCGCCGGCGTCCCCTACGAGGTCGGGGTGGCCGCGGCGAAGGAGGTCGCCGCCCTGGCCGCCGAGCAGGACGTGCCGACGTCCGCGCTGGCCCTGCGGTGGATCCTCGACCAGCCGGGCGTGACCTCCGTGATCCCGGGGGCGCGCAACCCGCGGCAGGCGCGGGCGAACGCCGCCGCGGCCGACCTGGCGCCGCTGGGCGCCGACGTCCTCGCGCAGCTGGAGCGCGTCTACGACCAGAGCGTCCGCGAGCACGTGCACGACCGCTGGTGAGCGGGCAGGGCGTGCGGTCCCGCCGTCCCCCGCGCGGCGGGACCGCACACCCGGCCGGGGGCGTCAGCCCCAGACCTCCTCGGCGACCTGCACGACCTGGCGCAGCTTCGCCCACTGCTGCTCCTGCGTGAGGTCGTTGCCCTCCTCGGTGGAGGAGAAGCCGCACTGCGTGCCGAGCGCCAGCTGCTCGACCGGCGCGTAGCGGGCGGCCTCCTCGATCCGGCGCAGCAGGGCGTCGCGGCCCTCCAGCCGCGGCGTCTTGGTCGTGACGAACCCGAGGACGACGCGCTTGCCGGGCGGCAGGAGGCGCAGCACGTCGAGGGAGCCGGAGCGGGCGTCGTCGAACTCGAGGACGTACCCGTCGACGTCGAGGGTGTTGAACAGCGCGTCGGCGACCACGTCGTACCCGCCCGACAGCGCCCAGGCGGAGCGGAAGTTGCCGCGGCACAGGTGCGTGGCCACCGTCAGGCCCTCGGGGCGCCCGGCCAGGGCGGCGTTGAACTGGGCGATGAAGCCGCCCAGCAGCTCCTCGCCGCGCCCGCGGTACTGCTCGTCGCCGAAGAAGGTCAGGCTCACGTCGTCGACCTGCAGGTAGGTCAGCCCGGCGGCGTGCACGCGCCGCACCTGCTCGGCGTAGGCGGCGGCGACGTCGGCGCGCAGCTGCTCCTCGTCGTCGTAGACGTCCTCGTACCGCAGCGGCGCGAACGCGTTGTGGACGTGGTTGGGCGAGGGGATCGTCAGCTTCGGCGTCGCGCCGGTGCCGGCCTCGGCCACGGCCCGCTGCAGGAAGGCGAGGTGGTCGGCGAAGACGGTCTCCGCCAGGTGCACCCGCCCGCTGGCGCGCGCCGACGTCAGGGGGACGTCGATGCGCTGGCCGTCCTGGCCGACGAAGGGGACCGAGAACGCCTGGTCCGGCTCGATCCCGCCCAGGGAGAAGACGAAGTCCTCGTGCCAGTAGTGGCGGCGCAGCTCCCCGTCCGTGGCCACGCGCAGGCCGACCTCGCCCTGGCGGCGCACGACCTCGCGCACGGCCTCGTCCTCGACGGCGCGCAGCTCCTCGGCGCCGATCCGCCCGGCGGCCGCGCGGGCGCGCGCCTCGCGAACGGCGGGCGGGCGCAGGAGGCTGCCCACGTGGTCGGCCGGGAACGGTGGCACGTGCGCGGTCGAGGTCGCGCCGGCGACGGTCGTGGGGGTGAGCCGGTCGGTGGTGCTCGTGCTCATGGCGTGCTCCTCGTGCGGAACGCCGCGCAGGCGGCGTCGACGACACGGCCGACGGGCGTCGTCCGCGCTTGACGCGCCCAGCCGGTGCCGGGTCGCGCCCCGGTCATCACCCGGGGCACCCCGCCGCGGAGGAGGGTTGCCGGCCAGCCACCCGGGGGTTCGCGCTGGCGCTCGTGACCTGGGACCGACGCTAGCGCCGGCCACTACGATCTGTCGACGTCCCCGCGCCGGACCTGGACCCCGGCGCGCTGCATCCCCCCGGAAGGACCACCGCGTGCTCCGCACCCACGAGGCCGGCACCCTGCGCGCCGACCACGACGGCCGCAGCGTCACCCTCGCCGGGTGGGTGGCGCGGCGCCGGGACCACGGCGGCGTGGCGTTCGTGGACCTGCGCGACGCCTCGGGCGTCGTCCAGGTCGTCGTCCGCGACGAGGTGCTGGAGTCCTCCGGCGCGCACGGGCTGCGCAACGAGTACTGCGTCCAGGTCGTCGGGGCGGTGCGCCTGCGCCCGGTCGGCAACGAGAACCCGGCGCTGCCCACCGGCGAGGTGGAGGTGGACGCCGCGCAGCTGGTCGTGCTGTCCGAGTCCGCGCCGCTGCCCTTCCCGATCGAGGCGGCCGGTGAGCAGGGCGAGCGCGCGCCGGGGGAGGAGGTGCGGCTGCGCTACCGCTACCTGGACCTGCGCCGTCCCGGGCCCGCCGCCGCGATCCGGCTGCGCAGCGACGTCAACCGCGCCGCCCGCGAGGTGCTCGCCTCCCACCGGTTCGTGGAGGTGGAGACCCCCACGCTGACGCGCTCGACGCCCGAGGGCGCGCGCGACTTCCTCGTGCCGGCGCGCCTGGCGCCGGGCTCCTGGTACGCGCTGCCGCAGAGCCCGCAGCTGTTCAAGCAGCTGCTCATGGTCGCCGGCCTGGAGCGGTACTTCCAGATCGCGCGGTGCTACCGCGACGAGGACTTCCGCGCCGACCGGCAGCCGGAGTTCACCCAGCTCGACGTGGAGATGAGCTTCGTCGGCCAGGACGACGTGATCGCCCTCGCCGAGGAGGTCCTCGTGGCGCTGTGGGCGCTGGTCGGCCACACCCTCGACACCCCGATCCCGCGCCTGACGTACGCCGAGGCCATGGCCCGCTACGGCTCCGACAAGCCCGACCTGCGCTTCGGCGTCGAGCTGGTGGAGTGCACCGGCTACTTCGCCAACACCCCGTTCCGGGTCTTCCAGGCGCCCTACGTCGGCGCGGTGGTGATGCCGGGCGGGGCGAGCCAGCCGCGCAAGCAGCTCGACGCCTGGCAGGAGTGGGCCAAGCAGCGCGGGCACCGCGGCCTGGCCTACGTGCTCGTCGGGGAGGACGGCGCGCTGTCCGGTCCCGTGGCCAAGAACCTCTCGCCGGCCGAGCGCGAGGGCCTGGCCCAGCACGTGGGCGCCGTCCCGGGGGACTGCGTCTTCTTCGCCGCCGGCCCGCGCTCGTCCGCCCGCGCGCTGCTGGGGGCGGCGCGCCTGGAGATCGGCCGGCGCTGCGACCTGATCGACCCCACCGCGTGGCAGTTCGTGTGGGTCGTCGACGCGCCGCTGTTCGAGCGCGCCGACGAGAGCGACGACGTCGCGGTCGGCACCGGCACGTGGACGGCGGTGCACCACGCGTTCACCTCGCCCAAGCCGGAGTCGACGGGCACCTTCGACACCGACCCCGAGCACGCCCTCGCCCACGCCTACGACATCGTCTGCAACGGCAACGAGATCGGCGGCGGCTCGATCCGCATCCACGACCGCGCCGTGCAGGAGCGGGTCTTCGCCGTGTTGGGCCTGTCGCAGGCCGAGGCGCGGGAGAAGTTCGGCTTCCTGCTCGACGCCTTCTCCTACGGCGCCCCGCCGCACGGCGGCATCGCGTTCGGCTGGGACAGGATCACGGCGCTGCTGGCGGGCGCGGACTCCATCCGCGAGGTGATCGCCTTCCCCAAGTCCGGCGGCGGCTACGACCCGCTGACCGGTGCGCCGGCGCCGATCACCGGGCAGCAGCGCGCCGAGGCCGGGGTGGACGCCGTCCCGGGCGCCGTCCCGGCGCGCGGCCCGAGGCCGGGTGGTGCGGGCGGGACGGGTGGTTCGGGTGGTGCGGGTGGTCCGGAGCAGCCGGTCGCCGCGAGCGCCCCAGCCTCGACCTGACCGGCCCCACCCTCCTCGTCGTGATCTTGCAGTTCCGGACCGCGGTCGGTCCGGAACTGCAAGATCACGACGAGAGGATGGAGGAGGGCACGACGACGGGGCGTCAGCGGCGGCTGAAGGCCCTCGCGCCGGCGCCGAGCGCGGTGGCCGCGGCCAGCCCGGCGGTCCCGGCGAGCGCCCAGCGCCCCGCCGCGCGCCGCGCCGTGCCGCGGGGGGCGACGTCGTCCACGACGTCCTTGACCCGGTCGCTGACCGACAGCCCCAGCGCCGCCAGGGCGTTCCACGGCGGGCGCCGGGAGATCTTCGGGTGGGGGCGCGTCGGGGACGCCTCGCGCGACGCCTCCCACGCGTCGCCGATGGCCCGCAGCTCGTCTGCGCTGACCCGCTGCTGCAGCCGGGGCAGCAGCACGTCCTCCTCGTGGCGGGCGTCGTCGTCGATCGCGGCGAACACCCGCCGGGCCAGCCCCTCGTAGCGGGGCGAGCGGGGATCGGCGTCCTGCAGCTGGGTCAGCAGGTCGTTGATCTCCTGGTGGTCGCCCTCGATGTGGGCGGTCAGCTCGTCGCCGTCCGGGCCGGGGAAGGAGCGGCGGTAGGCCGGGAAGAGGACGGTCTCCTCGGCGAAGGCGTGCCGCAGGGCCCGCTCGGCGAGCTCGGCCATGATCCGCCCGCGGGCGTCCGGGTCGCTCTCGGCGTCGAACGCCCGGCGGAAGCGGTGGAAGTCGACGTGGTCCGCCTGCTGGCGCGCCAGGATGCTGCGCGGGCCGCCCTGCTCGTCCTGGGACTGCTCGGCGACCGAGCGCAGGCCGCCCTGCGGTGCTGGTGACATGCCCCGGCCCTACCCGCACCCCGGCCCGGGCACGCGCGCGCCCGGGCCGGGGTGCGGGTAGGATCACGCGGTCAGCGCGCGCGGGCGCGGCTGACCGGCGCTCAGCCGGCCCGGCGGCGCGAGGCGCGCGAGCGCAGGTAGTCGCCGACGACGAACTCGCCGAGCCGGTCCGGCGACGGCGCGAAGACCCGGCCCCCGTTGCGGCGCGCGATCGCGTCGACGAAGCGGCGCAGCCCCGGGTCCTCCCCGAGCACGAACGTGTTGACGGCGACGCGCGAGCGCGTCATCGCGTCGACCTCCGTCAGGGTGCGCCGCAGCGTCTCCGGCGTCGTCGGCCAGTCGAAGAACGCGCCGCCGTCGTCCTCCAGGTGCGCGGTGGGCTCGCCGTCGGTGACCACGAGCACCACGGGCTCCGAGGACGGGTGGCGCCCGACGTGGCGGCGCGCCAGGGCCAGGGCGTGCTGGAGGTTCGTGCCCTGCATCCACGCCGGCTCGACGGCGGCGAGCTCGGCGGTGGTCAGGGTGCGGGCGACCCGGTCGAAGCCGATGACCTGCAGCGCGTCCTGCGGGTAGCGCGTGGCGACCAGGTGGGCGAGGGCCAGGGCGGTCTGCTTCATGGCCGCCCACCGGCCCTCGGCGTACATCGACCACGACAGGTCCACGCACAGCGCGACGGCGGCCGAGCCGCGCCGCTCGGTCTCGACGACGGCGAAGTCCTCGGCGCCCAGGCGCACGCCCCGGTCGGCGCGGGCGGCGTCCAGGCCACCGGCGGCCGCGGTGCGCAGCACGGCCCGCCGGGCCGTCGCGACGGCGTCGACGGGCTGCTCGTCGCCGAAGCGCCACTCGCGGGAGGTGCCGGTCGGCTCCCCGGCCGTGCCCGCCGCGCGCTCGTCGTGGTCGCCGCGGCGGGTGGAGCGCAGGTCGGCGAAGACCCGGCCCAGCGCGCTCTGGCCGAGGCGGCGCATCGCCTTGGGCGTCAGCGCCAGGTGCCCGGACGACGCGCCCGACAGCCAGCCCTGGCGGCGCAGCTCGCGCTCGAGCTCCTTCAGGGCCTCGACGTCGGCGGCCGCGCCGGGCCCGAGCTGCCGCTCGACGGCCTCGACGTCGACGTCGTCCAGCGTCGAGCCGGGACCGTCCTGCGCGAGCTGGTCCGCGAGGGCGTCGAGGTCGGCCAGCTCGGACAGCGCGCCGGTGCCCTCGTCGAAGCCCATCGGCTCCTCGCCGGTGAAGCGCTCCCGGCGGCCGGGCCCGAAGGCGCCCGGACGCAGGTCCTGCAGGTGCTGCTGCAGCGCCGCCATCTCCGCGCCCAGGTCGGCGTCCGCCAGCGCCGCCCGGATCAGCGCCGCGAGCTCCCGGCGCTGATCGGCGCTCATCGAGCGCAGCAGCCGCTGGGCGGCCGCGGCGCGCTGGGCCAGGGCGTCGAGCAGCTCGTCGACGTCGCGGGGCTGCTCGGGGAAGGCGTCGCCGTGCTTCGCCATGAACCGCTCGAAGTCCTCGGGCGCGTCCTGTCCGCGCGCGTGCTTCGCCAGCAGCGCGTTGAGGTCGCCGAGCAGCTCCTTGACGTCCTCGGACGCCGCACCGCCCCGCTGCCCCTCGCCGCCCTCGCCCGCCTCGGCCTCGCCGCCCCGGCCCTGCTGACCCCGCTGACCCTGCTGGCCGCCCTGGCCCTGCTGGCCCAGGCCCGGCAGGTGCGCGCGCAGCACCTGCTCGCGCAGCGCGTCGAGCACCCGCTGGTACGCCGCGCGCGCCTCCTGCGACTGCCAGTCGTAGGAGGCGAGCTCCTGCACGGCGCCCGCGGTGCTGCGCGGCAGCCCCTCCAGCAGCGACTCGCGGGCACGGGCGTCGTCGGCGGCCTCCTGGCCGGTGCTGTCCGGGGTGCGCTCCGCGAGCTCCTCCCGCTCGGCGGCGAGGGCGGCGTCCAGCTGCTCGCGGGCCTGCCGCAGGGGGCCGGCGAGGTCCCCGGAGCGGCGCAGCTGCTCGCGGCGGCGCCGCACGCGCTCGGCGAGGTCGTCCAGGCCCCCGCGCCGCCGCCCCTCCGGGCCCTGGCGCAGCAGGTCGCGCAGGGCGTCGGAGGCGCTGCGGCCCTCCATCACCGAGCGCCCGAGGGCGTCGACGGCCGCGCGCACGTCGTAGGGCGGCGCGAGCGGGTCCTCGCCCCCGCTCCACGCCCCGTACCGGAAGCCGCGCCCGGGACCCCGGCCGGGCCGGCCCGCCCTGCCCCCGGCCCTGTCCTCGGCCCTGTCCTCGGCCCTGTCGTCCGCCACGACGCCTCCGCTCAGCCGCCGTAGACGGTGCGCCCGCCGGCGACCGCGTCCTTGCCCAGGCGGCGGGTCAGGTGCAGGCCCTCCAGCACGGTCTCCACCCCGGACGCCGCCAGCGCCGGCGTGGGGGCGTCCCCGACGCCGAGGCGCTCGAGCACCACGGCCAGGCCCGGCACGGTGCCGACCTGCCCGAGCAGCTCGCGGGAGGTGACCAGCTCGCCCGTGGTGACGCTGCCGCCGTCCGCGACCAGCGCCGTGAAGCCCGACAGGTCCGCGCCGCCGAGGCGGGCGCGGAAGACCTCCGCGACCGCGGTGCGCAGCAGGTGCGCGAGCACCTCCAGCTCCCGGCCCTCCTCGCCCGCCTCGAACTCGACCTTGCCGCGCAGGGTCGGGACGACGGTGTCGAGGTCCCCGACGCGGGCGACCGGCTCGTCGCCCGTCAGCGTCGCGCGGCGCAGCGCGGCCGCGGCGACCGTCTCGGCGGCCGCGACGGCGAAGCGCGCGGAGACCCCGGAGCGCGCGTCGACGGCGGGGGAGTCGCGCACCGCGCGCGTGAAGCGCGCCACCGCCTCGAGCAGGTGGTCGGGCACGTGCGCGACCAGGTGCGCCTCCTGCGCGATGAGGTCGACCTCGTCGGCCAGGTCCAGCGGGTAGTGGGTGCGGATCTCCGCGCCGAAGCGGTCCTTCAGCGGCGTGATGATCCGGCCGCGGTTGGTGTAGTCCTCGGGGTTGGCGCTGGCGACGACGAGGACGTCCAGGGGCAGGCGCAGGGTGTAGCCGCGCACCTGCACGTCGCGCTCCTCGAGCACGTTCAGCAGGGAGACCTGGATCCGCTCGGCCAGGTCGGGCAGCTCGTTGACCGCCACGATGCCGCGGTGGGTGCGCGGGACGAGGCCGTAGTGGATGGTCTCCGGGTCCCCGAGGGTGCGGCCCTCGGCGATGCGCACCGGGTCGACGTCGCCGATGAGGTCGCCGACGCTGGTGTCGGGGGTGGCGAGCTTCTCCGCGTACCGCTCGCTGCGGTGCCGCCACGCCACGGGCAGGTCGTCGCCGAGCTGCTCGGCGCGGCGCCGCGACGCGGGGGTGATGGGCTCGTAGGGGTGCTCGCCGAGCTCGGAGCCCTCGATCACGGGCGTCCACTCGTCGAGCAGGCCCACGAGGGAGCGGATCAGGCGGGTCTTGCCCTGCCCGCGCTCGCCGAGCAGGACGACGTCGTGGCCGGCCAGCAGGGCGCGCTCGAGCTCGGGCAGCACGGTCTCGTCGAAGCCGACGATGCCGGGGAAGCGGTCGCGGCCCTCGCGCATGGCCGCGAGCAGGTTCTCGCGCAGCTCGTCCTTGACCGGCCGCGCGACGTGGCCGCTGGCGCGCAGGGCGCCGAGGGTGGTGGGCAGTGTCACCGCTCGACGGTACGTCGCCTCCCCGGCGGCCTCATCCCGGGGGGCGGGCGGGCACCGGCGCGTGCTCGGTGACGCCGACGCGCTCGTGCAGGCGCCGCAGCGGCGCCGGGGCCCACCAGTTCCAGCGGCCGAGCAGCGTCATGGTGGCGGGCACGAGCAGCATCCGCACGAGCGTGGCGTCGACCGCCACGGCCACGGCGAGCGCGAGGCCGACCTCCTTGATGGCCAGCAGGTCACCGGCCACGAAGCCGGAGAAGACGATGACGATGATCAGCGCCGCCGAGGTGATGATGCGCCCGGAGCGCTGCAGGCCCGCGACGACGGCGGCGTCGTTCCCCAGGCCCTCCTCGCGCGCCTCGAGGATGCGCGCGAGGAGGAAGACCTCGTAGTCCATCGCCAGCCCGAAGCCGAAGGCCAGCACGAGCGGGGGCACGAACGCCTCGAGGCCGCCGGTGGACGTGAAGCCCAGCGGTCCCTCCAGGTGCCCCTCCTGGAAGATCCACACCACCGCGCCGAGGGAGGCCCCGAGCGAGAGCGCGTTGACGACGAGGGCCTTGGCCGGCACGAGGACCGAGCCGGTGAGCAGGAACAGCAGCGCCGTGGTGGCCACCACCACCAGGCCCACCGCCCACGGCGCGCGGCCGGCGAGGTCGGCGGTGAAGTCCACGACGCTGGCCGCCTGGCCCGTCGTCCAGGTGGGGAACCCGGGCTCCTGCTCGCGCAGGTCCGCCACCAGCTGCAGCGCCTCCGGGCCGAGGGGGTCGCCGTCGACGCGCACGCCGAGGGTGACGAGGTCGCCCGCCTGCTCCGGCGGGTCCACGGAGGCCGCGCCGGGCAGGTCGGCGACCCGCCCGGACCAGGCGGCCACCTGCTGCAGCGGGGCGTCGGCGACGACGGTGACCGCGGGGGAGGTCGCGGCGGGGAAGCGCTCGGCGAGGTCGGTGAAGAACCGCCGCTCGGGGGAGGACGCCGGCAGCAGCTGCACGCCGTCCGAGCGCAGCTGCACCGAGGCCACGGGCGCGCCCGCGGCCAGCAGCACCGCGGTGACGCCGCCGAGCACCAGCCACGGCCGGCGCTGCACCCGGCGGGCCAGCGCCGCGAACCGGCCGTCCTCGGGGGAGACGTCCCCGAGGCGGCGCGCCACGGCGCCCAGGCCGGGCAGGCGCGTGACGGCCCCGGGGCGGGCCAGGCGGGCGCCGCCGAGCGCGAGCAGCGCCGGGACGAGCGTCAGCGCCACGAGCAGCGCGAGCACCACGACGGAGACCGAGGCCAGGCCCATCGAGCGCAGCACCTCCGCGCCGAAGACGAGGAGCCCCGACAGGCTGACGGCGATGGTCACCGCGGAGAAGAGCACCGTGCGCCCCGCGGTGGCCAGGGTGCGCTCCAGCGCCCGGTCGCGGGTGCGGCGCGGGTGCGGGCGCTCGGGCGCGGCGGTGCGCGCGGCCCTCAGCTCCTCGCGGTAGCGGGAGACGATCAGCAGCCCGTAGTCGATGCACAGCCCCAGGCCGAGCACCGAGACGACGTTGACGACCGAGGCGTCGAGGTCGATGACGGAGGAGAAGGCGAGCAGGGCGCCGAGCCCACCGGCGATGGAGACCGCGGCGCCCACCACGGGCACGCCGGCGGCGAGGAACCCGCCGAAGACCACCACCATGACCAGCAGGCTCACCGGCAGCGCGACGGCCTCGCCCGTGCGCAGGTCCTCCTCCACCTGCCCCGAGATCGCGGAGACGAGCCCCTCGACGCTGCCCACCGCCCCGCTCGCCCCCGGCAGCTGCGCGGCCGCGTCGTCGGCCAGCGCCTGCAGGCGCTGGCCGACGGCCGCCGCGACCTCGTCGGCGCGCGCCGTCGGCAGCGCCGGGTCGAGCTCGGCGGTGACGAGGACGGCGTCGCCGCCGGCGGAGACGAGCGCCGAGCCGGCAGCGCCGGCGCCCGGCAGCGGCGCGGCGACCCGCGTGACGCCGTCGAGGGCCGCGAGGTCGGCGGCGGCGCCGGCGAGCAGCTGCTGCAGCTGCGGGGACGCCGGGTCCACGCCCGCCAGCTGCAGCAGCACCCGGCGCGAGTCCGGCACCTGCTCGGCCAGCAGCTCCCGGCCCTCCTGGGCCTCCCCGGGCACCTGCACCGGACCGCTCTGCAGGCGCGCGAACAGCCCCTGGTTGCCGAACGCGCCCACGGCGGCGCCGCCCGCGCCGAGCACGAACAGGCCCCACAGCGCGAGGACGAGCAGCGGGTGGCGCGCCACCACCCGCCCGGTGCGGGCGAGCACTACGCCAGGTGGCGGTCGAGGAAGGCGAGCACCGGCTCGACCAGCCGCGCGGGCTCGGGGTGCCCGTCGAAGCAGTGGTCGTAGTCCTCGACGCGGTGGTACTCCACGGGGGCGCCGAGCTCGCGCAGCGCCTCGACGAGCTCGTCGGACTGCGCGACGGGCACCACGCGGTCCGCCGTGCCGTGCTGCACCAGCAGCGGCGGCGCACCGGCGGAGACGTGGTGCACGGGGCTGGCCGAGCGGGCGACCAGCGGCACCTCGGCGGCCGGTGCGCCGAGCAGCGCCGACTCGGGCAGCTGCGCCAGGTCCTGCGGCAGCTCCACGCCGCTCGCGCGGTCCTGCTCGACCAGGGTCGCGAAGTCCGTGACCGGGTACCACGCCACGGCCGCGCTCACGGCGCTGCTCGGCCCGCGCACGCCCACCGCGCCCTCCAGGTACGGGTCCTCGGCGTCGGGGGTCAGCGCCGCGAGGGCGGCCAGGTGAGCGCCCGCGGACTCGCCCCACACCGCGATCCGGTCGGCGTCCGCGCCCAGGTCGTCGGCGCGGTGCCGCAGCCAGCGCAGCGCGGCCTTGACGTCGTGCAGCTGCGCGGGGAAGGGGGCCTCGGCGGAGAGTCGGTAGTCGATGCTCGCCACGAGGTAGCCGTGCTCGGCGACGGCGCGGTGCACGTCGACCTCGCGCAGGACGGTCGGCAGGTCGTCCCGGGCGCCGCCGCGCCACCCGCCGCCGTGCACCCACAGCAGCACCGGGCGGCCGCGGCCGTCGGCGGGCGCGTCGCCGGCCGTGTGCAGGTCGACCTCGAGCGGGCGGTAGCCCGGCACGGCGGCGTAGACGGCGGCCCGCACCACGCGGGAGCCGTCGCCGAGGTCCTGTGCCGCGGGCAGGGGCCGCGACGCCCAGCCGTCCTCGCGCACGGGCTCGACCACGGGCTCGACCACGGGCTCGACGACGGGCTCGACCACGCGCCAACTGTGCCAGGAGGCGCCGACACCGACCCGCCGGCGGACGCGGCCCCGCGTGCCACCCTGGCGCCGTGGCCGACCTGTTCACCGCCGACGACGAGGTCTCGTCCTCGTCGTCCTCGTCGTCCTCGTCGTCCTCGTCGTCCTCGCGCGCCGGTGCCCGCGCGCCGCTCGCGGTGCGCATGCGCCCGCGGGGGCTGGACGACGTCGTCGGCCAGCAGCACCTCCTCGCGCCGGGGGCGCCCCTGCGCCGCCTCGTCGAGGGCGGTGACGGCCGGGCCGGGCCGGCGTCCGTGGTGCTGTGGGGGCCGCCCGGCACCGGCAAGACGACGCTGGCGCACGTGGTCTCGCGGGCCGCGGGCTGGCGGTTCGCCGAGCTGTCGGCCGTCACCGCCGGCGTGCGCGACGTCCGGCGCGTCGTGGAGGAGGCCCGCGACGCGCGCGACCTCCACGGGCGGCGCACGGTGCTCTTCCTCGACGAGATCCACCGCTTCACCAAGGCCCAGCAGGACGCCCTGCTGCCCGGCGTCGAGGACCGGTGGGTGGTCCTGATCGCGGCGACCACGGAGAACCCCTCCTCCTCCGTCGTCGCGCCGCTGCTCTCGCGCTCCCTGCTGCTGACCCTGCGCGAGCTGACCGGCGACGACGTCCGCGTGCTGCTGCAGCGGGCGGTGGCCGACGAGCGCGGCCTCGCGGGCGAGGTGGAGCTCTCCCCGGAGGCCCTGGACCACCTGGTGCGCGTGTCCGGCGGCGACGCCCGCCGCGCGCTGACGGCGCTGGAGGCCGCGGCGGGGGTGGCCCTGGACGAGCACGACGCCAGCGCCGGGGGCCCGGCGACCGTGTCGCTGGCGCACGCCGAGCGCGCGCTCGACGTCGCCGCCGTGCGCTACGACCGCGCCGGCGACCAGCACTACGACGTCGCCAGCGCCCTCATCAAGTCGCTGCGCGGCTCGGACGTCGACGCGGCGCTGCACTACCTCGCCCGCATGCTCGAGGCGGGGGAGGACCCCCGCTTCGTCGCCCGCCGCCTCGTGATCTCGGCCAGCGAGGACGTCGGGATGGCGGACCCCTCCGCCCTGCAGACGGCCGTCGCGGCGGCGCAGGCCGTCGCGATGATCGGCATGCCGGAGGCGCGCATCGTGCTGGCGCAGGCCGTCGTCCACCTGGCGACCGCCCCGAAGTCCAACGCCGCCCACCTCGGCATCGACGCCGCCGTCGCCGACGTGCGCGCGGGCCGCGGCGGGCCCGTGCCGGCGCACCTGCGCGACGCCCACTACGCGGGCGCCTCGGCGCTCGGGCACGGCAGGGGCTACCGGTACCCCCACGACGCCCCCCACGCCGTCGCCGCGCAGCAGCACCTGCCCGACGACCTCGACGGCCGCGAGTACTACGCGCCCACCGACCGCGGGTTCGAGCGCGACGTGCGCTCGCGCCTGGAGCGCATCCGCGCGCTGCTGCGCGCCCGCCGGTGATCATCGCGTCCGGGGGACGCGCCCGCTTCCGGTAGACTCGACCACCGGTCCTGGACGGCGCCCGCCGCCGTCCGCCCGGACCAGCCGGCTCCAGCCCCGTCGCTGGTGGCCCGTGTCAGTCGCCGCTCCGCCTCCCGCCCGGGACGTCGAGCGCGAACGCCCGCACCCACGAGGAGAACCGTTGTCCCACTCGGGTCGTAACCGTCGCACCGTCCGGCTCTCCCGCGCGCTGGGCGTGCCGCTGACCCCCAAGGCCGCGCGCTACTTCGAGGTGCGTCCCTACCCGCCGGGCGAGCACGGCCGCGCCCGCCGCCGCACCGAGAGCGAGTACGCCCTCGGGCTGCGCCAGAAGCAGCTGCTGCGCGCGCAGTACGGCATCCGCGAGGCGCAGATGCGCCGCGTCTTCGACGAGGCCCGCCGCTCCCCCGGCCGCACCGGCGACGTGCTGGTCGAGCTGCTGGAGATGCGCCTGGACGCGATCGTCCTGCGCGCCGGCCTGGCCCGCACCATCGCGCAGGCCCGCCAGCTGGTCGTGCACCGCCACATCCTCGTCGACGGCGTGCGCGTGGACCGCCCGTCCTTCCGCGTGAAGCCGGGCCAGGTCGTCTCCGTGCACCCCAAGAGCGCGCAGACCACGCCGTTCCAGGTGGCGGCCGCCGGCGCGCACCGCGACGTGCTGCCGCAGCTGCCCAAGTACCTCGACGTGGCGCTGCCCGAGCTGCGCGTCACCCTGACCCGCCGCCCGGCCCGCGAGGAGGTGCCGATCACCTGCGACGTGCAGAAGGTGGTCGAGCACTACGCCCGCTGAGGCACCCGCTCACCCGGAAGGGCCCCGCACGCTCGAGCGTGCGGGGCCCTTCCGCGTGCGGCTCAGGCCGCGGCCGGCGTCGACCGGGCCACGCGCAGGCTGAGCACGGCGGCCACCCCGCACAGCGCGCCGGCGCCGACCCAGGCGAGGGTGTACGCGCCCGTGGCGTCGCGCACCGCGCCGGCAGCCGACGCCGCGGCCGCCGCACCGAGCTGGTGCGCGGCGAAGACCCACCCGAAGACCACGGTGCCTCGCTCGCCGAACAGCTCCCGGCACAGGGCCACGGTCGGCGGCACGGTGGCCACCCAGTCCAGGCCGTAGACGACGACGAAGACGAGCACGCTGGGGTGCAGCGCGTCGTCCAGCAGCGACGGCAGCACGAACAGCGACGCCCCGCGCAGCAGGTAGTAGGCGCCCAGCAGCACCCGCGGGTCGAACCGGTCGGTCAGCCACCCCGAGGCGATGGTGCCGACGACGTCGAAGACCCCCACCACCGCGAGCAGGCCGGCCGCGGTCGTCGCCGCCATGCCGTGGTCGTGCGCCGCGGGCACCAGGTGGGTGGCGACGAGCCCGTTCGTGCTCGCGCCGCAGATCGCGAAGCCGACCGCGAGCGCCCAGAAGGCGCGCGTGCGGGCCGCGCCGCGCAGGGCGTCGAGGGCCGTGCCGGCCGGGCCGGGAGCGCGCTGGCCGGCCGCGTGCGGAACGGTCTCGGGCGCCGGGGTGCTCCCGGCGCCCGCCGCGCCGCCCGCCGCGCCGCCCGCCGTCCCGTCGTCGCCGTAGGGGCGCGCGCCCACGTCGGCGGGCCGGTCGCGCAGCACGAGCACCACCAGCGGGACGACGGCCAGCGCGGCGCCCGCGATCACCAGGGACGCCGCGCGCCACCCGGAGGCCTCCACGAGCCAGGCGGCGACCGGGAGGAAGACCAGCTGGCCCGTCGCGCTGCCCGCCGTCAGCACGCCCATGACCAGGCCGCGGCGGGCGACGAACCACCGCTGCGCGACCGTGGCCGCGAAGACCAGGGCCATCGAGCCGGTGCCGAGGCCGACGAGGACGCCCCACAGCACGAACAGGTGCCAGCGCGCGCTCATCAGGACGGCGCCGCCGCTGCCGAGGGCCACCAGCAGCAGGGCGCACGCGGTCACGCGCCGGATCCCGAACCGGTCCATCAGCGCCGCCGCGAACGGCGCCGTCAGGCCGAACAGCACGAGGTTGACCCCGACGGCCGCGGACAGCACCGAGCGCGGCCACCCGAACTCCGCCTCCAGCGGCACCATCAGCACCCCGGGCGCCGCCCGGAACCCCGCGGCGCCCACGAGGGCGACGAAGGCGACCGCGGCGACGAGCCAGGCGGGGTGGCGCCAGCCCGTGGCGCGCGCAGGAGCGGACGGGGCGGTGCTGCGGTCGGTGGCGGGGGACGACGTCACCGGAGCAGGGTGCCGCGCGCCGCGCCGTCCGGGCCAGCGGCACCGCCGCCCGGGGCGCGCCGGATCCCGCCGAGTGCTGGGTTCCGGCGCACCGCGACGGGCGTGTCCCCCGCGACCCAGCACCCGGCGAGAGCGGCGAGAGCGGAACGGGCGACGGCGGGCTCGGGCGCGCGAGGCGGACGTCGGCACCCACCACGCGCGGTCGTCGCTGCGCGCGCTGGTGCGTCGGGCGTGGTCCAGGCCGCTGCGCAGGCGCCGCACCAGCGCCCGCGGCACTCCGCGCCAGCGGCGGTGTGCGGTGGCGTGAGCGGCCAGCTCGTCCAGGCCCAGCCCGACCGGTGAGCGCAGCAGGGCGTCGACGGCGGCCACCCCGGCGTGCACGGACGGCGCCGCCCGGGCGAGGTCGAACGCCGTCCGCACCGGAGAGGTGACCAGGACGCCGTCCGCCTCCACCGCGTCGCCGTCCGCCGGCGCGCTGCGCAGCGGCCCGAGGCCCCTCCGCGGGGCGGGCCTGCGCGGCCGCACGGCGACGGGCTCGGCTGCGGCGCCGGGCTCGGCTGCGGCGCCGGGCTCGGCTGCGGCGCCGGGAGGGCGCGGGCCCGCGCGGTAGGGTTCGCGGGTCCACGGCCGCAGCTGAGGAGGGCCATGTCCGTCGGAGACGTCGCGGGGCTGCTCGCCGCCCTCGCGTTCGTCGTGCTGGTCGGCCTGCTCGCGGTGCCGCTGCTCAAGCTCGGCCGGGTCCTCGACGAGGCGCGCGCGACGATCCGCGGGCTCTCGGAGTCCACCGTGCCGCTGATCGGCGAGGTCACGGCGACCGTCGGCCAGGCGAACCACCAGATGGGCAAGCTCGACACGATCACGTCGAACGCCGCGCAGCTGACGACGAACGTGACGGCCCTGACGTCGCTGCTGGCCGCCGCGGTGGGCTCGCCGCTGGTGCGCGTCGCCGCGTTCACGTACGGCGTGCGCCAGGCGCTGTCGGGCCGGCGCCCGGGCGCCGGGCGCACCCGCGAGGGGGCCTGAGCCGTGCGCCCGGCCCTGTGGTTCGGCGCGGGCGCCGCGGTCGGTGCGGCGGCCGGCTCCCTCGCGCTCGGCCGCACCGCCCGTTCCGGCCGCACCCCCGCCGCCGGCCGCACTCCCGCCGCCGGCCGCCGCGCAGGCGCCCGGCCGCCGTCCGGGCGCCTGCGCGAGGCGGTGGCCGTGGTGCGCGAGGCCATGGCCGAGCGCGAGGCGGAGCTGCGCGCCGCCCTCGGCGTCGACACCGGCACGACGGACGACACCGGCACGACGGGCCAGACCGGCGCGACGGACGAGCGCAGCGCCCGCTCGCGGCTGCAGGGCCCGGCGGCGCCGAGGCGCTGAGGCCCGTCCGCGCGAGGCGCCGCGAGCGCCGCCGGGGACCAGCGCCGGCGAGCGACCCCCGTGCCGGCCCGCGCGCCCCGCAGACCACCCCACACCCCGCGGAGAGGTGCCATGGAGACCGCTGAGATCCGCCGCCGCTGGCTGCGCTACTTCGAGCAGCAGGGCCACACCGTGGTCCCGTCCGCGTCGCTGGTCAGCCCCGACCCGGCGCTGCTGTTCACGGTCGCCGGCATGGTGCCCTTCATCCCGTACCTGACCGGGCAGCAGATCCCGCCGTACCCGCGCGCCACGAGCGTGCAGAAGTGCGTGCGCACCCTCGACATCGACGAGGTCGGCAAGACCACGCGCCACGGCACGTTCTTCCAGATGAACGGCAACTTCTCCTTCGGGGACTACTTCAAGGAGGGGGCCATCGGCTACGCCTGGGAGCTCGTGACGGGCTCCCAGGACGACGGCGGGTACGGCTTCGACCCCGACACGATCTGGGTCACGGTCTACGAGGACGACGACGAGGCCGAGCAGCTGTGGCGGAAGGTCGCCGGCCTGCCGGGCGAGCGGATCCAGCGCCGCGGCCGCAAGGACAACTACTGGCACACCGGCGCGGCCGGCCCCGGCGGCCCGTGCAGCGAGATCTACGTCGACCGCGGCCCCCAGCACGGGCGCGAGGGCGGCCCCGTCGTCGACGAGGACCGCTACCTGGAGATCTGGAACCTCGTCTTCATGCAGTACCAGCTCGCCGACGTGCGGTCCAAGGAGGACTTCGCGATCGTCAGCGAGCTGCCGGCGAAGAACATCGACACCGGCATGGGCCTGGAGCGGGTGGCGTACCTGCTCCAGGGCGTGGACAACCTCTACGAGATCGACGAGGTCGCGCCCGTGCTGCGCCGCGCCGCCGAGCTGGCCGGCGCCCGCTACGGCGCCGACCCGGCCGCCGACGTGCGGCTGCGCGTGGTCGCCGACCACGTGCGCGCGGGCCTGATGCTCGTCGGCGACGGCGTCACGCCCACCAACGAGGGCGGCGGCTACGTGCTGCGCCGCCTGCTGCGCCGCGCCGTGCGCGCCATGCGCCTGCTGGGCGTCGGCGAGCCGGTGCTGCCCGAGCTGCTCACCGTCTCCCGCGACGTGATGTCCCGCTCCTACCCCGAGCTGCTCACCGACTGGGAGCGCATCGCCTCCGTCGTCGCGGCCGAGGAGGAGGTCTTCCTGCGCACCCTGTCCGCCGGCACGACGATCCTCGACGTCGCGGTGCGCGAGGCCAAGGAGGAGCGGGCCCAGCACCCCCGGCTGAGCGGCGAGCGCGCCTTCCAGCTGCACGACACGTACGGCTTCCCGATCGACCTCACCCTGGAGATGGCAGCCGAGCAGGGCGTGGAGGTCGACGCCGACGGCTTCCGCGAGCTGATGCGGGCGCAGAAGGAGCGGGCGCGCGCCGACGCCGTCGCCAAGCGCGGCGGCCGGGCCGACACCAGCGCCTACCGCGACCTGCTCACCGAGCACGGGCTGACCGAGTGGCTCGCGCACACGACGCTGAGCACCGAGTCCACCGTCCTGGGCGTGCTGGACGGCGGCGCGCCGGTGCCCGCGGCCGGCGCGGGCCGCGTGGTCGAGGTGGTCCTGGACCGCACGCCGTTCTACGCGGAGTCCGGCGGCCAGGACGCCGACGCCGGCGCGATCACCTGGGACGGCGGGCGCGCGGAGGTCCTCGACGTCCAGCGCCCCCTCAAGGGCCTCGTCGTGCACCAGGCGCGCGTGCTGGAGGGCGAGCTGGCCACCGGCGAGCGGGTGCTCGCGCAGGTCGACCCGGACTGGCGCCGCGACGCCCGCCAGGCGCACTCGGGCACGCACGTGGTGCACGCCGCGCTGCGCGAGGTCCTCGGGCCGCAGGCCCTGCAGTCCGGCTCCTTCAACCGGCCCGGCTACCTGCGCCTGGACTTCTCGTGGAAGGGCGCGCTCGCCCCGCAGCAGCGCTCCGACGTCGAGGACGTCGCCAACCGCGCCGTGCGCGACGACCTGCCCGTCGACGTGCGGGAGATGCCGCTGGAGCAGGCGCGCGCCGAGGGCGCCCTCGCCCTGTTCGGGGAGACGTACGGGGAGCGGGTGCGCGTGGTCGACATCGGCGGCCCCTGGTCGCGGGAGCTGTGCGGGGGCACGCACGTGTCCTCCAGCGCCCAGATCGGCCCCCTGGTGGTGACGGGGGAGTCCTCGGTCGGCGCCAGCGCCCGGCGCATCGAGGCCGCCGTCGGCATGGACGGCTTCCGCTACCTCGCCCGCGAGCGCGACCTCGTGCAGCAGGTGAGCGGGCTGCTGAAGGTCCAGCGCGACGACGTCGTCGACCGCGTCGGCCAGCTGCTCGCGCAGCTGCGCGAGGCCGACCGGGAGCTGGCGGCGCTGCGCACGGCGCAGGTGCTCGCGCGGGCGGCGTCCCTGGCCGCGAGCGCCGAGGACGTCGGCGGCGTCGCGCTCGTGGCCGCCGACGCGGGCCCGGTCGCCTCCGCCGACGACCTGCGCGCCCTCGCGCTCGACGTGCGCGGGCGGCTGGGGGACTCCCGCCCGGCCGCCGTGGCGCTGGTCGGCGTCGCGAGGGAGCGCCCGGTCGTCGTCGTGGCGACCACGGCCGCCGGGCGCGGCGCGGGCGTGAGGGCGGGGGCCCTCGTGCGGGCGGCCGCCCAGGCGCTCGGCGGCGGCGGCGGCGGCAAGGACGACGTCGCGCAGGGCGGCGGCTCCGACGCCACCGCGCTGCCGGCCGCGCTGCAGGCCGTGCGCGCGGCGGTCGCGGCGACCACCGGCTCGTGAGGCCACCGGCTCGTGAGGAGCGGCGGCTCGTGAGGAGGGGCGTGCGCCTCGGCGTCGACGTCGGCTCGGTGCGCGTCGGCCTGGCCCTCAGCGACGTCGACGGCCTCGTGGCCACGCCCCTGCAGACCCTCGCCCGCGACGCGCGCGGCGGCTCCGACGTCGAGCGCATCGCCGCCGAGGCCGCCGAGCGGGACGTCGTGGAGGTCGTCGTCGGGCTGCCGCTGTCCCTCTCGGGTCGCGAAGGCCCAGCGGCGGCCGCCGCGCGCGGCTACGCTGCAGCCGTGGCCCGCCGGGTCGCACCGCTGCCGGTGCGGCTCGTCGACGAGCGGCTGAGCACCGTCGGTGCGCACCAGGTGCTCACGGCCTCGGGCCGGCGGGGACGCCGGCACCGGGAGGTCGTGGACCAGGTGGCAGCGGTGCTCGTGCTGCAGACGGCCCTGGACGCCGAGCGGGCGTCGGGGCGGGCACCGGGCTCTCTGGTGGAGCCCGCGGCGGCGCCGGGGGGAGCGCCCGAGTGAGGCCGGAGCAGGGCCGGGCGGCTGCCCGCCGCGTCCGGCGCGGACGAGCACGAGGGAGGTGGGCGGCGTGAGCGGCCTGTCGTTGCAGGACCTGCCCAGCGCACCGCCGACCCGGTCGGGTCGCCGGTCGCAGGAGCGCCGCCGCTCCCAGCGCCGTCGCCGGCGCTTGCGCACCCTGGCCGTGCTGCTGGTGTGCCTGCTCGTCGTCGGGGGCGGCACGTACCTCGCCTCGGCCCAGCTGCGGGACGTCGTCGCCCAGCTGACCGAGCCCGACGACTACGAGGGCGCGGGCACCGAGGCGGTGCGGGTGCAGGTGACCGCCGGGGCCAGCGGGCGCACCATCGGGCGCGTGCTGGAGGAGGCCGGCGTGGTCAAGACCGCCGGCGCCTTCGTCGAGGCCGCCGCCGACGAGCCGCGCGCCGCGACGATCCAGCCTGGCACGTACGAGCTGCGCCGGCAGATGAGCGCCCGGGACGCCATGGCGCTGCTGCTCGACCCCGCCTCGCGCCAGTCCTTCCGCGTCACGGTGCCCGAGGGCTTCACCGCGGCCCGCACCTACGAGCGCCTCGCCGAGGCCACCGGCATCCCCGTCGCCGACTACGAGGCCGCCGCCGCCGACCCCGCCCTCGGCCTGCCGCCGGAGGCCGGCGGCGTCGTCGAGGGCCACCTGTTCCCCGCCACCTACGACTACGACCTCGACGTGAGCGCCCTGGAGGTGCTGCAGTCGATGGTGGCGCGCTCGCGGGAGGCGCTGGACTCCCTCGGCGTGCCCGCCGATCAGCGGCACGGCGTCCTGACCAGGGCCAGCCTCGTGCAGGCCGAGGCCAGCACGACGGACGACATGGGCAGGGTCGCCCGGGTCTTGGAGAACCGGCTCGCCGACGGCACCCCGCTGCAGCTGGACACGACCGTCAACTACGCCAACGGCAAGTCCGGCATCACCACCACGGCGCAGGACCGCGCCAACCCCTCCCCGTACAACACGTACCTGCACTCGGGGCTCCCACCGGGGCCGATCAACAACCCGGGGGAGGCGGCGCTGCGCGCGGTGCTCTCCCCGACGCCCGGCGACTGGCGGTACTTCGTGGTCGTCGACCCCGACACCGGCGAGACGCTGTTCGCGGTCACGGGCGAGGAGCACCAGCGCAACGTCCGGCAGTTCCAGCAGTGGCTGCGCGAGAACCCGCAGGGCTGAGCCGGCCGTGAGGGCCGCCGTCCTGGGCCATCCGGTCGCGCACTCGCTGTCGCCGGTGCTGCACACGGCGGCGTACGCGGCGCTGGGCCTGGTGGGCCGGTGGCGCTACTCGGCGCTGGACGTGCAGGAGCACGAGCTCGCGCCCCTGCTGGCCTCCCTGGACGTCGAGTGGGGCGGGCTGTCGCTGACGATGCCGCTCAAGCAGGTGGCGCTGCCCCTGCTCGACGAGGTCTCGCCCCTGGCCGCGGCCGTCGGGGCGGTCAACACGCTGCTGCCGATGCCCGGCCCGATGCCGGAGCCGGGCCAGCGGCTGCGCTGGCGCGGGGAGAACACCGACGTGCACGGCCTCGTCGCGGCGCTGCGCGAGGCCGGCGTGCAGCGCGCCACCTCGGCGGCGGTGCTCGGCGGCGGCGCCACCGCGGCGTCCGCCCTGGCCGCGCTGCGCGTGCTCGGGGTGCGCGAGCCGACCGTCCACGTGCGCTCGCCGCTGCGGGCGGCGGCGCTGCACGAGGTCGCCGACCGCCTCGGGGTCGCCCTCGACGTCGCGCCGTGGGAGCGCGCGCACCGCGCGCTCGGCGCGCAGCTGGTGGTCTCCACCGTGCCCGCCGGCGCGGCCGACGACCTGGCCGCGCAGCTGTCGCGGCCCAGCGCGGGCGCGGCGGGGGCGGGCGTGCTGCTGGACGTCGTCTACGCGCCGTGGCCGACGGCGCTCGCCCGCGCGTGGTCGGCGCGCGGGGGCGCCGTCGTCAGCGGCTTCGCGATGCTGCTGCACCAGGCCGGGGAGCAGGTGCGCATGATGACCGGGCACGAGGCGCCGCTGGAGGTCATGCGCCGCGCCGGCGAGGACGAGCTCGCCGCCCGCTCCCGCTGAGCGGCGCGCGCCCCCCGGGCGCCGGACCGCGCCGCCCGGGGCGCTCAAGGGCCCGGGCCCGCCTGCCGACACCACCACCGTGCACCGGCTGGAGCGGGAGGGGGTGGGCGCCGTGCGCCAGGTCAGGCCCCGCCGCACCGCGGACCCGCTCGACGTCGTCGCGCGCGTCCTGGAGCACCCCCGGTGCCTCGGCGTGCACGTGCAGCCCATCGCCGACCTCGCCCGCGGCGCCGTCGCCGGGTACGAGGTGCTCTCGCGCTTCGGGCCCGACGCCCCGCCCCCGGACGCCGTCTTCGCCGCCGCGGAGGCCGGCGGCCTCGGCGGCGCGCTCGACGCCGTCGTGCTCGAGCGCGCCGTGCAGCTGCTCGACGTCCTGCCCGGCTCGACGTTCCTGACCGTCAACACCGGGCCCGAGCGGTGGGTCGAGGACGGCTGGCGCCAGCTGGTCGAGGACCTCGCCGCCCGCCGCGGCGGGCTGCAGCGCCTCGTGGTCGAGCTGACCGAGCACGTGCCGTACACCGACCTGCCGCGGGTGCGCGAGGGCGTCGCCCGCGTGCGCGAGCTCGGCGCCATGGTGGCCCTCGACGACGCGGGCACCGGCTACTCGGGCCTGCTGCAGCTGGCGCAGCTGCGCCCCGACATCGTCAAGGTCGACCGGGCGCTGGTCTCCTCCCTCGACACCGACCCGGTCAAGGCGGCCCTGGTCGAGCTGCTCGGCAGCTACGCGGGCCGCCTCGACGCCTGGCTGCTCGCCGAGGGCGTCGAGACCGAGGGCGAGCTGACCGCCCTCGTCGGCCTCGGCATCCCGCTCGCGCAGGGCTACCTGCTCGGGCGCCCGGCCCCCGTCATGGCCGCCCTCGACCCGGCGGTGCGCGCGCGCGTGCGGGAGCTGGCCGATCGCGTCGTCCTGCAGGACGCGCTCGCGCCGCTGGTGCGCCCGGTCGCGCAGGCCCCGCTCGCCTCGCCGCCCGCCGCCGACGCGGCGGCGGAGGCGACCGTGCTGGTGCACACCGACGGCTCACCCGCCCAGGTGCTGCTGCAGCACCCCGGCGGCGCGCGCCGCGTGTTCGTCACCCTGCGCTGCCACCCCTCCGAGCCGGTCACCGAGGTGGCCCGCCGGGCCATGAGCCGCCGCCCGGAGCAGCGCTTCGACCCCGTGGTCGTCGTCGACCCGCGCGGGCTGTGCACCGGCGTCGTGCTCATGGAGGACGTCGTCCTCCACCTCGCCCGCACGGGCCAGGCCTGAGCCGCACCCGCACGCCCACGCGCCCGCACGCCCGCGCGCCCGCTGACCCGCTCGGCGCAGCGGCGCTCAAGCCCGGGCGCGGCCCGGCCGATCCACCGCCGGGAGCCGGACGCCGCGTCCGGGCCAGGAGGAGGAACCGATGAAGCTGTTCGCCTGCGGGGACGTCGTCCCCGGCTGCGACGCCGCGTTCGCCGAGCCGACCGAGGAGCTCCTCCTCCTGCGCGTCGGTGCCCACGCCGCCGAGGCGCACGGCGTTCCCGAGGTCAGCCCGGAGCTGCTGGGCGCCGTGCGCGCGCGCATCCGCACCGCCAGCCCCGCCTGAGCGCAGCACCCGCAGCACCCGCACCATCCGCAGCACCTGCAGCGCTCAGCGCCCGCGACGGCTCCGGCCCCTCCAGGGGACCGGAGCCGTCGCGCTCTCAAGACCGGCCCGCTACCGGCCGATGAAGACCCGTCGGAGGCGAACGCCCTCCGCTGGAGGAGGCACCGGTGGACCACCGAGGTGAGCACGCGCGCCCGAGCGGCGTGCCGTCCGTTCCGCTGGCGCCCCTGCCCGTGCCGCACCAGCCCGGCCTCGCGCCCGTGCTCGCGCCCGTGCTCGCGCCCGTGCTCGCGCAGCCGGCGCCCGCGGCGCCGGCCGACGCCTACGCCCGCGCCACGACCGAGCAGCGCGTGCAGGCGGACGACGTCGACCTGCCCGGGGTCCTCGCGCAGATGCTGGACGCCGGCGCCTCCGACCTGCACCTGACCACCGGCGCGCCGCCGACCGTGCGCCTGAACGGCGAGCTGACGACGCTGCCCGGCCACCCGCCGCTGACGGCTCCCGTGCTGCAGCGCGTGCTGTTCGCGATGCTCACCCAGAAGCAGCGGGAGCGGTTCGAGGACGCCCTCGAGCTCGACTTCGCCTTCGCCCTGCCGGGCCGGGCCCGCTTCCGCGTCAACCTCTACCGCCAGCGCGAGTCCGTCGGCGCCGCCTTCCGCGTGATCCCCTTCGAGATCAAGCCGCTGGAGGAGCTCGGCGTGCCCGGCGCCGTCGCCGCCTTCGCGGGGCTGCCGCGCGGGCTCGTGCTCGTGACCGGACCGACCGGCTCGGGCAAGTCCACGACGCTGGCCGCCCTGGTCGACCTGGCCAACCGCACCCGCCGCGACCACATCATGACCGTGGAGGACCCGATCGAGTTCCTCCACCGCCACAAGTCGTGCCTGGTCAACCAGCGCGAGGTGGGGGAGGACACGAAGTCCTTCGCCAGCGCTCTGAAGCACGTGCTGCGCCAGGACCCGGACATCATCCTCGTCGGCGAGCTGCGCGACCTGGAGACGATGTCGGTGGCCCTGACCGCCGCCGAGACCGGCCACCTGGTCTTCGCGACGCTGCACACGCAGGACGCCGCGCAGACCGTCGACCGCGTCATCGACGTCTTCCCGCCCGAGCAGCAGGAGCAGGTGCGCGTGCAGCTGGCCGGCGCGATCCAGGGCGTCGTCAGCCAGACGCTGTGCAAGACCTCCGACGGCTCCGGGCGCGTGGTCGCCACCGAGGTCATGGTCGCCACCCCCGCGATCCGCAACCTCATCCGCGAGGGCAAGACCCACCAGATCTACTCGGCGATGCAGGCCGGGGCCCAGCACGGCATGCACACCCTCGACCAGCACCTGGCCGACCTCGTGCGCACGGGGCGGATCTCGCCCGCCCACGGCCTCGAGAAGTGCCACCACGTCGAGGACTTCACCCGCATGACCGGCCGGTCCTGAGCAGGGCGCGGGAGAGGACGGCACGCATGGCCACCACCACGACGTTCGAGTACACCGTGCGCGACCGCGCCGGCAAGGTCGTCACCGGTCGCATGGAGGCCACCGACCAGGCCGCGCTCGTCGCCCGCCTGCGCCAGCTCGGCCACGCCCCGCTGTCGGTGGCGGTGGCCGGCACGGGCCTCAACCGCGAGATCACCCTGCCCTTCGGCCGCTCGGTCTCCCTCAAGGACCTCGCGGTGATGTCGCGGCAGTTCGCCACGATGATCGACTCGGGGCTGTCGCTGCTGCGCGCGCTGACCATCCTCGCCGCGCAGACCGAGAACAAGGCCCTCGCCGGGGTGCTCGCCAGCGTCCGCCAGGACGTCGAGACCGGGCAGTCCCTGTCCGTCGCCCTGGCCAAGCACCCCCGCGTCTTCCCGCCGCTGATGATGAACATGTGCCGCGCCGGCGAGGTCGGCGGGTTCCTGGACTCCACGCTGCAGTCGGTGGCCGCCAACTTCGAGGCCGAGGTCAAGCTGCGCGGGAAGGTGAAGTCGGCGATGACCTACCCGGTCGTCGTCTTCGTCATCGCCCTGCTCGCCGTGGTCGGGATGCTGCTGTTCATCGTCCCGATCTTCGCCTCGATGTTCGCCTCGCTCGGCGGAGAGCTGCCGGCGCCGACGCGCCTGCTGGTGTGGCTCTCGGGCCTGATGAAGGTCGGCGCGCCCCTGCTCGTCGTCCTCGCCGCCGTCGGGCTGGTGGTCTGGCGGCGGGTGCGCCACCACCACCGCGTGCGCTCGGTCGTCGACCCGCTCGTGCTGCGCGTGCCGGTCTTCGGGCCGCTGTTCCGCAAGGTCGCCGTCGCCCGGTTCTGCCGCAACCTCGGCACCATGATCCGCTCGGGGGTGCCGATCCTGCAGAGCCTGGACATCGTGGGCGGCACCGCCGGCAACCTCGTGCTCGAGCGGGCCGCCCGCGACGTGCAGGACAGCGTGCGCCGCGGCGAGTCGATGGCCGCGCCGCTGGCCCGGCACGGGGTCTTCCCCCCGATGGTCGTGCAGATGCTCGCCGTCGGCGAGGACACCGGGGCCACCGACACCATGCTGGAGAAGGTCGCCGACTTCTACGACGCCGAGGTCGAGGCGACGACCGAGGCGCTGACGAGCCTCATCGAGCCGATCATGATCGCCGTCCTGGGCGCCGTCGTCGGCGGGATGATCATCGCGATGTACCTGCCGATCTTCACCATCTTCGACCAGATCCAGTGACCCGCACCGCTGCGGGAGCGGCGCTGGACGAGCTGCTGGGCACCGTCGACTCCCTGGCGGCGCGCCGCCCCGTGGCGGCCCGCGTCGTGGCCATGACGGACGACGACGGCGTGGGCGCGAAGGAGCTGGCCGACGTCCTCGTGGCCGACGCCACGCTGTCGGCGCGCCTCATGCGCCTGGCCAACAGCGCCTACTACGGCCTCGGCGGCAGGGTGCGCACCGTCGCGTTCTCCGTCACGGTCGTGGGCTTCACCACCGTGCGCACGATGGCCGCGGTCGCGGCGGCGGGCGCGGACGACGAGTCGGTGCTGCCCGCGGACTTCTGGACGCGGTCGAAGACCACCGCCGTCGCGTGCGGCGAGCTCGCCGGCTGCTTCGGCCTGCCGACCGCGGAGTCCTTCTGCCTCGGCCTGCTCTCCTCCATCGGGCAGGCGGTGCTGTGCCAGCACGACCCCGAGGGCTACCCCGAGCTGCTGGCGCTGCCGGAGGTCGCCGACGGCGGCCGCGCGCAGCTGCTGGCCGCCGAGGCCGAGCGGTACGGCGTCCGGCACACCGAGGTCTCCGCGGCGGCGCTGTCGGCGTGGACGTTCCCGCGCGAGATGGCCCGGGCCCTGCACGAGGTCGACCGCGACGTCCCGGGCGCCTCGCCGTGGGCGCTGTGCCTGCGCACCGGCACCGCGATCGCCGGCGGGCTGCTCGACGCCGCCGCGGCGCCGCCGTCCGTGGTGGCCGTGTCCGCGGGAGCGGTGCCGGACGAGCGCCTGGCGGCGCTGCTGCCGCGGATCCGGGACGGGATCGCTGACTCGCAGTGGTGAGGCGTCCGGCCCGGCACCTCGGCTCGGCGCCTGCGCCGATCGGGTGAGCGCTAGCCGGCCGGGCGGGTCGCGGCTCAAGGTCCACCGCGCCGTTCCGATGGTCCAGGTGTCACGGGCCGCGCCCAGAGCGGGCCCTCGTCCTCACGAAGGGGAGCAGAAGGTGCTCGCTCGCGTCCGCACGTCCATGGAGGAGAAGGACCAGGGCTTCACCCTGATCGAGCTCCTCGTCGTCATGATCATCATCGGCATCCTCGCCGCGATCGCCGTCCCGGTCTTCCTCAACCAGCGCCAGAAGGCCGTCGACTCCAGCATCAAGTCGGACATCCGCACGGTGGCGACGACGGTCGAGACCGCCTTCGTCGACTCGCAGAGCTACCCGGTCACGTCGGGTTCCGCTTACGTCGACGTCTCCGCGACGGGCCAGACCGTCCTCGTCGGGCTGGGCAAGCTGACCAACGGCAACAAGATCGAGTACAAGCCGGTCACGGACGGCTTCTGCATCCGCGGCTCCAGCGCCAACGCCACGGCCAAGGGCGGTACCGCCGGCACCTTCTACATCTACGACTCGAAGCTCGGTGGCCAGCAGCCCGCTGCGGCTGCGAGCTCGACCAACTGCTGATCTCCAGCGGCACCGCAGGCTCGCACCGACCGGTGCGGGCCTGCGGTGCGTCCGCGGTGCGGCAGCCGGCTCAAGTCCGCTGCTCGCGCTGCCGATCAGACCCTGACCGACCCAGGAGGAGGACCGCCGTGCAGCGCCTGCGCCAGCCGCTCGACGGCGACGACGGCTTCACCCTCGTGGAGGTCGTCGCCGCGATGGCCGTGCTCGCCATCGCCAGCCTGGGCGTCCTCTACGGCGTCCTGACGACCGTCAGGCTCACCGACGACGGCCGGGCCCGGCTGGTCGCCTCCGGCATCGCCGACGAGGTGGTCAGCGAGGCGCGCGCCACGCCGAGCGACGAGCTCGGCGCCCTGGAGACCACCACGACGACGAGGACCGTCGGCGGCCGCGCGTACACGGTGCTGCGCTCCGCGGTCTGGCAGCCGCGCACCGGCGCGGGCTCGCCGTGCGACTCCGGCTCCGGGGCGGCCTTCCTCTACAAGCGGGTGTCGGTGCGCGTCACCTGGGCGGACATGGGATCGACCGCGCCCGTGCGCACGGACACCCTCGTCGCCCCCGCAGCGGGCGGCTTCGACCCCGCGAAGGGCAACATCGCCGTCAAGGTGCTCGACGCGCGCGCTCGCGCCAACGAGCTCGTCACCGTGACGGCGTCCCGCCCGGACGGCCCCCCGGTGACGGCCGCCACCGACGAGCAGGGCTGCGCCTTCTTCAACCAGCTGACGGCGGCCAGCGACTACGCCGTGACGATCTCCGAGGGCGGCTCGGTCGACTCGCAGCACGCGCTCACGCCCGTCAGGAGCCCCCTGACGGTCACGGCCGGGGCCACCACCGCCGTCGCCGTCGACTACGACCTCGCGGGCGCCGTGCGCCTCTCCGCGCCCAGCGCGGCGCACCCCGTGCCGTCGACGGTCGGGGTCGGCGTCGTCAGCACCAGCCTGCCCGGCCGGCGGCTCGAGCTCGGCGGGGGCACCTGGCCCGTGACCATCCCCTGGCTCTTCCCCTTCCCGGCCGGCTACCGCACGTGGCTCGGCACCTGCTGGGACGCCGACCCCGAGGCGAAGGACCTCAACGCCGACGGGTCCGAGGGCACGCCCTTCTGGCCGGGCGCGGTCACCGCGCCCGTCGCGGCGGTCACCGCCGGCACGACCACGCCGGCCACCGCGCGCGCGGCGCTCGTCGACGTGGTCGTCAAGCGCGCGGACGGCCAGCCCGCGGTCGGCGTCCAGGTCAGGGCCACGCACCCGGCGCAGACCGGCGGCCGCGGGTGCACGTCCGGCGAGACCCACGTCCTCGGCACCACCGACGCCACCGGCACCGTCAGGGCCACGATGCCCTACGGCGCGGGCTGGACGTTCACCGCCGGCACCAGCACCACCGGGACGATCCAGACGCTGGAGCCGTCGGCGACCTACCCGCTGACCGTGGCGGTGACCTCGTGACGCCGCGCGGCTCGACCGCGCCCCGACGCGCGCAGGCCGCGGACGGCGGGGAGGCCGGGCTGACGCTCGTCGAGCTGCTGACCACGACGGTCCTGCTGGGGATCGTCGGGACGATGGTGCTCTCGATGGTCGTCGGCACCACCCGGTCGCTGCAGGCCAGCGACCGGCGCGTGGAGGCGACGACGACGACGCAGGTGGCGCTGCAGACCATCACGCGCGCCGTCCGCTCCGCGGCCGAGGTCCCGCAGCCGGACCCCGCGGCGGCGCTGCCCGGCGTCGTCCCGACGAGCAGCACGTCGCTGCTCGTGCGCAGCTGGACCGCCGCCGGGCCGGCCCCCGTGCTGGTGGAGCTCTCCGTGGACCCCGCGGGCGCCCTCGTGGAGACCCGGACGCCGGCCACCGCATCGGCGGGCACCTGGAGCTTCTCCGGGACGGCGAGCACGCGCACCGTCCTCTCCGGCGTCGTCAACCCCGCGGGCACGCCGGTGTTCACGTACTACGACGCGGACGGGCAGGAGCTGCTCCCGGAGCCCGACACGACCGGCGTCGCCAGCGTCGGCGTCCGGCTGCTGGTGCAGACCGACCCGCTCGGCCGGGTCGCGCCGGCCGAGGTCAGCACCCGCGTCCACCTGCCCAACGAGAAGGTCACCGCCCCATGACCCGCACCCGCCCCACGCTGCTGGGCCGCCTGGTCGCCCGGCTGCACCGCTCCTCCCGCTCCTGCGGCCCCGCGCCCGGTGACCGCGGCGCCGCCATGGTCACCGTGCTGGGCACCGTGATGGTCCTCACGCTCCTGGTGGGCGGGACGCTGGCGTACGCGGCGGCCGGGCAGTCCTCCGCCCGCGGCGGCCAGGACTGGAACGCCGCCCTGGCCGCCGCCGAGGCCGGCGTCGACGACTACACGGCCCGCCTCAACGACCAGCCCGCCTACTGGCGGTACGGGAACCCCGCGGCGCCCTTCTCCGCCGGCAGCTCCGTCGCCCTGCCGACGCCGGCCAACCGAGCCTTCACCGAGTGGGTGACCGTGCCCGGCAGCGACGGCCGCGCCCGCTTCCGGTACGAGGTCGACACGCGCCAGTTCCCCACCAGCGGCGTCGTGCGGCTGCAGTCGACCGGAGCGGTGGGCCGCGAGGTGCGCACGGTGCAGGTGACGCTGGACCAGCGCGGCTTCCTCGACTACCTGTACTTCACCGACTACGAGACCAAGGACCCGGACGCCTACACCGGCAACGGGGAGTACACGCCGGAGCAGGCGCGCGCGAACTGCATGAAGCACTTCTACGAGGGGCGCCAGGACAGGGTGGGCTCGGACGCCCGGCCGACGCCCACCCCCGACCCTCCGCCCGGGTGCAGCGTCATCCGCTTCGTCTCCGGCGACGAGCTGTGGGGACCCATGCACAGCAACGACGCCGTCTACGTGTGCGGGCAGCCCGACCTCAACGAGGGGGCCACGACCAGCTACGACGGCAGCCTCACCGACGGCCGCCACTACCTGGTGCAGAGCGGCTGCACGAACACGTGGCCCGAGGACGAGACCGGCACGCAGATCGACCTCGGTCTCGAGCCGCACCTCGCCCTGCCGCCCAGCAACACCGCGCTCGCGGTGCAGACGGACGTCACCGCCACGGACGGGCAGCCGGGCTGCCTCTACACGGGCCCGACGAAGATCGTCCTGCGCCCGGACGGGCTGATGGACGTGACGAGCCCGTGGTCGAGGAACGGCGGGGCCGCGTGGTGCGGGGTGGGCGCCGGCAGGCCGCTGCCCGCCCGCGGCGTGGTCTGGGTGCGCGACGTGCCCGCCGTCGCGGACGCCTACAGCCAGGCGGCGCCGACCAGCCCGTGCACGGCCGGCGGCAACCCCGTCGGCTACCCCGTCGCCGAGGACCTCACGAGCTACGGGTGCAGGAGCGGGGACGTCTTCGTCCAGGGCGCGCTGCAGGGCCGGCTGACCGTCGGCGCGGCGAACGACATCGTCATCACGGACGACCTGACCTACGCCGCGGCGGGGTGCACGGCGACGCCGAGCTGCCAGAGCGTGCTCGGGCTCGTGGCCAACAACTACGTCGAGATCTACCACCCGGTGCGCTGCTTCGAGAAGGACGGCGGCTGCGACGTGGTCGGCCACATGTACGGCGTGCGGGTCGAGGCGGCGATCCTGGCGGTCAACCACTCCTTCCGGGTGCAGAACTTCTGGGCGGGCGACAGCAAGGGCGACCTGCACGTGCGCGGCGCGATCGGCCAGAAGTTCCGCGGCGTCGTGGGCCAGGGGATCGCGGGCTACAGCAAGGACTACCGCTACGACGCGCGCCTGCGCACCGTCAGCCCGCCGTACTTCCTCGACCCGGTGCAGTCGGCGTTCGCGGTGCGGACCTGGAGCGAGCAGACGTCCGCCCACCCGCTGCCGTGACCGCCGTCCTCGTCGGCGCGGCGGGCCTGCTGGGCCTGCTCGTCGGCTCCTTCCTCAACGTCGTCGCCCACCGGGTGCCGCGGGGGGAGTCCGTCGTGCGGCCCCCGAGCGCCTGCCCCGCCTGCGGAGCCCGGATCAGGCCGCAGCACAACGTGCCCGTGCTGGGCTGGCTCGTGCTGGGCGGGCGGTGCCGCGACTGCTCGGCGCCGGTCAGCGCCCGCTACCCGCTCGTGGAGCTGGCCACCGGCGCGCTCTTCGCCGTCGTGGCCTGGCGCACCGGGCTCAGCTGGGCGCTGCCGGCGCTGCTGTACCTGACGGCGATCGCCGTCGTCCTGGCGGTCATCGACGTCGACGTGCACCGCCTGCCCGACGCGATCGTGCTGCCCAGCTACGCCGTCGGGGGAGCGCTCATCGCCCTCGCCGCCGTCGCGGCCGGCGACCCGGCGGCGCTCGCGCGCGCCGCGGTCGGCTCGGCCGCGCTGTGGCTGCTCTACTTCGCCCTCGCCGTCGCCAAGCCGGGGGGGATGGGGTTCGGCGACGTCAAGCTCGCCGGCGTCCTCGGCCTCTACCTCGGCTGGCTCGGGTGGGCGGAGCTGGCCGTCGGCGCCGCGCTCGGCTTCCTGCTCGGCGGCGTCGCCGGCGTCGGGCTGCTGCTCGCGCGGCGCGCGAGCCGGCGCTCGGCGATCCCGTTCGGGCCGTTCATGCTCGCCGGCGCGCTGCTCGCCGTCCTCGCCGGGGACGCCCTGGCCGGGGCGTACCTGGCCGCCGTCGGCCTCTGAGGGCGAGCCGACGCTCCAGGGGAACGGGATCGACCGAACGGCTCAAGGACCCCCGCCGACCCTCCGATGACGCAGGAGCCACCCCGTCCGGGGCGGTCCGGACGCCGGTACGGCGGACGCAGCGGGAGGGGTGCACGTGGCCAGACGGACGGCCATCGGCCTGGACATCGGGAGCTCCGGCGTCCGTGCGGCGGAGCTCGCCTACGGCAGGGACGGCGCCAGGCTCCGGCGCTTCGGGCAGGTGCCCCTGCCGGACACGGC